>JAIXOJ010000170.1 GCA_027486835.1 Chitinophagaceae bacterium
AACTCTTGAGTGTTTTTGAACAGAATCATTTTATTGACAGCACAAAAATTATCAAAGAATTTACGCACTCCGCCGATGGCGATGAAGACATAAAAATTATGACTGACCTGCTACATTACACCGGCATCAACGCCGAAGAGCGTGCACTAATAGAAAAAGAACAAGAAGCTTGGAGAACGGTGAATGCAATGGAGCAGGCTTTAAGGGATGAAATTGAAACAAAGAATAGGGTTATTACTGAGAAAGATCAAGTGATTAGTGAAATGGCTAAACAATTAGAAGCACTAAAAAAGATGCTAGGAAAATCATAAGCTGACTTCAAAATATAGATGCTTATGAATAAAAGTAATCACAACCACGGTTTAATTGCCATCGCCTAAATTGAAATTCAGCTTGTAGCACTCAAATTTTAGAGCATCTTAGGCACAAAAAAAGACCATACATAAAGTTGCGGACATTATGCATGGTTTTTATATTGGTTAATCAGGAATCGGCTATTTATGCTACGGTATCTTAGTTGATAGCGCAGGGGTTTGTTTAGAAGTTATTTCCATCTTCCTCTGTTCCAATGGTGTCCTTTTGGGCCAGTTTGCCAGTTTCCTTGTTGGTAATTCCTACCACGGTGGGGAGGACTCCAATGTCCTGGAACTTGGTGATAGCTCCGGCTTTGGTTGTTCCACCTCCAGTCATGACCTATCCATACATGTGTTATTGTTGGTGGTGGTGGACGGGGTTCTTCTATTACAACGGGTTCTGCACTTACGTATGCAGGTCCTTCGCAACTACTAAGTAGCGTTAATAGGAGTACAATAACGCAAAAGCTCATTAAGGTAGATTTCATAGGTATTGGTAATTATTATTCAGGTATAAATAGTTGGGAATTAAAATCCATTAATTCATCCTTAGTCTGTCGTAGGAAACTTCAATATCATTTTGCACATCCCAAACTCCAGGAGCGTTCAACGCAATTCGTCCAGCCTCATCCTTTTGATATAAAGAAGCAACAGAACCGTTTAGGGTTACCCGATTGCCCACTACATGCACAACAATATCTTGATTACTTACCGACCAATTGAGTGACAATGCGCGCTCAATATCTTTTTGTTCTACATCGTCTTGGGTATCCAGCGTTACAATAATATTATTGGCCACATTTTTTACCCCAACTAATTCCGAAACTGCTTTTTTGGCGGCTTCTTTTTGATAATTAAAACCAACTTCTCCCTCAAGGGTAACCCAGCCACTTTCTACTTTCACTTTAATACAATCGTTGGGTACATCCCAATTCCATTTGAATGCACTTAATATATTGGCAGCAATTTCTTGATCGGAATTTTTATCCTGTCCTTCAAAGTTTACCTTAATTTCCTCCACCACTGCTTTTACGCCCACTACATTTTTCGCAGCAGATTCAGCCCTGTTTTTTTTGGTATAGCTATCCACAGTACCCGTAAGCGTAACGATTCCACTAGCCACAATCACTCCAATTTCAGCAGCCTTTAAAGAAGGCTCCCATTTAATGGCATCCTGTACATCTTTCTGTAAAGTTTCGTTTTTGTTCATGATTTCAAGTTTATGTAACGATATCCGAATCGTTACTTGTGCAAACATCGCACACTTGTAACCCTAGTCTATTACACCTTTTACCAGTTCCTTTACATCATTACTACAAATGATTTTTGTGTTATCCAGTTAGGGTGGAAAATGAGTGCATAAAAGTTTTTCGTTTTGCCCCTCGCCTTCGGAGAGGGGTTGGGTGAGGTTTAGCTAATAACTGCGAAAAACTTTTATGCACCCTAGAAAATCTCTTCACTTGGCAGCCAATTCCTTCTTACAGCAAGCATTATTTCACCTTGCCTCTTTTGATAAAAAACTTGCAATCACTCGCTCTATCTGGGCAAATTCCAATAAAAAACCATCATGCCCATACAACGATTCAATGGAAACGTGCTGTGCATTAGGAATATGCTTTGCCAAAAAGGCTTGCTCCTGCACGGGAAACAATAGATCGCTGGAAATGCCGATGGTCAAGGTGCGAGCGGTAATACCAGCCAAAGCTGCTTCTACCGATTGCCGCCCCCTGCCTATATCGTGACTGTCCATTGCTTTCGTGAGTGCATAATAGCTAAAGGCATTAAAGCGTTTAGCCAATTTTTCTCCTTGGTATTGTTGATAAGTGGTAGCCTTAAACACCTGATGTTGAATCGATTCCGAAGCAGTGGCAGTGGTTACGCCCTGTTGTTTAATATGGTAGGTATCATGGTTTCGGTAACTGAGCAAAGCAATACTTCTGGCCACTTTTAGGCCATTGATGCCCGCAAGTTCGTGTTGCTCTTGCCAAGATGCATCTAGTTCTATGCACATACGCTGCGAGGTGTTGAAGGCAATGCCCCAAGCAGAATGTTTGGCATTGGTGGCAATGGGAATGATGTAGTCAAACATATTCGGTTCAGAAGCCGCCCACTCTAGCAATTGTTGCCCACCCATCGATCCCCCAAGCCCAATTTTTATGCGCTCTATACCCAAATAAGCCTGCAGTAATTGATAGGCTTTCACCATATCCTTTATGGTAAACCAAGGGAAATCGTGGTAATAGGGGAGGCCATTTTCTGGATTAATTTCTGTAGGGCCAATGCTGCCATAGCAACTGCCTGGCATGTTTACGCAGATTAGAAAATATTTTTCCGGGGTAAACAAACAGCCTTCCCCCACCAGTCCGTGCCACCAATCTGCTGGGTCGTCGTTGGCCGTAAGCGCATGAAAAATCCACACCACATTGTCTTTTGCTGCATTCATTTGCCCCAAGGTGGTATAGGCTAAATGAATAGAAGGCAGGACAATGCCCGACTCCAAGGTAAACGGCTTATTCGAGTAAAATATTTCTGACATTCAAAATGGATAACACCGCTTTTCTGCACCAAAGTGCAACGGGAAAGCAGTAGGTACAATACTAATTTCAATCAATACCTATCAAGCTAACCAGCAACAAAAAAGCCCGAATGGGATAATCCAAACGGGCTTTGAAGTTTATAAACGAGGGAGCAAATGAAGCGACCCAATCCATGATGTCAACAAAAAACCAACGCTGTCTTATCTCTTCGCCACAATATTTTGTGCGATGGAGTTGGCACCTTCTAAACAAGCGGTTGCTGCATGTTTGGGTTGCCAAGGCTTCACAGGGCCAATTCCCTCTGCCTTTCTTGATAAGTCTAAAAAAGAACTGGCGCAAATGTATAGGGAATCATTGCTTTATCACCACAGAAAAATAACCGGGGTTTAAAAGATGTGATGTGCGTATGTATATTTTTTCTCCTTCGGAAAATGAACCGCACGAGACCACCATCGAATGAAATCCACACGTAGGGGCGAACCTGCGTGTCCGCCCGACCTATGTGTCTGCCCTAACTATATGTCCGCCCAATCCACATAACCACCCAACCTATTTGCCCGCCCCTAACCATCCCATTCGACCACGTACGTACCAGTAATCTGCGATTGGTTCATGCAAATGAATTGATTGCCCTCTGGGGCTATCTGTTTGCATTTTATTAGGAGGAAGTCGTCTGCTTTTAACATGATCGTCTTGCCAATAATGTTGTTACCATCATTACTAAAACCAAACTGCAAATCGGTACCAATAGCTCGAAGCCCAATAGTGCGTTCGGGCTTGTAGGGCAAATCAAACATGGTTTCCATACACGCAGGTTCAATGCTGCCTTCCAATTGGGTTGATTGTTGGCCTTTTTTTGTGGCAGGTTTATATACAAATGCCTTCTTCTTGGCTGCATCATCGCTGTAAACAATTCGGGCAGCGGCATTTAATACATTCACCACCGCATAGCAATTGTTCAACACCATTATCCTGTCACCTGTAAGCACAGGTCGGCTACGCTTGAGCGTTTCTTTTTTCACATTTATCTGTAGCAATGCTTTGGCAGTCAGCTCCAATTGGTCGATGAGGGTAGGTTGACAACCCGCAGCCACCAATTCGGTTTTATAATGCGTTGCTTTTTGAAATAGGGTTTCCATAAAAAGGGTAAACCTTGCTTGTGCGCTGCTCATGTGGCGCATTTTGCCCACGCCAAATTCTTTTGCAATGACTGAATTGTTAGGAAATGCCCTTTTGGTAACAAAATACATCAAGGTCTCATACTGTTTTTTGCCTTTTTTCACCAGATCCTTCATTTCCAAAGTGGCATTTTTTTGGGGAATGATGGCCACTTCGTCTGATACTACCTGAAATGCCTGTTGAATGAATACCGCAAAATCATTCAAATACGCAGCATCAATAGACTTGTCCAAGTCAGTAAATTTTCCCAAATCTTGTGCAACCAAATCATGCACAAAGCTGCATTGGTTTACCAAATAAGCATCAGACCCTTTGAATTTCCTTCTAGTGATAGACTTTTCCATAACTCTATATTATTTAATCAGAACTCAAATAGCAATAGTGAACTTGCGGTCATCATTTGCGGTAGCAAAAATAAAAAAATCTTTTTTTCAAACAAAAAATTCTGTGTGTTAGATATAACTTGTTGATGCTAATATAATTGGGTTTAATAGTTACGTCAAATACTTTAGTATTAAATTCTAGGTCGCTGATATAAAATACATAGTCGTTGATATTAATAATAGCGTTGTTGGTATTAATTACAAGGTTGCTAGTATAAATGTGTAAGTCGCTAGTATCAATGACAAAGTCTTTGAAATCAGTAATAAGGTTTTTGCTATTACTTATAAAGTCTTTGTAACAAATTACAAAGACTTAGGTATCAATGATAAGAACATTATTGTAAAAAATGAGTCTTTCGTAATAGAATATGAGTTGTACATACTAGCTATTTGATGTTAATTGCTAACGGAGCTGTGTTTTTTATTCTTTATTAAGTGATGTATTACAACTTGCTAATGTATTTATGTAACTAGAAAAAAGAAAATAATAACCTGAAAGTTTAAAAGCTTAATTTTTTAGCGTATTGGATTAACCAAGAGCTTTTATTTATCAATGAATTGGAGGTTAATGTTGTAATGCTATCATGTTAAGCAATATTATAAAAGAAATGCCTTTATAAGCAAGCTTGTTTTTCAAATCAAGTCTCCTTTCTGAAAAATGACTTAGCTTAATTGTTTAGAACTTTACATTTTATTCTAGTAAATCCCCCAAGGAATTTGGTGTTTATAGAATAATGATGAAACGTCTTTGGTACGCCCCCGATGGGGTCGAATGGATTGGGGATGCATAAAGTTTTTTCGCTTTGATGCTTCGATTTAACCTTTAGTGCCTAAACATTAGCCACCATTTCCACTGTTCCAAAATCAATACAGGATTCTATTCCTTGTTGTTGGATAACCAATTGGCCATAGGAGTTAACCCCTTTGATTCCCGCTTCAAAAACAATGGCGCCTTTTCTAAATTTCACCTGCTTGTTCAATCGGTATAAAAGCTTGTTGTAAGCAGTTAATTGAAGCAACGACGGTTGCTCTAGCAGTTGCTGCCATCTTTTTTCCACCATTCCGCACAATTCTTTTGCTAGGGCAATTACAGGATATTGTTGCCCCGTAATCTGTGCCAATGAAATGGGATTAGGTAAGGATTCCGGAAAAAAAAGTTGATTAATGTTCATGCCTATGCCTACCACCGCCCATTTCCAATCGCTACCCCTGTACACATTTTCGATCAACATGCCCGCTGCCTTTTTGTCACCCCAATAAATATCATTCGGCCATTTTATGGAGCAATTCGCTTGATTTTCTACGTTTAATTTGGTTACTGCTTGGGTATAAAAGGAAAAAAAATCATGGCAGGCTAATGCAATGGAACAACTAAGTGGAAACTGTAACTGTGTTGATAGGTAAGGCATTTCAAGCACAATAGAGAGGATAATATTGCTGCTGGGTTCTGTATTCCAAGTCTTTCCCCGCTGCCCCTTGCCCGCAGTTTGCTTGTGGGCAAAATAGGCTGTGCCATGTTTGGATAAATTAGCTTGCAATTGCGCTATGGCATAACTATTGGTACTGGCGGTCTCGTTTAATTCTACAAATGGATGCCCAATCATCGGCTATTTTGAATTTAAAAATGATTACTACCAAAAGGAAACAAAGATTTGCTACTTTTGAAATCGAAGATAGATAAATTAATTCTTATTGAATTTACCCTTTTTGTACTATTGCAAATATTTAAGGAAGGCAAATAAAATAAATCAACTGGTTAATCGTCTTACTTAATTATCAATGTGCTTCATCGCAAATGCTAGATTTGGCGCAAACTTTTATAAAAAATTACTTTAACTAAAATTTTCTTTTTGGAACAACTCTCCGTATTAGAATCACCATCAAAAGGTATAACTAGACTTACTCGAAATTCTAAAATTTTCAAAACAATCATTAAGTCTATACAAGACAAAAAAGGGAGCAACATCGTAAGCTTAGACCTTAAAAACATTCCAGAAGCTGTTGCCGATTTCTTTATCATTTGCCAAGCTGCATCAACCACCCAAGTGCGGGCAATTGCCGACTTTATAGAGGATGAAGTGCGCGAATACTGCGACGAAAGACCCTACAAAAACGAAGGCAAACAAACCAGTCAATGGGTGTTGGTAGATTATATCAGCATTGTGGTACACATCATGCACCCAGAAGCACACCAATTTTATCGTTTAGAAGATATGTGGAGCGATGCCCCATTGCAAAAACACGAATCTTAGCAGAGATTAACAAGTTATGTTTGAACAAATAAGCCGCGAGGGTTATTATTTTAAAAATTGAAGAATAGATTTATAAGAAGACAATTATGGCAAAGGAAGATAAACAACCCACCAAATTACCTTTCACCAATTCAGGGGAGGACAAACCGTCGAGAAAGCCACCAAAGTTTAATATTTATTGGATTTATGGTTTAATATTCGCTTTACTCGTGGCTTCCACTTTTTACAAAAACAGCCCAGACGTTAGCAATACCAACGAACAGGAGTTTCGCGACCAAATGCTAGCTAAAGGCGATGTATTAAAAATTGAGCTTGAAAGAACCAAAGAGGTTGTAAGGGTTTACATCAAAAGTGATAGCGTAGTAAAGGACTTTTACTTGACTAAATTCAAAGACAAAATCCCCCCGAGCAGGGCTAAAGGAAACCCATTGTTTGAATTTAAAGTGGTTGATTGGAAGGTTTTCTACAGCAGTTTAGATGAATTTTATAAGGCACACCCTGCTATTACACCTGTATCAATAGTAGTGAAAGAAGATCCAGACTATTTTGGACCAGGGTCTAGCTATGTAATTACCCTCCTCATTTTCGTAGTAATCTGGATTGTGATGATGCGAAAAATGGGTGGCGGCGGTGCTGGCGGCGGTGCTGGATTGTTCAATATTGGTAAATCAAAAGCCACTCTTTTTGACAAAGGCGCTAAAGTCAATATCAATTTTGGTGATGTAGCTGGGCTAGACGAAGCCAAAGTAGAAGTAATGGAAATTGTGGATTTTCTAAAGAATCCAAAGAAATATACCGCGCTTGGAGGTAAAATTCCCAAAGGCGCATTGCTCATTGGTCCTCCCGGTACTGGTAAAACCTTACTAGCAAAAGCAATGGCTGGGGAAGCGCAAGTACCATTCTTTAGCTTGAGCGGAAGCGACTTTGTGGAAATGTTTGTAGGTGTGGGTGCAAGCCGTGTACGTGATTTGTTCAAGCAAGCTCGAGAAAAAGCACCTTGTATCATTTTTATTGATGAAATTGATGCCATAGGTAGAGCTAGGGGCAAAAATGTAATGATGAGTAATGATGAGCGCGAAAACACCCTCAACCAATTATTGGTGGAAATGGATGGTTTCGGAGGCGACACAGGCATCATCATCCTTGCAGCGACTAACAGACCTGATGTATTGGACAGTGCCTTGCTTAGACCAGGCAGATTTGACCGTCAAATCAGCATTGATAAACCAGATGTAAAAGGAAGGGAAGCTATCTTTAAAGTGCATTTAGTACCCATTAAAGTAAGTGAAACACTAGACGTAAACAAATTGGCCGAACAAACTCCAGGTTTTGCTGGTGCCGATATTGCCAATGTGTGTAATGAAGCCGCTTTAATTGCTGCCAGAAAAGACAAGCAGGCCGTGGAAATGATTGATTTCCAAGATGCAATTGACAGGGTCATTGGTGGTTTGGAGAAAAAGAACAAAATCATAGCCCCTCACGAAAAAGAAATTATCGCTTACCACGAAGCAGGTCATGCCATTTGTGGTTGGTTTTTAGAGCATGCATATCCTTTATTAAAGGTAACTATTGTGCCAAGAGGAACTGCTGCATTGGGTTATGCGCAATACACGCCCACTGAACAATATCTATACAATGTAGATCAGTTAATGGATCAAATTTGTATGACCTTGGGTGGTAGGGCGAGTGAGCAAATTTTCTTTGGAAAAATTTCTACGGGTGCTAGTAACGATTTACAACAAATTACCAGAATGGCTTACGGTATGGTAACAGCTTATGGTATGAGCGAGAAAATTGGCAACGTAAGCTTCTACGACCCATCTTCTGAAAACACTTTTACCAAACCATTCAGCGAAGGCACTGGTAAAATCATTGACGAAGAAGTGAAAGCTATAATCGATAGGGCTTATCAATTAACCATTGAATTGTTAACCCTGAAAAAAGCTGAGGTGGAAATTTTAGCCAAGGAATTATTATCTAAAGAAGTCTTACACAAAAGCGATGTGGAGTTGCTCATTGGTAAACGTCCATTTGAATCAAAAAAAATGATTGATAGCGGCGAACCAGAAGTGGTAATTGCTCCACCAGAAACTACCATCGTAACCGCAAATGGAAATGACTCAATCGCATAAATATGGCTAATTCAAGAGAGCTAATATTAGGAAAAATAAAACAGGCACTGACTAGTTCGGTGCCTGTTCCGTTTGAAGATAATAACAACGCAGACCAACTTTTTCACCCATCCACAAAAGACCTAGAGATTGAATTTGCAGAGAACTTCACCAAATTGCTGGGAATGTTTGTTTACTGTCTTTCAACAGAGGAAATGGCTGAAAATCTAGATCAACTTCTGGCAACAAGAGGTTGGAAAAACTGCTATTGTGCTGAACCTGAACTCGGTAAACAGCTTAGGCAAATGGGTTTTGACAATTTCAACTATACCGATATTGCTAGCTGCGATGTAGCAATAACTACTTGCGAATGCTTGGTTGCAAGAACGGGAAGCTTGGTGTTAAGTGCAGCTCAAGAAAATGGTCGTACCACCAGTGTCTATGCGCCCACACATATTTGCATAGCCTATACCGACCAGTTGGTTTTTGACATAAAAGATGGTCTTTCCCTGCTAAAGGCAAAGTATAAAAAATCGCTCCCTTCCCTAATTACATTAGCTACTGGGCCAAGCAGAACTGCCGATATCGAGAAAACCTTAGTGGTAGGTGTTCATGGCCCGAAAGAGGTGTTTTGCTTTTTAGTGGAACGTTAGTTTCTTGCCATTATAAAAGACTTCAACCAATTTTTTACACTTCGCTGTTCAGCATTTATTTCTATATAAAAGCAGAACAACAACCTGTCGCTTAGCCTAATCAATGCAACTACCTATTTCTAAAAAAATATACTTTCTATCAGATTTTCATTTAGGTGCGCCCAATCGAGTACTAAGCCTCGAAAGAGAAAAAAAGATTGTACGCTTTCTGGAGGCCATCAAAGCCGATGCGGCAATGATTTTTATTGTAGGCGATATGTTCGACTTCTGGTATGAATACAAAACCGTTGTTCCAAGGGGATATACTAGACTACTGGGAAAACTGGCCGAGTTAACCGATAGTGGTATACCCATTCATTTTTTTGTGGGCAATCACGATATGTGGATGAGTGGCTATTTTGAGCAGGAATTGAATATCCCTGTGTATCATCACCCAAAAACTTTCGAGTTTAATGGGAAACAATTTTTTATCGGTCATGGTGATGGACTAGGCCCAGGTGATCATGGTTATAAAACATTGAAAAAGATTTTCCGTAACCCAATATGCCATTGGCTTTTTGGACAATTGCATCCCTCATTAGGCATGGGCATTGCCAACTACATGAGCCGGAGAAGCAAAGAGAAAACAGGCACGAGCGACGAAGCGTTTTTAGGCGAGGATAAAGAATGGTTAATCCTTTTTTGCAAGGAAACCCTCAAAACGCAATACTTCGATTATTTCATTTTTGGCCATCGACATTTTCCACTCGATTTTCCATTGGAGGGCAATAGCAGGTACATTAATTTAGGCGATTGGATTAGAACCTTTACCTATGCCTGCTTTGATGGCAACAACATGGAACTACTATCATGGGAAAAATAATCACAGTCTGTTGGTTTTTTATTTGCACCTCATGCTTCACTGCATGGGGAACACCTTCTATGGATACTTTGCCACTATTGTTACAATTAAAGCAGGTAATCAAAGGCAATTATTCCAATTTTTCAGTAGATAATTTGGGCAATATTTATCTTGTAACCACCCGTAATCAAATAAAAAAACTAAATAGTAAGCTAGACAGTGTGGCCATTTTTAATGAAAGCCAGCGTTTCGGCAATATCTACACCATAGATGTTTCCAACCCCATGAAAGTGTTGGTGTATTACAAAGACTACAGTACTATTTTGATCTTGGATCAACAATTAAACCCCAGAAACACCATCGATTTACGGGAGCAGAACCTGCTACAGGTAAATGCCATTGCACAGAGTTATGACAACCAAATTTGGCTTTTTGATGAAATAGACAATAAACTCAAAAAGATTGATGATGCAGGTTTGTCAAAACTCGAAACCCTCGATTTCAGGCTGCAGTTTAAGGAAGTTTTCGTACCATACCACATTATTGACAACAATGGATTGCTTTACCTATACAATAAACACTATGGCTGGAAGGTTTTTGACTATTACGGGGCCTTAAAGCAATCATTGCCAGCCAAAGGATGGCTAGATGTACAGGTAAACGGGAATAAATTTTCTGGGCATGACAGTGCCGTTTATATTGAATCGAATTTTTGGGATACCACCAAAACCTTGTATAGGTTTGAAAACGCCCCATATCAAGTGAAAAAAATCATAAAGAAACCGCCATTCTTCTATTCCTTAACCCAAGATGGGTTAGGGATATATGAAGCCTATTAATTTGCGCCCATGTACTCATTGTTAGACAAAGAAATATACCACAATTCTGTTGCGGCTTACTTAGGCGTAATCTTTGCGATTGTCTTAGCCATACTACTCAAAAGATTTATTTCCAAATATTTTGCTACCCTTTTTTACAAACTAGTAGCACGTACTGGAAAAAAAATTAACCGGATTGCGTTTGTAAGCTTGATTATCCAGCCCTTAGAAATATTCTTACTGCTGTTTATTTCTTTCGTGGCACTGGACAGACTCAACTATCCAGCTGCACTCAACTTTAAAATTTACCGTTCCACTTTTTTTCAAGTAGTAGATACAGCTTCTACAACTGCCTTAATTATTGCATTCACCTGGCTTTGCTTAAGGATTATTGATTTTGCTGCACTCATTTTAGAAGAACAAGCCAGCAAAGTGAAAGACCAAACGGAGAGTCAATTGGTTATTTTTTTCAAAGACTTCTTTAAAATGATTATTGCCATCATCGGTTTATTGCTCATTTTACGGTTTGGATTCAATAAGAATGTGGGTAATCTCATCACAGGATTAAGCATTGTAGGTGCGGCCATTGCGCTAGCCACCAAAGAAAGCTTGGAAAACCTCATTGCTTCCTTTATTATTTTTTTCGACCGCCCTTTTACCGTCGGTGATACTGTAAAAGTGTACAACCTAACTGGTGTGATTGAAAAAATAGGATTGAGAAGCACGAGAATCAGAACCGAAGAAAAAACCTTTATTTCCGTACCCAACAAGCAAATGGTGGACAGCATTGTAGATAATCTTAGCCTAAGAACCATGCGAAAAGTGGTGGTACAATTAGACATCAGTTTGACAGCAAAAGCTGTACAACTCCAGCAATTATCGCCATCCATTCAACGCATATTATTTGAAGAAGACATCCTTAGCAGCACAGTTTTCTTAAAAGATACGGGCAAAACTGCGCACATAGTAGAGATAGAATATTACACCTCCATGGATCAAACCCCCAATGAGTTTAACTTCCTTAGGGAAAAATTAAATTTAAAGTTTGTAGAACTGTTGGAACAATTAGACATTCCTTTTGCTGCCACAACTAACCCCATCAAATAAGTTGCTACCAGGTTTTTTAGTAGTCTTGCGAATAATTTGTACGAGGAACTAACTTTTTATCACAAGCACACTGATAGTCTGCCAAGCTTGCTGAACTATGCTGGTCTATCTTTTGCATAAATTAATATGTAGAGACGAACCTGTTTGTACGCCCCATTAAAGAAATAACAATCCTTTAAAGAATCATCTCATATTCATTTGAACCAGTCTAAATTGGTTCGATTAGTGAAAGCCAAATACGCCATTGATGTCAACAACACCAACCTAACCAAAGGCTGCTACTTCTTTGTATTAACTGCTGAAAAGAATGCATGGACTCGGCTTTTTGTGAAAGAGTAGTTTAAAAAGAAGTATAATCAACCATAGCATCCAATTGATGCGAGCCCCCCCCCATCAGGAGCCAACTTGATGAGGGGTTTAATTTTGGGATAATTCCTTACAAACTAGCGATAGTGGTTAATTCCCTTATTATTGCAATGCTTATATCTGTACGCACATTCTTTAAGCAAGGTCTGCTCATTTATTAATCAACAATCATTACATTTAATTTTACCCTTATGACACAATTACTCCCCGGCATAAGCAAGTGCTTAGCATGGACGAGCCTCTTTTTCTGTTTTGCAATCCACAAGGTACGAGCCCAAGCCCCCAACATTAGCTACCCAAGTACCCCCAAAACCTACTCATTGGGTACACCAATAAGTCCATGGACACCCACTAATACGGGCGGTGCAGTATCTGGCAATGGGCAGTATTTCGTTAGTAGTCTTGCTGGAAAGGGCTGGGATAATGATGGCATAGGGTCTGCAGCAAGTTTCAAATATCCTTCCGGCGTTGCAGTAGATGCATCTGGCAATATTTATGTCGCAGATTACAACAACAACAAAATCCGCAAAGTAAGTGCTGCTGGTGTGGTCACCACCTTTGCAGGAACTGGTGCGCAAGGCAGTAAAGATGGCACAGCGGCTTCGGCAAGTTTCTATTATCCGAAAGGTGTAGCCGTAGATGCTGTTGGCAATGTGTATGTGGCAGATTGGGGAAACAATAAAATCCGTAAGGTGAGTCCAGCAGGGGTGGTATCCACCTTGGCGGGTACTGGTCTGAAGGGCGTTGCCGATGGCATTGGCGATTCGGCTAATTTCTATAATCCTATTGGAGTAGCAGTAGATACTGCTGGTAATGTTTATGTGGCGGATGAGGTTAACAATATTATCCGCAAAGTGAGTGCCACTGGGGTAGTAACCACCGTGGCGGGCGATGGTGAACAAGGCAGTACCGACGGTGCAGGACTTTCGGCAAGTTTCAATAATCCAAAAGGAGTAGCAGTAGATATTGCCGGCAATGTGTATATAGCAGATGCAGGTAACAACAAAATCCGCAAATTGAGTACAGCTGGTGTAGTGTCAACTTTGGCTGGCAGTGGAATCCAAGGCAGTGCCGACGGAACAAGCACAGTGGCTAGTTTTGATTTTCCAACTGGTTTAACAGTTGATGCCTCGGGAAATGTGTATGTGGCGGATCGGGTTAACAACAAAATCCGCAAAGTGAGTACTGCTGGTGTAGTAACTACTTTGGCGGGCAATGGAGTGCAAGGCAATGCCGACGGTATAAGCAATGTGGCAAGTTTCTATTCTCCAGAAGGTGTGTCCGTAGATCCTGCTGGCAATGTATACGTGGTAGATTCTTATAACCACAAAATACGTAAGGTAAGTTCTGCCGGTGTTGTAACCACATTAGCGGGCAGTGGAGCAACAGGTAGTTCAGATGGTGCTGGTTCAGCGGCTAGTTTTAGTGCTCCTTTTGGGATAGCCTTAGATAAAACTGGTAATATGTTCGTGGCAGATATGCTTAACCACAAAATCCGCAGGGTAAGCACAGCAGGAGTGGTAACCACCTTCGCAGGGTCAGGAGCTTTTGGCAGTGCCGATGGCGGGGCTGCTACCGCAAGTTTCTATTATCCTAAAGGCATTGCGGTAGATGCTGCTGGCAATGTGTATGTTGCTGATCAAACTAACCACAAAATCCGAAAAGTGAGTGCTGCTGGTGTAGTAACCACATTAGCTGGTAATGGAACTTCTGGCAGTAGCGATGGGGTGGGGGCTAGCGCAAGTTTCCAAAATCCTAGTGGCATAGCCGTGGATTTATCTGGTAATGTGTATGTTGCAGATTATGATAACCACAAAATCCGAAAAATAAATGCAACTGGGGTGGTTACCACTTTGGCTGGAAATGGAGTCCGAGGAGACATCGATGGCACTGGTAATGATGCAAGTTTCAGATATCCTAGTAGTGTAGCTGTAGATTCTAGCGGAAATGTTTTTGTAGCAGATTCGTACAACCATAAAATCCGCAAAATAAGTGCTGCAGGGGTAGTAACAACCATAGCAGGCAATGGTAATTTTGGCAGTACCGATAGTATAGGTTCTGCTGCGACTTTTAACTATCCCTTTGGCGTAGCGTTAGATGCATTGGGCAATGTGTATGTAGCGGATCAACTTAACCTCAAAATCCGCAAGATTAGCACTACAGGAGTAGTCACTACCTTGGCGGGAAATGGAGCTTTTGGCAATGTAGATGGTGTTGACTCTTTGGCTAGTTTCAATAACCCTGTTGGCTTAGCAGCAGATCTTTCGGGCAACGTATTTGTAGCGGATGTCGCTAACGATGAAATCCGCAAAATAAGCCCCGCAGGAAAATACACCATATCCCCCACCCTCCCCAAGGGATTGGTTTTTGATACAGCAACTGGCACCATCAGTGGTACGCCCAATGTAGTATCTCCATTAACCACCTACACTATTTCAGCCACAAATCTTTCAGGTATTAGCACCTACCAAATACAATTTTCAGTTGAAAATCCACTTCCTGTAAAGCTTAGTGCTTTCTCTGCAACTTTATTAGAAAAAACAGTAAAAGTCCAATGGCAAACCAGCACGGAGGCCAATACCAACTATTTTAATGTGCAACGTAGCAGCGATGGCAAAACATTTACAACAATCGGAAGGATAAGTGCCAAAGGCAATAGCACAAACACAAGTACGTATCATTTCACTGACCTTACCGCCTTTGGTGAAAAAACCAACACCCTCTTTTACCGCCTTCAAACGATGGACAAATCCGGTAGTTATGAATATAGCGAATTGGTTGCGGTTCGTTTGATGGATAACAGTACAAACATCACCCTTCATCCCAACCCAGCCAAGGAAAAACTAAGCCTTCAGTTTACTAGTGGTCTAGCAGAAAAAGCAATGCTACAACTCAGCAATAGTGCTTCGCAAACGTTACAAACAAAAAATGTACAGCTAACAAAAGGCAAAAACGCCTTAGATGTCAACATTGTCAACCTCCCCAAAGGCAGCTACCTCTTGGTATTAACTACCGAAAGCAACAAATGGACGGGTCGGTTTGTGAAAGAATAGTTTTTGGGGAAGTGTAATTGTACTTTGCAACGAGTAGATTTGAGGATATATAATTATCCCAAAATAAAACCCCCATCAGGAGCCAACTTGATAAGGGATTTTATTTTGGGATAATTCCTTACAAACTAGCGATAGTGGTTAATTCCCTTATTATTGCAATGCTTAGGTCTGCACTCACATTCTTTTGGTAAAACCAACTGTTTTATTAGTTAACAATCATAACTTTTTAAATTTCCCCTATGTTACAATTACTACCTCGCTTGAACAAATGCATGGCAGTGAATGACTAGAAAAGAATTAACGATTGAAACATGAATTGTACGTCATTCCAGTATAGTACACACGCAGTGAAAAGGATGCTTGAAAAAAATATTACCACTTTTGAGGTAGAGCAAACTGCCTCATTGGGTGAAATTATTCAAGATTACCATGATGATAAACCTTATCCAAGTGTATTGCTGCTCTATTTTGTGGATACTAGACCAATCCATGTTGTTTTGGCTAAAAATATTGAAACGGGAACTTGTATAATCATAACTTGCTACCAGCCAGATGAGGCCATTTGGCAAAATACCTTTAAAGAAAAAAATAGATGATGAAATGTGTTATTTGCAAAACAGGGGATTGTTTACCGGGTAATAGCCACTTTGTTCATGTGGTACAAGAAAAACTGGTAGTAGTAAAAAATCTTCCCGCCAATGTGTGCAACAATTGTGGGGAAGCATATTTTGATACCGATACAGTCAATTTAATACAATTAAACACCAGTGAAGCCCTCAAGCTGAACGAAAAAGTAGAAATGTTTTCTGTGTAAACGGCAATAGAAAATAATAGATTCAAAAAACCCTGAGAATAATTATTGGGGATTTTTAGAATTTTCTGAACCCCTCATTTATTTAATTTGGCTTCCCCTTCTGTAAAAGTATGCATCCACCAATTTTTCATTTTTAATACACACCTTGTGAAGCACTTCTGCTTCCGCGGCACAACAGCAACCTTTATTTTCTACCTCTTTTTTTGTTTTACAACCCGGAAAATACAAGCTCAACCCCCATCAAGTGCCAACTTGATGGGGGTTTTTCTAAGGCAAAGCTTTACCCATCAATCCCCCTCTTGCATTACATTCGCCCACATGCTACAGGAAAGGGTACAACCATTGTTTATTGTTTTTGAAGGGATTGATGGAAGTGGAAAAAGCACTCAAACAAAATTGCTTGCCCAGCGCCTTTCTGATGTTGGACATAAAGTTTACAGCACGTTCGAACCTACCTATAGCCCCATTGGCAGTTTGGTGAGAAATATTTTTAGCAATCGCATTCAAGCAGACCAGCAAACCATTGCCGCACTCAATGTGGCCGACCGATTAGATCATCTCCACAATCAAGTAAATGGTATCCTAAAAAAACTACGAGAAGGCTTTACCGTCATTTCCGATCGATATTATTTCTCTTCTTATGCTTATCATGGGGTACATGTAGATATTGATTGGGTAATTGCTGCCAACGCTTTAGCTGCTCAAACCCTCCGACCCGATGTAAACCTATTTATAGATGTGCCGCCAGAAGTGTGTATGGAGCGATTACAGGGTACAAGAAACAACATAGATATGTATGAAACCTTAGACAACCTTTCTTTAGTGCGTGCTAAATACCTAGAGGCTTTTGAAAAGCTTGGTCAACAGGAGCAAATACAATTTGTAAATGGTAGCCAATCGGTGCAGGAGATTGCAGCAGAAGTGTGGCAAACAGTTGCGCCACTTATTCGTAAATAGTTAGGCAGATGCATACAATCTTTATTTGACTTCAATCGTAAAATCGAAGCACTAGTAATGGCCTGCTTTAAGTGATATAAAAAAAAATTCAAAAAAGTCTACTACCCCCCCAAAAAAAATTCTAAATTTTATCACTAACTACTAATAACTAACCACTAACCACTACTAATTTATCACTCCTTCTCAGCACATATTATCGAGTCCAATTGAGTTTTTAAAAGGGGTAGGCCCAATGCGGGGCGACTTGCTTAAAAAAGAAGTGGGGATTTATACGTTTGAGGATTTATTAAACCATTTTCCGCATCGGCATATTGACAAAACAAAAATCACCCCAATACTCGATATAGACCCAGAGGCCGATTTTGTGCAAGTGGCGGGCAAATTGCTTTTCCTAGAAACCATTGGCGATAATCGGGCGAAGCGATTGGTAGGGCAATTGCAAGACAACAGCGGCGGTGTAATTGAATTAGCCTGGTTTCAAGGCATCAATTGGGTACAGAAAAATCTTACTGTTGGGGACGTGTATTTGGTTTTTGGACGAATCGGCTTTTTTAATAGCAAACCACAGATTGTTCATCCCGAAATAGAAGTATTTGTTCCAGCTACTGCTGGTGCAAAAACGGTTTTGGAGCCTGTGTATCCAAGCACCGAAAAGTTAAAAGCACGCGGACTTAGTGGCCGCCAAATGGCAGCATTAACCAAACAATTGTTTACTCAGTTGCAAACGTCAGATATTGAGGAAAATTTACCTAATACCCTCCTTCAGCAACTAAAGCTTTGCAGCCGTTTTCAAGCCTTTGTACACATCCATTTCCCCACCTCGCAAGAGGCTTTTGAGCAAGCTTTGCACCGGCTAAAGTTTGAGGAGTTTTTTATCTCACAAGTTCGGTTGAACTTGGTGAGGGTTCACCGCCACCGAAGCAGCAGGGGCGTTGTCTTTGAAAAAGTGGGCGATTTGTTCAATACTTTTTATAGCCAGCACCTACCTTTTCAATTGACCAATGCACAAAAGAGGGTGCTAAAAGAAATAAGAACAGACACGGCAAGAGGTCACCAAATGAACCGCCTGCTCCAAGGGGATGTGGGCAGTGGAAAAACCATAGTGGCTTTGCTGAGTATGTTGCTGGCTGCCGACAATGGCTTTCAAAGCTGTTTGATGGCACCAACAGAAGTTTTGGCGCAGCAGCATTACAATGGATTAAGTGAATTGCTCAAGCAAATGCCTGTAACAATAGCATTGCTAACTGGTAGTACGAAAACTAAGCAAAGAAGAGCAATTCACGCAGCTTTACTAGACGGAAGTTTACATTTTCTAGTAGGCACCCATGCCTTGATTGAAGATGTGGTACAGTTTAAAAATCTAGGCTTTGTGGTGGTGGACGAGCAACATCGCTTTGGGGTAGCCCAAAGAGCCAAACTTTGGAAAAAAGCTGTAGTGCCGCCCCATGTACTTGTCATGACGGCTACACCCATTCCAAGAACATTGGCCATGACCGCCTATGGCGATTTAGATTACAGCGTAATGGATGAATTGCCACCTGGCCGACAACCCATTGCTACCGTACATCGTTATGAACAAGCAAGGGCAAGTGTAATGGAGTTTATTAGAACTGAAATTACAAAAGGCAGGCAGGCCTACATCATTTACCCACTCATTGAAGAAAGTGAAAAAATGAGTTATGAAGACCTTATGCAAGGCTATGAACAGGTGAAAAGTTTTTTTCCAGAACCCAAGTATTATATTAGCATGGTTCATGGTAAACAACCCGCCGACATGAAGGCCACCAATATGGAGCGATTTGTAAAAGGCGATACCAACATTATGGTGGGTACTACCGTAATTGAAGTGGGCGTTAATGTACCAAATGCGAGTGTTATGGTGATTGAAAGTTCTGAGAAATTTGGATTGTCGCAGCTTCACCAATTGCGCGGAAGGGTGGGCAGGGGGAGCGAAAAAAGTTATTGCATCTTGTTAACAGGCAATAAAGTAAGTAAAGAAGGCAAGGAACGTCTGCAAATCATGTGTGCCACCAATGATGGTTTTAAGATAGCCGAAAAAGATTTGGAGCTAAGAGGTCCTGGTGATATTGAAGGCACGCGCCAAAGCGGTACCCTTAATTTTAAATTGGTGTCGTTAGTAAACGATCGGGGATTGCTGGAACTCGCCAAACAATGGGCCGAGCAACTCGTGGAAAAAGATGAAATGTTAATGATGCCGGAAAATTTACCAGTAAGAGTATACTTGCAGAAACAAAAAGGTAAAACAGGATGGAGTAAAATATCCTGATGAAAAAATGAAATGAATCAGATGAATATACTAAACCATATCTCCAAAATCTTCAATGCAGCATTGGCAACAATCATGTTATTGCCCATCTTGCTCGATGCACAATCAAATTTAGAATTTGTAGAAAACAAAGGACAATGGAATCCTGCCATCAGTTTCCGTGGTGAGATGAACCAAGGTGCCATTGCACTTAAACCCGATGGCGGTTACCGATTGATGCTTTATAATCCACAGGATTGGGCGGCGCTCACCAATGCCATACACCCTTTTGAAGCAACTGCAAACGCATTACCTAAGAGCGGAAAAGAAGCTTCCTCACCCAAGCCAATTACACCTCCAAATGATATCGATGCTCGGGTGGGCGGACATGTATTTGAAGTGAAATTTTTAAATGGTAATCCTAACCCAGAAATCATCCCCGACAAGCAATTAGAGCATTACAATAACTACATCTACGGAACAGATGCAAGCAAATGGGCAGGCAATTGCCGTTTGTTCAATGCCGTAACTTTCAAGAATATTTACCCGCATATCGATGTGCGGTATTACACCAGCAAAGGCCACTTGAAGTATGACTTTATTGTGAATCCTGGCGGCGATGCCAGCAACATTGTACTATTTGTGGATGGTGCAGATGCACTAGAAGTGAAGCGTGGCAAATTCAATATCATTACTTCGGCTGGAATGGTGCAGCAAGATATTCCCGCCTGTTTCCAATTTAGCATGACAGAGGGAAGAAAAGACGTACCCTGCGATTTTAGACTTTCAGGCAATATTGTTCATTTTAAATTACAGGCAAGTGTAAACCCCAACGCCACATTAATCATTGACCCACAGTTTATCTTCTCCACTTTCACAGGAAGTAAGGCTGATAACTGGGGTTTTGCCGCCACTTATGATGCCTTGGGCAATTTGTATTCTGGTGGTATTGTGTTTGGTAGTGGTTTTCCCACAACCAATGGGGCTTACCAAAAAGAATTTCAAGGAGGAAACAATGGCACGGGTGAAGGAAAAGGGTTTGATATCGGCATCATGAAATTTAATCCCTTAGGGAGAAAAGTTTTGTATGCCACCTACGTGGGTGGCAGTGGAAATGACTATCCACATAGTATGGTGGTGGATAACAACAATGAACTCATTATTGCTGGTAAAACGACTTCCTCCAATTATCCAAGCCCCCTGCCGCATTTTGGGCCAGGCACGCCATCCGACAACAACTTCGATATTATTTTGACCAAATTAAATGCTGCGGGTTCTGGATTAATAGGCTCATTGGTCATTGGAGGTACCGCTAACGATGGGGTAAATATTGCTAATAAATACCCAACCTCTAGTGGTGGTGCCATTTCGCTTCGCAGGAATTATGGTGATGACTCACGCAGCGAAGTGATTATTGATAGTGTAGGCAATATTTATGTAGCCTCTTGCACACAGTCAAAAGATTTTGGTGTTACGAGCAATGTTTTTCAACCTAGTCCCTCTGCTACAGGGCTATCGGGTAGGTATCAAGATGCGGTGATCATTAAAACTACCCCCGATTTGAGTAATGTATTATTCAGCACATTTTTAGGAGGCAGCGATGATGATGCGGCTTTTGTATTAGCTATAGACCCTATAACAAGTTTATTAATGGTGGGTGGGGGTACCGCAAGCAGCAATTTTCCAGGCGTAAATGGAACAGTGAAATACCCCTCTTTTATGTCAGGCATTTGCGACGGTTTTGTGAGTTTGATGACCAATGATGGACAACAATTGATTCGTTCTACCTACATGGGTAGCAATGGTGCCGATATTGTGTATGGCGTACAGTTTGACAAATGGGGGTATCCTTATGTTATGGGTACTACCAATAGTGTGTGGCCAGTGGTGAATGCCGCATTTTCCCAAACGGATGGGAAACAATTTATTGTTAAGCTGCGCAAAGACTTTAGCGATTTTGAGTATTCCACCATATTTGGCACGGCAGGTTCTAATTCTCCCAACATTTCACCTACCGCTTTTTTGGTGGATAGATGCGAAAACGTGTATGTATCTGGATGGGGTGGGCGTGGCAATACAATTGCCGCTTACCCAAGTGCGGGTACAAAAGGCTTAACCACCACCCGAGGTGCATTAAAAAGCACTACCGATGGCGATGATTTCTATTTTTTCGTATTGCAACGCAACGCTACGGGTCAGTTATACGGTAGCTTTTTTGGCGAAAACGACAATCAAAACACTTATCCCGACCATGTGGATGGAGGTACTAGCCGTTTCGATAAAAATGGTATTATCTACCAATCAGTGTGTGCCAATTGCCGAGGCGGCGATTTCCCAACCACGGCAGGAGCAGCTTATCCTAATAACGGGGCAAACGGCTGCAACCTAGCCGCATTTAAAATAGCATTCAACTTAGCAGGTGTTGGTGCGGCTATCCGCACCTCAGTAAAAGGGTTTAGCAATAAAATTACGGGCTGCGTACCCCTGAAAGTGGACTTTATTGATACGATTGCAATGGGGCAACGCTATGTATGGGATCCTGGAGATGGCAGTCCTAAAGTGTTTTCCGACTCTGCTACTTTTCATCATACCTACACCAAAGTGGGTACCTACATTGCTTCATTGATTTCCATAGATCCTACTTCTTGCAATGGTGCCGATACAGCCTATGTGCGCTTAAGGGTTAGAAACGATGAGGCCAAACTGGCCGTTACCGCAGATAAAACGGGTGGTTGCAAATCGCTCACCTATCTGTTTGATAATGCTTCAACCCCTCCTGCTACCCGACCTTTTTCTCCCAATAGTTTTCTTATTGACTTTGGCGACGGCTCCAAGCAATCTATTGGCGGGCCACAAACCATTAGCCATACCTACCCGAATGAAGGTACTTACCTCGCTAGTATGACTTTAACCGATACCAACTATTGCAATGCCCCAGAAACCATTCCCATCATTTTGCGGATTGCCGATAAAGTAAAAGCGATCATTAAAACACCTCCAATTGGTTGTGCACCTTATGATGCAGTGCTAGAAAACGCCTCACTAGCAGGGGAGAAATTTTATTGGGATTTTGGCGATAAAAGCCCCATCGACTCCTCTAGCGATGTTTATATAACCCATCGTTATGAAGATACAGGTCGCTTTTTGATAAAATTAAAGGCCATAGATAGTTCCACTTGCAACATTGAGGCAGACACCAGTTTTTTACTCACGGTGCATATCAAACCCATGGCAGCCTTTGTAATTAGCCCTAATCCCCCAAAAACAAACGAACCTATCAAGTTTATTAACCAGTCTAAGTTGGCAGATAATTACAAATGGATATTTGCTGATGGCGATACTTTGCTCACCTCCTCGCTCAACACACCCGTCTCTCATCAATACAATGCAACCAAAACCTACCGAGCCAATTTAATCGCCTACAACCGCTTTGGCTGTATCGATACTGCCGAAGTAGATATTAAAAATAGCATTACCCCGGTAGTGGAAGTGGCCAATGCTATTGTACCTAACGGGAAAAACAATACATTGCGAGTCAGGGGTTATGGTATTGATAAAATGATTTGGCGCATTTATAATAGATGGGGTCAAGTGGTTTTTGAAACAACCAATAGAGACCAAGCTTGGGATGGCCGATACAAAGGACAAATTCAAGCACCTGATGTATATACTTATACATTAAACATTACTTTCACCGACGGACAGCAATTCAGTAAAACTGGGGATATTACCCTGCTTAAGTAAATGAAAAATAGATATTACCTCTTATTGTTTTTTGCCTTCTGGGGCTGTTTTACACAGGCTCAGGAGCTGCATTTTTCTCAATATTTCAATAGCCCTTTGTTAATCAATCCAGCCAACACGGGGTTTAATCCTGATTATGATTATCGCTTAGGAGCTAATTACAGAAACCAATGGTCTAATGTGCTCAGCACGCCCTACAAAACCATGGGCATTTGGGGCGATGCCCAAATTAATCCTAAGAAACTAGAGTCAGGATGGTTTGGGGTAGGCGGTACCATCATTAAAGATGTGGCAGGCTCCGCCAGTTTAAGCAGTACCAAGGGCTATGCTTCCATGGCCTACCACCAAATGTTGGGTTATTCCAGTTTGTTGAGTTTGGGGTTTAACGTAGGTGCAGTTAACAAAAAAGTAGAACGCAACAAGTTGGTATATGACAATCAATGGAACGGACGCTTTTTCGATGCCAACGGCCCTGTGGATGGGGGCGAAACCTTTGTGAACAATCAAGTTACTTATTTCGACCTACAGGTGGGGTTGAATTATGCTTGGTTTGTATCACAATCTGCTTATTTCAATGCAGGCTTTAGCATTTTACACCTCAATAAACCCAAGGAAACATTCTTTAGTAATACAGTGGATCCCACCATACCCCCACGCTATACCCTATTTATCAACGGAAGCTATAAGCTAGACGACAAATGGATTTTGAACGGAAATTTTTATGTGAGTAAATCTGCTGGTGCCAATGAAACCATTTTGGGCATTAATGCCAATAGAGATTTATCTGGCGAGGGGCTAAAAGTGCTAATAATGGGCTTGTATTATAGAAATAAAGACGCCATCATCCCCATGGCAGGCTACCAATTGAACGATTTGAAATTCACCATTAGTTACGATGTAACTACCTCCAATCTTGGAAAATTCAACGGTAGGCAAGGGGCTTATGAAGCCTCGGTGGTTAAAAGTGGCATCTATCTTTCTGGACATCGCGGCATCAAATGCCCCACCATGAAATTTTAGTGAGGCATTTGAATTACTTAGCTAAGGATTAAAACCCGGCCATCATTTGCCGAAGGCTAAAACCATCTCTAAAAACAAATAATGAAAAGCAATACGCCCGAGTAGGCAAGCAGAAAGGCTATTTCGAGTTGTTATTAGCTAGGCGATAAGCAACAGACTCCTTTACCATTTCACCCAATATTTTGGTATCAATATCCTCTATTTTCTTAACGTAGATACAGCCTTTACCAGCTTTGAACTTGCCAAATTGTTCGAGCAATGATTCCCTATTTTCAAATTCTGAACCTAGGTATAAGGTTAGTGCAGTAGCCCTAGCAGCAAGACCCACAATGGGAGCTTCCCCCGAATGGCCACTTTCGTATTGGTAGGCATATCGGCCAAAGCCCACAATGGCCGTACCCCACATTTTGGGTGCATAACCCGAATGCTGCTCAAATAATTGTATCAAAAGGGTACAATCTTCCCTTTTTTTCTGGTCGGCAATGGCAGTTAGATAATCAGCCACGCTAGCTACTGTTTCGGTTGTTTTATTTTTAGCCATATCGTTTTGTTATTTATAATGAATGATGCACCCACACATTTGCGAACGCATTGAAAAGTAATGGGTTGCAAAATATGGAGAAAGCTTTATTGGGGTAAATGATTTGCAGAAAAGGGTATTGGATAAATGGACAGGCAGGTGCTTTCCATGTTTGAAAAGTAATTGTAAAAGCCGACAGGATGGGTTGGAAACTGAAATAGTTAGATGATAGAATAGGCTAGTGTGTATTTTTAGCCGATAAATGATGTATCATGTTACTCAATTACGAAGAGATATTGATGGCAAATCTGTTAAAAGATTTTAAAGAAAAGAACTTCAGGACGGCGTCTTATGACTTAACCATCCACCAAATAATAGATTTAGAAGGATGTGAAAAAACAACAATCAACCTTGCTCCACAGGGTATGGTAACGGTGGTTTTTAAGGAAGAAATTAACATGCCAAGCGACATTCTTTCCTATGCACATGTGAAAACATCTTTAGCAAGAAGGGGTATTATGGCCATCAATATTGGCATTATTGATCCTGGGTATAAGGGGTTAATTTCCACCGTAATCATTAATTATGGGAATAAGCCCTTTTCATTAAATGTGGGAGATGCGGCACTACGATTAACTTTTCACAAAATAACTGCGCCTTTACAATCCAAGTTAGTAGAAATGGCACCAACAACGGCTTATTACACGCAAGCTAGAGAATTGGAAACACAGAAGTATTTGGGGGATAGTTTTTTAAACTTGAAAGATGTAGAAAAGCGAATTGAAAAGAATGTAAATGAATGGGTTTGGAAAAGAATTGGGGTTATTTCAACCATTGTTGGAGCCATTGCGTTTATAGCAGCCTTGTTTTTCAATGTACTAAACTATAATGAAAAAAGTAATGATAATTACATAAAATTGCTAACTACCCAAGCTCAAAACACGCAAGAAAGTTATAAGCAACTGGAATTGAAACTGCAATTGCAACAGCAGCTTATAGACTCCTTGAGAAAAAAGAAATAGTCATACTTAATACATTGATTTATGTTTTTGGTTTTTGATAATATTAATGAACTACAGTTATCCCTTTTCGACGAATTGAAGCAAGGGGGCGACCTTGTAACCACCCGTGGCCATAAAACAATGGAGCTTACTTCGGTCTATTTAAGGTTGACCAACCCAAGAAAGCGGTGCACCACTTTACAACACAGGAACTGGAATTTCCCTTTTGCCATTGGCGAAACAATTTGGCACCTTGCTGGCTCCAACGAATTGTCATTTATAGAACATTATGCAAAAGCGTGGAAAAGTGTTTCGGAAGATGGTACCAGCATTTGTGGCAGTTGTTATGGGTACAAGATATTTAATGCTCATAATGGCGAAAGTCAATGGAAGAAATTAATCCAACTATTTAAAGAAGATATACAAACACGAAGGGGCGTTTTGGATTTTTACGCTGGCGAAAACACATTGGAATTGGCCCTGAAAGATGTGCCCTGCACCTGTACCATCCAATTTTTGGTTCGGAAAAACAAGTTAGACGCCACCGTATATATGCGCAGCAACGACCTTATTTGGGGCTTACCAAATGATGTATTTTTCTTCACTTTTCTGCAAGAAATGCTTGCTACCGAGCTAGGGGTAGAAATGGGTGTTTACAACCACATAGCAGGTTCACTTCATTTGTATGAACGCCATTTTACTATGGCGGATAAGATTTTGACTGCAAAAAAGTATCATGACTTTGAAATGCCATACATGGAAAATACCCTAGAATTTGCCTCCCTCATCGGTCTTGAAAAAAGCATTCGCAAACAACAATTGGTTTCATTAGCAGCAATAGAACAGCTAGCCTTAAGCGATTATATCAAAAACTTGCTCACTGCTTTGTTTGTTTTTGAACAAGCTAAACAACAATGTCCACTTTCGGCGGCTCAGCTACAAGTGGTGGGCAACCCTTACTTGCCGTTGTTGCATAGGTTTTTGGATACCAATCTTTTAAAGGTTTAGGTGCTAGGCAAAGAGGGGAAGTTTTCTATTCAACGTTCATGATGGGAATTTTTATTTGCAGCACTTATTTTGCAGCACTTAAAACTGCTGCAAAATAAGTGCTGCAATTTTCTTCACAACAAAGTTTGCAGCACTTTATTTGCAGCACTTAAATTTGCTGCAAATAAAGTGCTGCAAATATTTTTTCTGATGGCAAAGGCTAAACAAAATGATACGAGTGTTGCTAGGTTAAGGCAACAGTATGGGCTAACACAACAAGAACTGGCACTGCTGCTGGGTGTGGCTCGGTCGCAAATGGGGCTGATGGAACTAGGTAAGCGAAGATGGCCCACGGGTACCACGCTCAAGCAATTAGCTATGGAGCCGCAGATGCTACCACCCATTTCGGCCAATTTGCAAAGCAGTATAGAAGCAGCACAGCAACAATCGCAAGCTGATTGGGAGCATCAACAACATTTGGCAGCTCAAAAAGGACTAAGTGCGCTGGCAGCACTCAAGCAAAAGTTGGCTGATTTCAAAACCAAAGAGCAGCAAGCCATCAATGCCCTCCGCCTTGCCGAGAAAATGAAAATAGCATGGCAAGAACCCAATCCCGAGCAAGCGGCAAAAGATCAAATTATTTGGGATAATGTAATCACAAACGCCTGGGTAAAAATTCGCGATTATGGCCAAGGCCCTCAAGCCGACCTCCAAGAAAAAATAACAGTCTTAGAAGCCTTTATCAATAAGTGGCTTGTAGGCGGCATCTAGTGATGGAAGACATACCCCATATTATTGAAGCAGTGTAACATAAGATATTGGAACATTATTTATCGGTTAAAATGCACCATGGCGGCTACAGTTTTACCACTAAACCCTAAAGCAAATAGATATAAAAACAAAATTTTTTCTAGCAAGCAGCACGATCAATGGCAACGCTATCAAAGGGGGTGAAATAATTTTATTAACCACAAAAAATTGAATTGTTATGGCATTTGATTTAGGAAATATCACCACGATTGGTGATTGTGATTCGGTCATTACTGCGGCTAACGTAGAGAAAAACGCTCTTGCTTTAAAAAAGAGCAACTTATCGAGTGATTTAGCAGAAATGAATCCTGTTTTTCAAGCGTCTAGTTCTGAATTTAAGGCAATTGATACCGAACTTACCGGTCTCGAGTCCATTCACAACAACACGACCGACCCAAAAACAAAGTTGGATTATGAAAAAAGAATGCGTCATGTACAGTTGCGCAAGTTGGTATTAACCGAAAGAATTGGTGCCAACAGTACGGTGGTTCAGGCATTGTTGCAGTTAGACATTGCCCAAATAGATGCCCAAATAAGCACTATTGATGCGTTTATTACCGCTGTGCAAGCACGAAAAGCACAATTGTAATGGAGGCCCTTTGTTGGTAGAAAGCCCTTAGTAAATAGAAAACTAAGGGCTTTTTTAGTTTCAAGTGATGGTGCTAATGGTTCATTATATAGTTATAATACATTTCTAGAGAATTATAATAGAGGGATGATAATACGACCTGCCTAGTACCTTAATTCATTCAGAAAATCCTCTTGTTACCCCCATAACAGCTTAGGGCTTCTACAATTAATCGTTTATATCAATTTAGGGCTAATTTTTTCAATAGCCTAAACCCCTACATTTGCACCGCAAAAATTAAATATTAGCCTTCAAACAGTTTTTTTGGGTTATTGAGGCAGCATTTAATCTTTGTTTTTGCTGCTTCTATATAATAGTAAAGGAAGAAGCCTAACTTAAAAAAGAGACAATAAATAGAAATATATGGCGGATTTAAAATTACAACGCAATTTCGGTATTGCCGCACACATTGATGCTGGTAAAACTACCACCACTGAACGTATTCTACGTTACACTGGTATGATTCACAAGATTGGTGAAGTACACGATGGTGCTGCTACCACCGACTGGATGGAGCAAGAAAAAGAAAGAGGTATTACCATTACCTCAGCAGCCGTAAGCTGCCAATGGAAGTTCCCTACCGTAAAAGGTGTGGCAGATGCTGATACAAAAGATTACTACTTCAATATCATCGATACCCCGGGTCACGTGGATTTCACCGTAGAAGTAGAACGTTCTATGCGGGTGTTAGATGGTTTGATTGCTTTGTTCAGTGCCGTTGATGGTGTGGAACCACAGTCAGAAACAGTTTGGCGTCAAGCAAATCGTTATAAAGTTCCCCGTATTGGATTTGTAAATAAAATGGATCGTTCTGGTGCCGACTTCCTAATGGTGGTGGCACAAGTAAAAGAAATGTTGGGTGCAAAGGCGGTGCCATTGCAATTGCCAATTGGTGCTGAGGACGATTTTGTTGGTGTGGTGGATTTGATTACCATGAAAGGTGTTATTTGGGATATGGAAACTGAAGGGATGACCTTCAAAGAAATTCCAGTGCCTGCTGACATGGTGGATGAAGCCAACGAATGGAGAGCTAACCTAGTGGAAGCCGTTGCTGAATATGATGATGCGTTAATGGAGAAATTTTTTGATGACTCCAATAGCATCAGCGAAGCAGAAATGCACGAAGCCATTCGTAAAGCCACAATTGATTTGAGCATTGTTCCGATGATGTGCGGATCTTCTTTCAAAAACAAGGGTGTACAAACCGCTTTGGATGCTGTTTGTCGTTATTTGCCATCTCCAGTAGATGTAGAAGACACTGCTGGTTTAGATCCAGATTCTGGCGAAACCATCTATCGCAAACCAAATGCGAAAGAACCATTTTCTGCATTGGCATTTAAAATTATGACCGATCCTTTCGTAGGACGTTTGGCATTTTTCCGTTGCTATTCAGGTCATTTGGATGCTGGTTCTTATGTTTTAAACGTGAGAAGTGGTAAGAAAGAGCGTATTAGCCGTATCATGAAGATGTTTGCTAATAAGCAAAATCCAATTGATTTTATCGAAGCTGGTGATATTGCTGCTGCAGTAGGCTTTAAAGAAATAAAAACCGGAGATACATTGTGTGATGAAAATCATCCAATTGCTTTGGAAAACATGTTTATTCCTGAACCCGTTATCTCTGTGGCAGTAGAGCCTAAAACGCAAGCTGACGTGGATAAAATGGGTATGGCTATCGCTAAATTAGTAGAAGAAGACCCTACTTTGCGTGTGAAAACAGATGAGGACACAGGCCAAACGATTCTTTCAGGAATGGGAGAATTGCACCTTGAAATCATTGTTGACCGTATGCGTCGTGAGTTTAAGGTAGAAATTAACCAAGGAAATCCTCAGGTTGCTTACAAAGAAGCATTTGCTACTACCATTACCCACAGAGAAGTGTTGAAAAAACAATCTGGTGGTCGTGGTAAGTTTGCCGATATTCAATTTGAAATTGGACCTGCTGAAGAAACATGGTTAGCAGAAAACCCAGGTAAATCCTTCCAATTTGAGAATGGATTGTTTGGAGGTTCTATTCCAAAGGAATTTGTTCCTGCCATTCAAAAAGGTTTTGAAAACTCTATGGGTACAGGCGTATTGGCTGGTTATCCAGTGGTGAGCATGAAAGTAAAAGTATTTGATGGTAGCTTCCACCAAGTGGATAGTGACTCTATGAGCTTTGAATTGTGCGCAAAATCTGGTTTCCGTGAAGCTGGTAGAAAAGCAAAGCCAACGTTGCTAGAACCAATCATGAGAGTGGAAGTAGTTACTCCGGATTTATACATGGGTGACGTAACAGGAGATTTGAACCGTCGTCGTGGAATGATGGAAGGCATGGATTCAAGAGGTAATGCGCAAGTGATTAAGGCAAAGGTTCCTTTGAGCGAAATGTTTGGGTATGTTACTCAATTGCGTTCTTTGTCATCTGGTCGTGCGGCAAGTACCATGGAATTTTCTCATTATTCCCCAGCTCCAAACAATATTGCCGAAGAGGTGATAGCGAAGAGCAAAGGAAAAGTGAAAGTAGAAGATTAGAATTAAATCGAACGAATACTAGATATAAAAAAGCCCTCGATATTTTCGGGGGCTTTTTTTATAACTTAACCATTGGAGAAAAAAATGCGGAGAGTAAGAGATTCGAACTCTTGATACAGTTTCCCATATACACACTTTCCAGGCGTGCTCCTTCAACCACTCGGACAACTCTCCTTATTAGAGGGCGGCGAAAATAAGGGATTCAAACTTAATTAATCACCTTAATGCTTAAACCCCAAAAATTCTTTCTGCATTCTTAGTGGTAGTGGCAGCTACCGTTTCAATACTTTGCTTTGTTGCGTCTGCTAATTTATGGGCTATAATTTTTAAATAACTGCTTTCATTTCTCTTTCCTCTGTAAGGAACAGGCGTCAAATACGGAGCATCGGTTTCTAGCACCAGATGGGATAGCCCAACTTGCTCAATAACTTCGGGCAGCCCCGAATTTTTATAGGTTATCACCCCCCCAATGCCTAGATTAAAGCCTAGGTCAATAATCTGCTTAGCACTTTCATAACTGCCACTAAAGCAATGAAAAATACCTGTTAATCCTCTTTTTGCAAATGGCTTAACTGCATTAATGGTATCCTGCATCGCATTTCTTGTATGTATAATTATGGGTCTGTTGAACTCAAGTGCCCATTCCATTTGGGTTTCAAAAGCACGAATTTGTTGTTCAGAAAACGTTTTATCCCAGTAATAATCCAAGCCAATTTCTCCAATTGCTACAAAATCCCTTGATTCTAATTGTGAACGCATAAAGTCAAGTTCGGTTAAATACTCCTCTTTTACATAGCAGGGATGTAGCCCCGCCGTAGCTATGCAACAAAAGGGATATTGCTTTTCCAATTGCAAAAGATTGGTGAAATGAGCTGTATCTATAGATGGCAAATAAAATTTGCTTACTCCCTCGGCAATAGCTCTATTTAATACTTCATCTATGTCAGCTTCAAATTCACTCAAATAGAGGTGGCAATGTGTGTCGATTAACCGCATATGTTGTCTATATTTTTATATTTCGTTAACACAATAATTTTTTTTTTCGGAGTTGTATAATAAAACAAGCTTTAGAAGCGTTTAATAATGCAAAGGGATTTATTTCAAAAACGGAATTGCATACGACGATATTAGGTTTTAAAGATTGTTTCATAGGGTACGGATTATAAAAGGCTAAGGTTTCCACCTCTGCCTTTTTTTTGTTTATATCTGTTCCGCATTATTTTACATTAATTGGTAATGCTTCAAATGTGTAGCCCAATTGACTAAAATGAGATAAAACCTTTGGGAGTGCGTAATTCAAATTCTTCCAAGCTTTCTGACTATCATGGAATACAATGATACTACCCGATTTAGCGTTGTCAATTACATGCTTCAAGCAGGTTTCAGGACTAATGCTTTTGTCAAAATCGCCGCTTAAAACCGTCCACATTACGATCATTTTCGGACTCACCACTTCATTATTTTGTTGCCCATTTCTAGTTTGTAGGTTCTGCAATAGTCGAATCTGTGACTTTTTAATGCGCCCATAAGGTGGACGAAATAAGTTGCTGTTAATCCTAGAACTGGCTATTTGAATATCGCTTAAATAGCTTTGGTCATCTGTTTCCCATCCATTCAAATGATGCTCAGTATGATTTCCAACGGTGTGCCCATCCAAAATAATTTGTTCATATAACGTTTGTTGTTGAGCAACGTTTTTTCCTATACAAAAAAAACTTGCCTTGGCCCTATAATTATGCAGCATTTGCAAAACAAAAGGAGTCGCTAGTTCATGCGGCCCATCGTCAAATGTTAAGTACAAAGCTTTTTTTTCGTTACCCATTTCCCAGAGCAAATGTTTAGGGTAAAATGCCCTCACCCACCACGGGGTTGTAATTAAATACATCTAGTTACTTTATTATGGAGAAAGTTGGCAATTTGATGCAATGTTAAGTTGTTTCTGATGTTTGTATGCCCCATTAAGACAAACAAATGGAGTTTGTTTCAGGAAATTATTAATTTCTATAAAGGAATATTTGACTCATTGCCTTGTTTATGAATTAGTGAACTTACTGTCTTATTTGGTATCCGAATTAATTCCACTTTGTGCATGATGATATGGTTATCTGGACACCTGTTATTGTAGAAAAAAACTTAGGTTTGGAAAATTCATTTATACGGTTACATTTGCGAAAATTTTGAAGCTATGTTTTGGACATTAGAATTAGCCAGTTATTTAGAAGAGGCTCCCTGGCCAGCCACTAAGGATGAATTGATAGACTATTCAATAAGAAGTGGTGCCCCAATTGAAGTAGTTGAAAACCTCCAAGAGCTAGATGATGAGGGTGAAATCTATGAAAGTATTGAAGATATTTGGCCAGATTATCCAAGCCAAGAAGACTTCATGTTTAATGAAGATGAATACTAGTAACTGATTAAATAGCTTCCGAAAAAGAGAGATTTTGTTTTAACCAAGTCTCTCTTTTTGCTTTTATACCCGATTAACTCCATCACATTTTACATGTACGATTGCTTATTAACAAACCTAAATAACGGCATCTTTACCGTAACCATTAATCGCCCAACAAAATTGAACGCACTTAATTTTCAAGTGCTAAAGGAATTAGCGTCTTTGCTTAACGAAATTGAAGCTAACAAAGACATTCATTCCGTAGTATTTATTGGAAGCGGCGAGAAAGCATTTGTGGCAGGTGCGGATATTGACGAGTTTAATACCATAGATGCTAATGATGGCATGCGCATTTCCAAAGCAGGGCAAGATTTGTTTTTTAGGATTGAGCAAAGCAAAAAGCCCATGGTTGCTTGTGTAAACGGTTTTGCATTAGGAGGCGGGTGTGAATTAGCCATGAGTTGCCACATAAGAATAGCATCAGAAAATGCAAAATTTGCGCAACCTGAAATTAATCTTGGATTAATTCCAGGCTATGGAGGCACCCAGAGGTTGGTACAATTAATAGGCAAAGGAAGAGCTTTAGAATTAATGCTTACTGGTAATATGATTGACGCAACAACTGCATTAGCCTATGGGCTTGTTAATCGTGTTGTACCAATAGCGCAACTATTACCAGTAGCTTACGAGATGCTCCATACTATACAATCAAAGGCACCAGTTGCGATAGCAGCTTGCATAAAAACCGCAAATGCTGCTGGTAATAATGGGTATCTGGCAGAGCAAACCGCTTTTGCCGAATGCTTTGCAACAGCAGATAAAATAGAAGGGGTGAATGCTTTTTTGCAGAAACGAAAACCTCATTTCACCGGACATTAATACTTGCAAAAGCGAATTACTAATAAGTCAATTGCTTACATAATGAGTTATTGATTCAAATTGAAACCAATGCTTTCAATTACGAAAGATGAAAAAATAAGGACAATACACACATACTTTATAGAATCTAAAACCCTTTCCGCTAAGTTTGTGTTTATCAAAGAAAAAAAGTAAGATTTATGTTGAAATTCCCTATCTACTTAGATAATAATGCTACTACGCCAATGGACCCAAGGGTGCTGGAAGCAATGATTCCATATTTTACCGAACATTTTGGTAATGCGGCAAGTCGAAATCATCCATTTGGATGGCAGGCAGAAGAAGCAGTTGATTATGCTCGTGAGCAAGTGGCGCAATTAATAGGAGCCGACCCCAAAGAAATTATCTTTACTAGTGGTGCGACCGAAGGGGATAATTTGGCAATCAAAGGAGTATATGAAATGTATGCATCAAAAGGCAATCACATCATTACGGCAACAACAGAACACAAAGCGGTTTTGGATACCTGTAAGCATATAGAAAAATTAGGCGGCGAAGTAACTTACTTACAAGTTAAACCCGATGGGTTGATTGATTTAACTGAACTTGAAGCTGCTATTAAACCTACTACAATTCTAATTGCTATCATGTATGCCAATAATGAAATTGGAGTAATACAGCCAGTGAAAGAAATTAGTACAATTGCCAAAAAACATGGTGTTCTGTTTTTTACAGATGCTGTGCAAGCAGTAGGTAAAATACCTGTTGATGTACAAAAAGATGGTATTGACATAATGGCTTTTACAGCACACAAAATGTATGGGCCAAAAGGTATTGGGGCATTATACGTGCGCAGAAAAAATCCTCGCGTGAAAGTTACTGCGCAAATGGACGGCGGCGGTCACGAGCGTGGTATGCGTAGCGGTACCCTTAACGTTCCTGGGATTGTAGGCTTTGGGAAAGCTTGTGAATTAGCTCGTTTAGATATGGAGGCTGATGCAAAGCGTTTAAGTGTACTTAGAGATAAGTTGGAAAATGCTTTATTACAAATTGAAGAAGCGTATGTAAACGGTAATAGAGAACATAGACTACCGCATGTAGCCAATATCTCCTTTAAACATGTAGAAGGCGAAGGTTTATTGATGGGTTTCAATAAAAATATAGCCTTGAGTTCTGGTTCGGCGTGTACTTCTGCTTCTTTAGAACCAAGCTATGTATTAAAGGCACTTGGTCTAGGAGATGATTTAGCACACAGTTCATTAAGGTTTGGATTGGGCAGATTTACCACAGAAGAGCAGATTGACTATACCATCGAACAGATTTCCAACACAGTTCATAAGCTCAGAGAAATGAGTCCACTCTGGGAGATGTACAAAGAGGGAATAGATTTGAATAGCATCGAATGGGCACATCATTAATCTTTAAACAATCATTTCTTTAAAATCATAAAACCCTGCTTGCTTCGCAGGCTATACAAATTAAAAAATAAAGAAGCAATATATTATGGCATATTCAGAAAAAGTTATTGACCATTACACTAACCCTAAAAACGTTGGTACACTTGATAAGTCAAGTAAAAAAGTAGGTACAGGTCTTGTAGGTGCTCCCGAATGTGGTGATGTAATGCGCTTACAGATTGAAGTAGATGATGCAACTGGTGTTATTACCGATGCAAAATTCAAAACATTTGGTTGTGGTTCGGCCATTGCATCTTCCTCTTTAGCCACTGAATGGTTAAAAGGAAGAACAATTGACGAGGCGGTTACGATTGATAATATGGATTTAGTAGAAGAACTTAACCTACCGCCAGTAAAAATTCACTGTTCTGTATTAGCAGAGGATGCAATTAAGGCGGCGATTAATGATTACAGGGTAAAAAATGGTTTAGAAGAATTGGCTTTTGAAGAAAAAGGAGTACACTAATTAAAATCGGGTTTACTTTTTTTCAGTAGATGCATTTACAATCTACGTTCTACGATTGAAGAGACTGGTAAACCAAACTAAATTCGATAATTTATTATGGTAGCAACAGATAATGCGATTTATGTGAGTGATAAAGCCAAATCTAAAGTCATGAAATTGATGGAAGAAGCTGGTGTAGCTGACGATGCAAGTTATTTCTTGAGGGTAGGTGTGGTAGGCGGCGGTTGTAGCGGCCTTAGCTACAAACTAGATTTCGATAATGAAATTAAGCCAATGGATCAAGTATTTGAAGACAATGGCATCAAAGTAGTAACAGACCTGAAGAGTTTTTTATACTTGGTAAATACCGAGTTAGATTTCAGTGATGGGTTAAACGGAAAAGGATTTCACTTTAATAACCCTAATGCAAGTAGAAGCTGCGGGTGTGGTGATAGTTTCGCAGTTTAATTAAAGTGTTCAATAAAAAAAGGGAGTGTAGCTAGTTTGTTAGCAACACTCCCTTTTTTTGTACGCTAAACAATTATTTTAATGGATAGGCAGCAGGGTCTTTTAAAAATTCTTCCTTGCATTCAGTGGCACAAAAGGCCAATGTTTTTCCTTTTAAATGAGCAGTATCACTAATGCCTGCTTTTATGGGCATACCACAAACTGGATCTTTCAAATTATCGAACTTAACTGATGCGTATTCTTTTTTAATTGGCTCGTGTACAGCATCCATTGAATCTTTTTTTTGACTTGGAGGCATGTTTACAGCTTCTGGATTTTCGTTGCAAGCAACAGATAATAGAACCGCAAACAACAAAAAGGGTGATAATATTTTCATGTAAATAATTTAATTTGAGTTGTAAAAATAAGTGCAGGGTCTATTTGAGATTAATCAAGCCTACGTTTAACAAACAGTATCAAGCCAGCAATGGTTAAAAAAATAAATCCAATAGCTGAAATAACCGTAGTTATGCCCCCTAAAGTTTTTGCACTTTCCTGACCGAGAATTTTACCCCAGAAATAGTGTTTATGAAAGAATGCAAAACTGTATCGCTCCCAAATATCTCCATCTACTATTCTGCTTACCAATCTGCCAGTAGCAGGGTCAATGAAAAATCTTTCGTGGTTGTTCTTTTCATAGGCTACCTTAACAATAGGTAAACGTTTGTTAGTAGCTACATATTCGTCGTCATATTTTAAAAGGTAATAGCATTTTGCAAATTCACTACCATTATTCTCGCTGTAAATATTGGCTAAATAGGTAGCATATTTCATGTCGCCATTATTTTCAACATCAAAATCAGCGGCGTTAATATGCCGCACGGTCATTTGATTTGCTTTATCGAGTAGCGAAGCTCTCAAATAAAGATTATTATTGAATTTGGCAGAGGAAAGTCCTACCAGTTTTTCTTGGGGTGAGATTTTATGGAAGAAACGTGTAAAATCTGGGGGTAATTCATCTGTGGTAAATTGACTGTTGTCAAAATATACTTGTTCATTAAATGCTGGTAGAAACTGAATAGCTATGTGATAAACCCCGCTGAAAGCAAAAAGTATAGAAGTTAAAAAGAAAACATTTCCCAATCTTCTATGCCATTTTCTGATAGGCTGTCGTGGAATTTCGGGGTGGCTTTTTTTAATTCTTGTTATCCACATGATATACAAACCAATTACGCCAGAAGCAAAAGCTAAAAGGGCAAAGCATCCTAACACCCATAATCTTAGGGAATAATCCTGAATGAAAGTCCATTGATGAAAAATGGCAAAAAATTGACCAAATGCTTCACTAGACCGATTAGATACAGCGGCTAATTTGCTAGTAATTGGGTCTATGTACAAACAAATAGCATCTTTTCGGTCAAACGCTATCTGATAAACGGGTAATATTTTATTGCTTTTTTTATAAGCATTATTAAAGGAAGTGATTCGGCTAATTTGCTTTACTCCATTTCCATTATTGATGGCATTTTCCAAACCTTGGTTTGTAATGGTATTTGTAAGAGCCGCATCGCCCAACATTTCTAAAGCTACCCACAAAGCATATTGAGCGTCTCCATTGGGTAATGCTTCACCAGTAGTACAGTTTAAATAAATGGGGGTTTCTAATGCTTTTTTTTCTACTTGGTAATACAATTGTCGATTCAGCGACACCACTCGAAACCCATGAAGCGCAGTGATATTGTTTTGTTGTAACGCCTGCCGAACAGTTATTGGCAAGCGGGCTTCTTGAATTATAATTGAGTTTACCCAGTCCTTTCTTATTCTTGGCGTAATGGCAGATGCGATGGGATATAATGCCCCTGACACACTCCATAGTATCACTGGTATGGCAATCAGCAAACCAAGTGTGCGGTGCCAGCCGTAAACATAACGGCCTAAGAATTTAGTTACTAATGGCATAAGCAATCAAGCAAATGGTAAAATGTACAGAAAATAGCCTCTAGAAACTACCAAGTTTCAATAACATCTATTTAGGCAAAAGGAGGAATTCTATATGTTGACAAAACTTAGTAGGAAAGCAAAATGTTAATGTGGGCAATATAAGCATCTTGGTAGTTCATGATTAAAATAGTGGGGGTGATTAACTTTATTTATACCCCCTCGAGTCGCAAATTCTAATTCTGGTAACCACCAAGAACGGCACAGAAAGTCTGACTCCTACAAAAATCTAACTAAACATTTAATCAAATAAATCAGAGATACAGACTTGAAGGTCGTACTAGACCACCAGACGGTCATACTAGACCATCGGACGGCCATACTAAACCATCGGACGGCCATACTAGACCATAGGACGGTCATACTAGACCAAAGGACGGTCAGAGTAGAAAGGAGGGACTGAAAAAAAAGGAAGGGCAGAAAAAAAAGGACGGTCGCATTCCAGCGGAAGGTGTTTGAATAGAAAAAAGGGATAATAAAGAAACAAAAAAAGCTGCGACAAATGGAGTATATCGCAGCTTTTTTGTATTGTAACGTTGGTTTAATTAATTTTTTCTGGCCTCATTTGTGGAAACAATAGCACATCCTGAATAGAAGGACTATTGGTCATTAACATACACAAACGATCAATTCCAATACCAATACCACTTGTTGGCGGCATACCATATTCAAGTGCTCGCAAAAAATCATGGTCAATAAACATCGCTTCGTCATCGCCGCGCTCCATGAGTTTCATTTGTTCCTCAAAACGTAAGCGTTGGTCGATTGGGTCATTTAATTCGCTGTAGGCATTGGCAAGCTCTTTACCATTAACCATCAGTTCAAAACGTTCTACTAAACCTTCTTTGCTGCGATGTTTTTTGGTGAGCGGACTCATTTCAACTGGGTAGTCAATGATAAAAGTTGGCTGTATGTACGTGTGTTCACTGGTGGCACCAAAAATTTCATCAATTAGTTTGCCCTTTCCAATATTGGCTGGTACGCCAATGTTGAGTGTTTTGCACACTTCGCGTAGGCCAGCTTCATCTTTGTCGGCTACATCTATGCCTGTATTTTCTTTAATAGCATCATGAATACTGATGCGCTTAAATGGGGCTTTGAAACTGATGGTTTTATCCCCCACTACCACATCGGTGGTGCCGTGCAAGGCGATGGCTATTTGCTCAAACAGTTGTTCTGTTATTTCCATCATCCAGAAATAATCTTTGTAGGCAGTGTACCACTCTAGTACAGTAAATTCTGGGTTATGGGTTCTGTCCATTCCTTCGTTTCTAAAGTTTCTACTGAACTCATACACCCAATCGAAACCACCCACAATCAATCTTTTAAGGTAAAGTTCGTTGGCAATGCGCAGGTACAAAGGAATATCTAGCGCATTGTGATGGGTAACAAAGGGGCGAGCCGCTGCACCACCAGGGATACTTTGCAAAACAGGGGTATCTACCTCTAACGCACCTTGGTTGTTGAGAAATGTGCGTATCGTGTTCATAAGGATGGTTCTTTTTACGAACGTATCTTTTACCGATGGGTTGATTACTAAATCTACATAACGCTGACGGTATCTAAATTCGGGATCTGTTACCTCGTCATATACATTGCCCTCCTCATCTCTTTTTACCACTGGTAATGGTTTTAGCGACTTAGAAAGGAGCGTTAGCGTTTGTGTATGTACAGAAGTTTCGCCTGTTTTGGTAATGAATACAAAACCAGTAACACCAATAAAATCACCAAGGTCAAGGCCATGTTTTACCACGGTATCCCAAAAAGATTTGTCGTCATTGGGGCAGATGTCATCGCGTTTCACATATAATTGAATGATGCCTTTGCTGTCTTGTATTTTAATAAAATAAACCTTTCCTTTATCGTTGATGGCCACAATACGTCCAGCCACACACACATTTGCGAAGGTTTCTTTGGTTGCTTCGCTAAACTGCTCCTTAATTAACGTTGAAAAATGCGAAACTGGATACAAGGCAGCCGGGTAAGCATCAATACCCGCAGCTTGCAGTTTGGCAAGTTTCTCTCTCCTAACAATTTCTTGTTCGCTTAAATGTACACTCATTAATACTTTTTTAGTACGAGCAAAGATATAGGCCGTGGGTATTTGTTAATGGTTAATTGTTAATGGGTATCACTGGTTAGGGTCAAATAAATAGGTGCATTAGCAGCAGGTGCATAAAAGTTTTTCGTTTTGCCCCACGCCTTTCGGAGAGGGGTTGAGGTGAGGTTTAACTAATAACTGCGAAAAACATTTATGCACAGTTGGCAGCCATTTTAGTTAATAATGTATCAACAAAAGCATTTCTTTTAATCAATTTTTTGTTGATTTATTGAATACAAGGGCAATTGTCTATTTGGCCTTCATAAGAAACTGTATTGCCCCAATATTTGCCTCTTAAACTTATTTTTTGCCTTTAGCGTATGAAATTCATCATTTCCCTACACCCCGAGTAACATTTGAACCCTATTGGCGTACTAACCCGCATAAACTATATTTTTACATGATGAAACATTTTTACCTTCTAGTTCTTAGTGTATTGACTTTGTCGATACAAGGATTTTCACAAACAAAACAAACAGTAACAGGCACAGTAAAAGACGCCAACAACAAACCCCTGACCGCAGTAACCATCACTTTATTAAAAGCAAAAGACAGCAGCCTAGTAAAGGCAGCCGTTTCGGACAAAGAAGGTGACTTTGAAATTACAACCGCTCAGACAGGGTCGTTTTTGGTAAGCTATTCCTTAGTAGGTTATGGCACAAAATATTCTGAGCCATTTCAATTGACAGAAAACTCAAATCAGAAATTACCCAATGCTTCCTTAGCCATTGCAGCAACTAAATTGCAGGAGGTAACCGTAACAGCAGCTAAAAAACCATTGGTTGAAATTAAAGCGGACAAAATGGTGTTCAACGTGGAGAGTAGCATTAACGCTTCTGGTAGCGATGGACTAGAGATTTTGAGAAAAAGTCCTGGCATTCAAGTGGATAACAACGACAACATTACCATGAAAGGCAAAACAGGCGTGAGGGTATATGTTGATGGTAAAATGTTACAGTTAGATACAAAAGATTTGGCTGCTTATTTAAAAAGTATCAACAGCAACGACATTGAAGCCATAGAAATGATTAGCAACCCCAGTGCAAAATATGATGCGAGTGGTAATGCAGGTATCATCAACATTAGGTTAAAGAAGAACAAAAAGTTTGGCACCAATGGTAGTACCAATCTTGGTTTTACACAAGGGGTTACGCCGAAAGGTAATGGCTCGCTCAACCTAAATTATCGCGACAAAAAAGTGAATTTATTCAGCAACTTGAGCGGTAGTATTGGTACCTATGAAAACGGAATGAACCTCTATAGATTACAGAACGACAGTATTTACGACCAACACAGTACCAACTGGAATGATGGCAAAAGCATCAATGCCAAAGTGGGTGCTGATTATTTCTTAAGCAGCAAGCATACATTGGGCGTTATGGCAAGAATTGGGTACGACGATAATGTATGGCGCACCACCGGCAATACCAATATCTACTATAAAAAAGAAGACACCGGCAGTTTTATAAAAAAACTATTGGCTACCAATAGAGTGCCTAGTACTAGGATGAATAGCAACGTAAACATCAATTATCGGTATGTTGATACCAGTGGAACAGAGATAAACGCTGATGCAGATTATGGCTTGTTTCGCGGCACGGGCAATAGTTACCAACCCAATTATTACTTTAACAAAGACAATTCTCCGCTGAATACATTTATTTATTCTAATAATACCCCTGTTGATATTGATATATACACTGCAAAAGCAGACGCGGAAAAGAATCTTTGGAAAGGCAAATTAGGCTTTGGGGTTAAATTTTCTTATGTAACTACTAAGAACACCTTTGACTTCTTTAGCGTAGATAACAATTCTGGCATTGCTACAAAATCGCTCAACAGAAGCAACCAGTTTACTTATACCGAAAATGTTAATGCGGCTTATGTCAATTACAACCGACAATTAACCACTAAGGTTAGTTTCCAAGGTGGTTTGCGGGTGGAGCAAACCAATAGCGAGGGCAAATTGGTGAGAGCAGATGGGAGAAAACAAGCAGACGATACGGTTACTAGGTCTTACGTAAACTTGTTTCCTAGTGCAGCATTCACGTGGAATGTAAACAAAACCAACACGTTGACCCTAACCTATAGCAGACGCATAGACCGTCCCACTTACCAAGACTTGAATCCATTTGAAAATAAATTGGATGAATTAACCTATGAAAAAGGTAATGCCTTTCTACGCCCACAATACACCGATAACTTAGAGCTAACCCATACGTTTATGGGCTTTTTAAACACTTCGGCTGCGTACAGTTATGTGAAAGATTATGCCACTCAGGTTACAGATACTATTCGTAATGCTTCGTATGTGCAACAGCAGAATTTGGCTACGCAGCGCATTCTCAACTTTAGTATTGGTTCGCCTTTACCCATTAAAAAATGGTGGAACGGCTATGTGAATTTGTGGTACAACTATCAAATGTTTGATGGTTATATTAACGATAAACCCGTGAAAGTGGACATCCCTGGATATGGTGCTTATTTGCAAAACACTTGGACACTTGGTCGTGATTACACAGCCGAGATGAGTGGTTGGTTCAATGGGCCTAGCGTGTGGGGTGCTACTTGGAAAACAAAACCTCAAGGAGGCATTGATTTAGGATTGCAAAAATTATTGTTGCAAAAAAGAGCTTCTGTTAAGCTAAGTGTAACCGATATTTTATTTACCGCACCTTGGAAAGCAACCAGTGAATTTGGCGGTATGAAGATAGACGGCGGTGGTAATTGGGAGAGCCGCACCGTTCGCTTGAACTTCACCTACCGTTTTGGTAGCAACCAAATTAAGGAAGCTAGAACCCGTAAAACAGGTATCGAAAGCGAAAGCCAACGTATTAAAGGAGGCGGAAATTAATTGCAGATACAGGATATTTCAAAACCCGTCAGTTATAAAAAACTGGCGGGTTTTTTTGTGCAAAAAAGAAAGCAAAATGGGGTGAGGTTATGTAGACGTTGTTGCCAGTAACATTGGCACAATAAATTTAACATTCAAAAGGTTGCTTTAAAAAGCTATGCTATCTAAAACCTAAAACCTAAAACCTAAAACCTAAAACCTAAAACCTAAAACTTAAACCTTACAACTTCATATCAGCGGTCTTTTTAAGGGGATTGTTTTGTTATGGCTAATATTGTCCCGTTATTTCATTCCCTAAAAATATTTACCATGTTTCTCACTAAACAATTAGCCCCCAGAAAGCGCATTGCACTCATTGCCCATGACCATAAAAAACTAGATATGGTGCAATGGGCAGTTCATAATGGTCAAACCTTGTCTAAACATGAGCTTTTTGCCACTGGCACCACGGGTAAGCTAGTGGAGGAAGCACTCGACCGACCCGTTAGAAAATTTTTAAGTGGCCCATTAGGTGGTGACCAACAAATTGGTAGCCTCATAGCAACAGGGGATTTAGATATAGTGATTTTCTTTTGGGATCCAATGGAAGCCCAACCACACGATACCGACATCAAAGCGTTGCTTCGCCTTTGCGCTGTATGGAATATTCCCATGGCCTGCGACCGTGCTTCGGCAGATTTTATCATCACATCACCCTTTATGAATGAGGCTTACGAAGCCATTATTCCCGATTATGGTGGCTACCTTAGAAGGGATGTTTCCGCAAATTCGTAGGCAGAAGTTGTATAGTACAATTTCACAGAGTTGCACAGAGAAGTCACTGAGTTGCACGGAGCTGCTTTCCTTTTGGCATTCAGAGTAATAAAAAAAATTTTCACAGAGCTTCACTGAGAAGTCACAGAGTTACACGGAGCCAATTATCTCTGTGGCACTCTGTGCAACCTCTGTGGCACTCGGTGTAATAAAAAATTTCACAAAGGTTGCATAGAGAAACCGGAGCATCTATCTCTGTGGCTCTCTGTGTAACCTCAGTGGTTCTCTGTGTAATAAAAAATTTCGCAACAAAAGCAAGCAATAAGTTCATTTTAGGCAAACATAGTTGCAGCTTTTTCTAGGCTTTCTGGTTTGCCTACGTCTATTAGGAGACTGTTAGAATGGTCAAAAGCAGTAATGGTATGGTCGGCACATAGGGAGAGGTAAACATCAATCATCGAAAACTTACCGCTTTGGGTAATCAGCGAAAAAATTTGATTGCTTAGTACCTGTATCCCACTAAATGCTACTGCATGAAATTGGTTTTTATCAGCATGAAGCAGCATGGGCCCTTTTTCTTGCCCAGTTTGTTCATTGCGCCAGCCAACCAAAGTATTTTGTTCATTAAAAACTAGCTTTCTGTTACTGTTTCTATTGGTAGTGGCCAAAGTAGCCAACGGTAGTTGAAGACGATGCTCCTGCACTATAGCTTTTAGCGGCATGTCCGTTAGCATATCGGCATTCATCACCACAAATTCTGGGGAACTGTCAAAATACCAAGCCGCTTTCAAGATGCCCCCCCCCGTTTCTAAGACAGCATCCGTTTCGTCGGAAATGGTGATATGGCTACCCCATCCCTTATGTAGCTCGATGGCTGCCACAATCTGTTCGGCAAAATGATGCACATTCACCAATACCTCAAAAATGCCCTGCGTTTGCAAGTATTTTACATTTCTTTCCAATAGCGATTGTCCGTTTACCATCGCAAGTGCCTTGGGATGGTGCAGAGTAAAAGGCTGTAGTCGCGTGCCAAAACCGGCAGCCAAAAGCATTGCTTTCATATGATTGATAAAAATTACAGCAAGTATAATTATAAAATACCTAAAGTCATGCACATTTAAATTGCTTAAAAATTCAGAATTTTCTCTACTTTGAGGTATTGTTTCTTTACAGCCCACTTGACATCAAAGCCTCCTCCTACCACACCCAATTTTCTTGGTTAGTATGCTGAAGCGTCACCTTCACATTGTATTTGTTACGTAGGTGGCGGGCGGTTTGTTCGGCGGCATATACGCTGCGGTGTTGGCCGCCTGTGCAGCCGAAATTGATGGCCAAATGAGCGAAGTCCCTTTCTAAGTAATTCTCCACAGATACGTCTAGCAAATCCCAAACACTGTTCAAGAAACTAGGCATGAGCGTTTGCTGTTCTAAGAAATCTTGCACAGCCTTGTCTTTTCCTGATAATTTTTTGTAGTCATCAAACCGTCCAGGATTATGGATGGCGCGCATGTCAAACACATATCCGCCTCCAGTATCATTATCTGTAACAGGAATTCCTTTTTTATAACTAAAGCTTTGAATGGTAATCACCAAAGGCGTAGTGTCATTCGCTTGGGTGGGGGTGAATTTGCGGATGGTTTCTTCGCTCGTGATTTTCAAGAGCAGTTCGTCCAGTACGGTGGTGGTGATGCCTACTTTTTTATGGTTAATAAAAAACAACACATTCTTCAAGGCCAATGGAATACTGGTGAGAAAATGCGCTTTGCGTTCAAATAACCCCCTAAACCCATACGCACCCAGCACCTGTAACAATCGAATCAACACATACCCGTTATACTGGCTTTCAAATGTTGGACGGTCAATCGGTTTGCCCATCAGTTGTTCTGCCATACCAATATAATATTGCAACAGTCGATCTTTCCAAGCTACGCTAAGGTTTGCTTTGGCTTGCCACAACAAGCTAGCCACATCATATTGCAAAGCACCTTTCATCCCACCTTGGTAGTCGATAAAATGAACATGGTGGTCTTTCACCATAATGTTCCTCGACTGAAAATCGCGGAACATAAAATACTGCTGTCCAGTTTTAGCCAAGTAACTGCTTAGTGCTTCAAAATCATCGATAAGCCCCTGCTTGTCATACGGTATGTTGAGGGTATCTAAGAAGTAATATTTAAAATAAAGCAAATCGCTCATGATGGCTTGCTTGCCAAAAGTTCGGGCCGTTAAGCACCAGTTACCATAATCAAAACTCTGGTCGCCAAGAATTTGCATCCGTGCCAGTTGTTGAAGGCTTTTTTGATAAAGGCCATAAACTGCGGTACTCTCCCCTTGGGCTTCCAAATGGTGCAAAAGGCTTTGGTTGCCAAAGTCTTCTTGTATGTAAATGGTATTTGTTTCATTCACACAATATACTTCAGGCACAGGCAATTGGGATTGCTTGAAATGTTGGGTAAACTGGATAAAAGCTCGGTTTTCTGCTTGGTGGTCGTTGTAGGTAGCAATAAAGCTACCTGCGGGGGAGGCTACTCTAAAATACTGGCGGTTGCTGCCACTTTGGGGTATTTTTTCGATTGAAGTAGGGCGGTGTTGCCAATGTTTTTCGAATAATTCGAGTATTTGAGTTGCGATAGCGTCCATTCTGTATATTATTACTGTGTCGAAAATAGGTGTTAGCCAACAGGAATTAATCCGGAACGCTCAATTGTTAATGGTTAATAGAGTAAACGGTGAGTTGTCAACCTCTATAAAGGACGATACTTTTATTTTTTAAAAGGGGAAAGATTTGTATGGCGTGGGTGATTGTTGGTCAATTGTTTTGAAGAGGGAATGCTTTTAAAAAATCTATCCAAAGCTGCTTAAAATGTGATACCAAATTCTAAACTGGGAGAAAAACTAGCGGCTCTGTCGTTACCAAACCTGCAAGGGAGCGGTGTGGCTACGTAATAGTTAACATACTTGTCTCTTTTAATGATTTTGCTAAAAATGGGTGTAAACCCATACCTGCCGGAAGTTTCAAATGCAGCTCTTCCTGTGAAGGTAAACCCCTTGCCCAGTGCAGTCAAAATGCCTGGATGAAACAGTAGGTTATTCGTTTTACTGCTACCGCCTTCCACACGAATGAAGGGAATAATCTGGAAGGAGAACCCCACTTTGGGGGTCTTCCAAATATTTACCGCCATGGGAAAACCTACTTGGTAATAGTCTTTTAGGTTTACCGTATTTCCATCATCAGTAAATGTGGCAATGGGGTGCAATATGGCCGCCAAGCCCGTAATTTTTGGATAAGTAGTGGTATTGGTTTGTGCATTTGTAATAATACTCAGTATAATAAAGCACATTAAAAGAATTAAACGGTGGGGCAATTGTAAATAGTTCATAATGTAGATGCAGTAGGTTTAAAAGGCTACAATAATAGTAGGATTTGTTGAGTTATCGCAGCATTTACAATTATTGAGTAACAGCACATCCTGAAAGAAGTCAATAATTGTGTTGAAAATACCTTGTTTACAACATCGATTATCATTACCCAAAAAAGTTGGAAAAGTATAGCAAAAGGCTATTTCATCACCCAACGAATGTTTGACCATTATTTCCGCAATAAAAAGGTCAGAGGAATAGCCAATCTTTTATGCCATGCTTTTTCGCTGTGATCTTCGCCGGGGAATACTTTGCTTAGCCAGTGTTTTTCAGTGTATCCCTTTTGTTTCATTAGTTCGTCAACCCTTATTTGAATAGGAGGATAGAGGGAATCTAAGGTTGCCGTGCCATGGTCAAAGTACAAACGATGGTGTTTGGGTTTAGGCAAGTGTGCATTTAAGTATTGGATAAAAGCATCTGGTATCGGGTTGTTTTCTGCTTTGAAAATGCCCGTCCAATGAGTGCTTAAACAAGCGGCTCCGCCAAATATGTGGGGATATTCACATATTGCATACAAAGAAATCAATCCACCCATACTACTTCCCGCTACAAAGGTGTTTGCCTGATTGTTTTTGGTGGAATAGGCACTATCGATGAATGGTTTCAACTCGCTCACCATGAATTTCAGGTAGTTATCCGATTGCACCGAATGCCCGTTGAAAACAGATAGCCCATTGTTTCTTTTGGTGTCATAAATATGCTTTTGCACCTCCTGCGGCAATGTTTCAAACGGTTTTTGGGGGAAATAATCACTGTGTCTTGTTTCTCCACCGTTCCAAATGCCCACCACAATCAGGTCTCTTATTTGTCCAGATTGCAATAATTGAGATACCACTTCATCCACTTCCCAAGCCGATTTGTTCCAAGTGGTGCTACTGTCAAACAGCATTTGCCCATCGTGCATGTACAACACTGCATATTTTTTATGGGGAGTATATCCTTCTGGCAGCCAAACATCTACATGGCGAGGGGTAACAAAATGAGATTTGAAATTTTCGTGTCTAATCAATGTGCCGCTAGTAACCTTGGGCAGTTGGGCGTGTAAAAGCTGCATGGCAAACAAAAGTGTACAAACAAAAATGAAACGTTTCATATAAGGCAATCAAAGCAATAAAGAGGTAAATGTAGCCTATTGACCTGCTAAAAATAATCAGGAGGGGTAAAAGCGTTTTTGACAGAGTAGTGTCTAGATGTGCCAGAGGGATATATTTGCCCATCATTCATGCCATTGTCTAATCCCTTAAAATTTTTTTTTCGTGCAATTAAATCAATACATAGACCATACAATTTTAAAGCCAACAACATCAATTAGCGATATAAAAAAACTGTGCGGTGAGGCAGTAAATTACCAGTTTGCTGCCGTATGTGTGCCTCCCAATTTCGTGAGATTGTCCAAAGAATTAGTGTTGGGGTCACAGGTAAAAGTGGCAACTGTTATTGGATTTCCTTTTGGCTATTCGGCTGTAGAAGCTAAACTAGCAGAAATTGTTCTGGCAATAGTTGACGGAGCAGATGAACTAGATGTGGTGGCCAATGTATCTGCTATTAAAAATGGCGATTGGGAATTTTTAGCCAACGAAATCAACCATTTGTTACCATTCATTCGGCAACACCACAAAGTGATTAAAGTAATAATTGAAAGCGGGGTGTTAACCGATGAAGAAATCATCAAATGCTGTGAGCTATATGGTGTGGCTGGCATTGACTATTTAAAAACCTCTACAGGGTATGCGGAAAAAGGAGCAAGTGTAGAATCTGTTGCGCTATTCAAAGCCCACCTACCAGCGCATGTACAAATAAAGGCTTCTGGTGGTATTCGTGATTATGCCTTTGCCAAACAATTAATCGATGCAGGCGCGACAAGATTAGGCTGTAGTGCTGGTGTAGCTATAGTCCAAGGGATGAATAATGCAGAATCTGGGAGTGGCTATTAAGCAACAAAAGAGGTAAGTAAACCTGTTTTGGAGAAGAAAATCAGATTAACGGGTATAAAAAAGAGCGGCAATAGTATCATTGCCGCTCTTTTTATTTTAGGTTTAGCTAAGGTTTAGCCGCTAAATTAAGATGTACTTTTCAGGAAAAATCAATCTCCTAAGTAGGGATATTTTGCAATTAATCTAATACTTCGAAGCTTACTTCTCTAAGATTTTCTTGAGGTTACCCAAACCAACTTCCAAGTCCTTCCCAATCATATCTTCCATGTTCATGAATAATAGCAACAGGTTCATGGGATATTTCATTTTGCTTTCAAAGCCCCATTTTACTTTGGTTGACGTAGCCGAAATGGAGTCTGTGGACAGATAAGCATCTGCAAAGCCTTCAAATGGTTTAATAAAATGAAGGGTATATTCCACATTTTCACCCTCATTGATGCTCTTGATAATTTGTTCTCCCTTGCCCACATCTTTATTGTCACTATCCCAAGCAGAAGAAAAACCCACAGTGCCATCCGTGCCTTTGTATTCTTTTTTCATTTGCTTGTCCATACTAGCCCATTTGCTAAAATTGTCTTGGTTTTTGAGGTATTTGATATAACTAAAGACCGAATCTTTAGGTTGGTTAATAACAATTTCTCTGTCAACCGAATAATCGTTTTTAACAAAGAATGCCACAATCAATAAGCAGGCAATCAAGCCCAAAATAACGATGAAAGTCCATTTTAAAAATGTCATGGTGTTGTAGTTTGAGGTTTATAAGTGTCAATGTTAAGGAGAATAGACGATTGTGCTATTTTTTCATGAAAATTTAATTTATCAAAGCTTTTCAAAGCTGCAATTGCAAGCATAAAGTGGTAGCTAAATGAGTTTAATCTGTTGTTATAAGTACAGGTGCTCGGAGGCTTTTATATCAATTTTGGTGAAAGCTATAATTGATGAAATAGCGATTCCATTTTCATAGGCTTTTACACAAAATCTAGGCTTGTTTCCAAGGAGAAGTCATACTTAGAAACCTTAACCAAGTAACTAGAACTTGAAGTGTATTGCGTACTTATGGCATACAGTCGAATAAAATGAACTCCAAAAAATAAGTCGAGTACTCATGGCAAAACCAAAACAAGGCTTGTTTTCAAAATGGAATTATTTAGAAATTGGTTGGATACCATTTCACCCCCAAGTAAGTAAACTTGCTAAACAATTTAGTGGCTGAAAGTAAATTCTTATACCTTTAGCCACTTGATAATAATTCTTATTGATCGCTAAATACTAACTGATATGTTGAGTGCAGAAAAAATGAAAGCGTTAAAGCTTACCATGGATAAAATTGATAAAGACTATGGTAAGGGCAGTGTAATGCTAATGAATGAAAAAAGTAAGGAGCCTATAGAGGTAGTTTCTACAGGTTCCATTGGTTTAGATGCAGCTTTAGGCGTTGGGGGCATTCCAAGAGGCCGAATAGTTGAAATCTATGGACCAGAAAGTAGCGGTAAAACAACTTTGGCTATACACATTATTGCAGAAGCACAAAAAAAAGGCGGCATGTGTGCCATTATCGATGCTGAACATGCCTTTGATAGTTCGTATGCGCAAAAGCTAGGTGTGGATGTAGATAACTTATTGATTTCTCAGCCAGACTACGGTGAGCAAGCATTGGAAATTGCTGACAGATTGATTCTTTCTGGCGCACTTGATGTAGTGGTAATAGATTCAGTTGCTGCATTAGTGCCTAAAAGTGAGTTAGAAGGTGAAATGGGCGACAGTAAAATGGGCTTGCAAGCCAGGTTGATGAGTCAGGCTCTAAGAAAATTGACTTCCACCATTAACAAAACCAACACCATCTGTATTTTCATTAATCAATTACGGGAAAAGATAGGTGTAATGTTTGGCAATCCAGAAACAACCACTGGTGGTAATGCACTAAAGTTTTATGCTTCCATTCGTTTGGACATTCGCCGCTCAACACAGTTAAAAGATGGTGATTCTGTTATTGGTAACCACGTGAAAGTAAAAGTGGTTAAAAATAAAGTGGCCCCTCCATTCCGCTCCACTGAGTTTGACATCATTTATGGTGAGGGCATTAGTAAAGTGGGAGAAATAATTGATATGGGCGTTGAATTAAGTATTATTTCTAAAAGCGGCAGTTGGTTTAGCTACGAAGGCGCTAAGTTAGGTCAAGGAAGAGAGGCCATAAAGCTGTTACTTAGAGACAATATTGAACTTTCAACAGAAATTGAAAATAAGATTCGAGCTAAAATTACCGAGGCGCAAACCGCAGGATTGGGCATTGTAGATGATGCCGATGATGATGAATAAATAAAACAATAGATTATTCTAATTTAAAAAAGCGGTGCTTCACCATTTGGTGAAGCACCGCTTTTTTTATTACCCTATCGAAACCAATTTATTGATGTCTTTAGGTAATTGCAAAAGAATTCTTGCAATTACACCATCCGCTTTATACACTAGCTTTCATAACGCCAATTTTTTTACCCTGCCATTCTGGAAACAAAACTTTATCGTTTTTTAGTTTCAAATGGCTATCTGCCACTTCGCTAAATACGGCTCTAAAATCGGTGGTTACTGGCACATCTCTTCCGTCTTCTAAATTCTCTTTACTGAGTATTGGCATATTTCCATGAACAATTCCCCCGTTTACATCATTGCCCAAAATAAACAAGCAGCTACCGCGACCATGATCGGTGCCACCAGTACCATTTTGTTTTACGGTACGGCCAAATTCAGTCATGGTCATTAACGTTACATCGTCCTGCATAGCACCCAAATCGGTCCAGAATGCAGTAATGCAATTACTTAAATCATTCACGTTTTTAGCGAAAGTGCCGTTATCGGTGCCTTGATTATAGTGTGTATCCCAGCCACCGCAATCGGTAAAAGCAATTTCTAGCCCCACATCCATCTTGATTAATTGGGCAATTTGTTTCAACGAATTGCCCAGCGGTGTAGAAGGATAGACCGCATTATTTGCAGGTTTATAATTTTTTAAGTCGGTTTTTTTGAGCATTTTCAAGGCGTCAAAACTTTCTTTACCTGTTCTGTTGAGCAAGGAAGAGGATGTTTGGTCGTACAGTTCCTCAAAGCTCTTAGATGCCATGTTAGCCGCCATTGGATTGCCTTTTAGCTGAATAGCAAAGTCTTGCAGGTTGTTAATAGCCAATGCTTCATTATCGCCGTAGAAAGAACGGGGTAACGAACTGGTAATACTTACAGCTTGAAATGGAGTAGGAGCTTCGTGGCCCAAGAGACCTACTGCTCTGTTTAGCCAACCACTAGAAGTACCCTTATTGAAAGGAGTACCCGACTCCATATAATCCTGTGCGTCAAAATGCGAACGGGTATTATTAGGGGAACCAACTGCATGAACAATGGCCAGCCGCTTGTCATTAAAAAAGGGCGTGAATGCATTCATGGAAGGATGTAAACCAAAGCGTCCGTCTAAATCTATCAATGGATTGTTGTTGCCAGTTTTTACTGGCGACATAAAAAGAGAGGGTCTAAAAGCTTTTAGGTATTCATCTGTATAGGGTGTAACGGCCATTAGGCCATCCATTGCCCCCCTTTGAAAAATGGTAACTAATATCTTGTTTTTCTTGTACGGCATCAATATTTTGCTGCCGTTTGCCGCTCTCGCTATAAAAGAAGGAATACCGCTAATACTGGTAGCAAATAGTGCCAAAGCACCTGATTTTATAAATCCTCTTCTTGAAGACATGGTGGTACGTTTTAAAAATTGAATAAAATAAGCATTTAAAAACAAACATTTAGCTGTATTCAAGCCCAATTGAAATACAGCGGTTTATGGGCGAAGCTGATGCAAGAAGGTAGAAGCTAACCGCTATCTTCTTTGAAATTCTGGCGATCCAATGATAATCCCTACTATCTGTGAGAGCATTTTATTGTTGGGTTTGCCCCCAACAGCAAGTGAAGGCGTATTCATGGAAGGAGAAACTGTATTTTTCTTTTCCTTGGGCTTTTCACTTGGGCTCATTTCCCCCATCATCATCATATCATTAGATGAACCCATCGTAGTAGGTGGTTCTGGCGGTAGTGCATTGTTGGTTGATTTGGCAGCAATGGTTGCAATTTTTTTTCCTATTTCAGGGTCGCTAATCAGTGGACTAAGCCGCTGGATAGTGGCAGTAACATCTCTTTCAGGCAGCAATAATTTACTGTAGGTTTCCAGTGCTGCAAGTGGGCTTTCTGGTTCATGGTTGTGATTCAATAGCACCAAGCTGTACTTCAAACCTGCAATTTGTTGGTTGGCCACAGCTATTCCAAAATTCATTCTGCTGAGTAAAGAACCTGTATTTATCCAATACAATCCCTTGTCAGGGAAACCAGTTGGTGCCAAATAATGATAAATCTTTTCACCCATCTTTTGACTCCAAATAAACAATTGAAATGGTAATTCAACCTTGGCATCTAGACTTCTTACCGTACTGATAACCAATTCAAATGGCGATTTTGTTTTTTCCCTCAAAGCATTACTATTCCAAAACTCCTTTGCATTAACCATAGTAATCAATACTTGTCTGATGTCACCATCCGATTTAGTGAAAGTTGCTGCCATTTTATCTATTAGGCTGGCTGGAGGGTTGTCACTTACAAACCTAACCGCAAGTTTTCTAGCAATAAATTTTGCCGTGGATGGATGGTGTGCCAATAAATGAATAAGTTGTAGTCCTTCATTGAACCCACCGTTAGCAGGAAATACAGTTCCTAGCACTACTTTTTCCGTTTTGTCATGCCTGTTTTGGGCAAAAAAGAAACAACTATCTCGTACATAACCTTCCGTTAGTAATTTTTCTTCTTTGGATTTTTCATAGAGCTTTTTGATGTATTGGGATCCGATATAGTCATTTAATGGAAAAATTGTCCAACCCGTAAACACTTTTGCCGCATTGGTAACATCGGTTTGCGTGTAACCTCCATCCACGCCCAAAGTGTGCAACTCCATTATTTCCCTTGCATAGTTTTCATTGAGTCCCTGTACATTCTGGGCATTTTTTATTTTCCCTGTCAACGCTTTATAAGTCTTCCCTGTATCCCCTTTTAGTTTTAGTTGTTCCACTTGGGTGTACATATCCCGCAACTTATTCATGCCATCCTCGGTACTGTTGTATTCATTAGCCACACTACGATAATTGTCCAGATAAGCCAACATGGCTGGTGATTTGGCAGTGGACAATAATAAATCTTCAAACTTGCCCATTGCATGTTTTCTAAGTACATCTCTTTCGTAAGGTATGGCGTGGTTTACGCATTCGTTTTTGTTAAGGGTAATGTTGAAATGGTTAAACCAAAAGCTTGTTAGCACTTCCTGTAGCTGATTATTGGAAAATGCAGACCGGATTACTTTTTGGGAAATGATTTGCTTAACCAACTCGGATTGATGATGCAATACTTTGAGGCGCATGAAAGAATCGATGACGTTTTGGTAATCTTTCGGTGCAAGCTTTGCCACCGAATCATCAGGGTAGAATCCTTCTTTTTTTATCATTCTAATTACCTGACCATCCACTGGATATTTCACCGCAATTTCTGAAACACTCATTGTAACAGCAGGATATGCCTCCAGTTTTTGGTTGAGCGAATCTTCTGGCAAAGTGGCATCCAATTGTTGAGTCAACCAATTTTCTAAGCCCTGTTGCACCACTTCGTCCACTTGATTGGGTTTTGCGCCAAACGTAAAGCGGTTGAGTAAATGTGCGGCGGCTTGCCTTACTGACAACCCCTCTTTTTTAAATGGCATTTTAATCCGCACATCATGGTAGCTAACATAGCTCCAATCTGATGCTTCTTTTTGCCAGGCAGTCAAGCCCAATAGTGCAAGCACTAGCGCGGCAAATCCAACCAAGTGTGAATATTTTTTCATTGTATGGTAGAGAGTGGGAAAATGAATGAGTAAGTGGAAAATCGGCTAAAATATAGAAAGGCGGACAAACTTATTTTACAAAGCAGCATACATAATACGTGCGTATGTGCGATGTACTAATTACCTCCGTTGATATTCAGGCGAGCCGATAATGATACCTGTAACTTGGCCAAGCATTGTATTTGTTCCAGATTTAGCCATTAGGTCTTGGAGGCTGTAATTGGTTGGCTTTTTACGCTTAGGTGCATCTTTTTCGAGTTGCAACCTTCTTTTTTTGTCAGCTTTTGTAGGATTATTGGTATCTACTCCAGCCATCATTTCATCGCTACCGTCGGGTTGCATATCAATTGATTTATCACTTGTAGCACCTCCACTAGCCATTTCCACCTTCTTACCTAAGTCTGGGTCGTTTACCAATGGGGTGAGTCGTTTTACTGATTCGTCCACATTTCTTTCTGGCATTAAGAGTTTGCAATAAACTTTAAGTGCAGCTTCGGCACTTTCGGGTTCATGGTTGTTGTTAAGTGCCGCCAAGTCAAAAGAAAGACCTGGGATTCTTTGGGTAGCAACAGCTAATCCAAAATTCATACGATTTAATAACGAACCTGTATTAATCCAAAACTGCGCTTTATCTGGGAAACCGGTTGGTGCTTGATAGTAATATATTTTTTCACCCATTTTATTAATCCAATTAAACAATTGGTAAGGTTTTTCCACATGGGCATTAAGTACTCTTACTGTGTTAATGGTCAACTCAAAAGGCGATTTTATTTTGCCTCTTAATGCATCTGCTGCCCAGAACTCTGGTGAACTAACGAGGGTAATCAATACCTGCTTAATATCTCCATTAGATGATTTGAATGTTTGGGTCATTTTGTCTAAAAGTGAAGCAGGTGGATTATCACTTACAAACCTGACGGCTAATTTTTTGCAAATAAATTTAGCCGTTGATGGATGGGATGCCAAAAGGTGAATCAATTGAACTCCCTCATCGTAGCCACCATTGGCTGCAAATTTTTGCCCCAATACCATCTTCTCGGTTTTGTCATGCTTATTTGCGGCAAAAAGAAAATCTTTGTCATACACATAGCCTTGCGCCTTCAATTTTTCTTCGCCTGCTTGTTCCATCATTTTTCTTACCTGCTTTTCGCCACCATAGCGATCTGTCATGGGGAACACCGTCCAGCCGGTAAACACTTTTGCAGCGTTGGTAACATCAGCTTGGGTGTATCCTCCGTCCACGCCAAGGGTGTGTAGTTCCATTATTTCTCTAGCATAGTTTTCATTAAGACCTTGTGCTTTTTTATTGGTTTTTATTTTTTCCATGACCGCTTTATAACGTACGGAGTCGCCCATGTTGGTTTTCAACTGTTCTTCTAGCAGAGCCATTCTTTTCCGTGCATTTTCTTCTGAGTTAGGGTTTTGGTCGCTTGCCACGCTTCTGAAATTATCCAGATAAGTAAGCATTGCGGGCGATTTGGCTGTAGCCATCAATAAGTCCTCAAATTTTCCAAAAACATGTGGCTTGATTGATTTATGTTCATAGTTCATCATGAACATGGTGGATTCCTTTTTGGTGAGCGATACATTAAAATGGTTAAACCAAAAATGCGTCATTACGGCTTGTAACTGATTGTTAGTATAAGCTGCCGTAAGTATTTTTTGATTCACCAATTCGCTTACCACCACCGAAGTGTTTTTTAATCCTTTTTCCTTGGCATAAGCCATTACAACATCTCTGTATTCTTTCTTGTCAAATTTTGCGGAGGAATCTTTACTAATCACCCCGTCTCTCATGGCCATCCTGAGTATTCGAGCATTATCATAGTAAGTGTTTGTCATTTCTGCATTGCTCAAGTTTAGGGTTTCGTAACCTGAAAGCATTTGATTGAGCGAATCGTCAGGCAAATTGGCTTCTAATTGTTGGCTAAACCAATTTTCCAATCCTTGTTGGGCCGCAGCATCAATTTGTGCTTGATTGGCACCAAACGTGAATCGGCTGAGTAAATGGGCAGCCGCCTGTTTATCTGTAAGACCCGCCTTTTTATAAGGAAACTTAAATCCCTTGTACTCAATACTTTGAGGCATCCAAGCAATAAATAGCATTACTGATGCACAGCAGGCCACAAACCAGCAAATTTTAGAACGTAATTTCATAACAGCAGCATTTAAATTGGTCAACAAGAATTATTGAAAATTGGAAGGCATAGCAAGACCAATAGTTTTTGTGTTAGTTTAACCGAGTGGTTTTCGGTGATAATAATTTACTTCATTTTCATTTATTGCCTCGAATGCACGAATAAGCTGATGGTGGGTGTCATTAGAGCAATCTGTTTTATTTGATAGAAGTGGTTAATATAGCTGCTGTAATGATAGGTGCATCCTCAGATACCCCGTTTGTATGGCTTTTTTCAATGGTAGAAAATTGGAACAAAATAAAAATTACTTTCTAAAATACTAGCAATCATTGCCCCAAACTCCCCATTTTTGTTTATCTCTACACCCTTAAATACGCTTGCTACATGAAATTATTGACCATTGAAGAAATTAATATAGCCCTTAAAGGCGAACTAGTTGGTAACGACCAATTAACCATAACAGGACCTGAGCAATTAGAACTAGCCACCAACCAACAAATTACGTTTGTTGGCAGCAAGAAATACATCAAACTATGGGAACAATCTAAGGCAAGTGCAGCTATTGTAAATGCAGATTTTGCCATAGAACCAGGAGAAGGCAGGGCTTTGATAAAGGTGAAAAATGCCGATTTAGCTATGTCGCAATTACTTGATTTGTTTGTGGAAGAAGCCCCCGTGTTTGAAAATGACATACACCCAACAGCAGTTTTGCATCCAGAAGCAGTTATTGGCAAGGGGGTGCGCATTGGGGCACATGTATATATCGGTAAACAAGTAGTACTTGGCGATGGGGTAACCATCTATCCCAATGTGACCATTCTCGATTTTACCACCATTGGACCCATGACCACTATTTGGTCTGGTGCGGTCATCCGCGAGCGTTGTGTGGTGGGTGCTTACTGCATTATTCACCCTAATGTGAGCATTGGTGCAGATGGTTTTGGTTTCCGCCCAAGCCCAGACGGTAAGGGATTGATAAAGATTACCCATATTGGCAATGTGGTAATTGGTAATGGGGTAGAAATTGGGGCAAACAGTTGTGTTGACCGTGGTAAATTCAGCTCCACCGTTATTGGCGATGGCAGTAAAATAGATAATCTGGTGCAGATAGGCCATAACAGCCGAATGGGGCGTTGTTGCATCATGGCGGGCAGCAGTGGCTTGGCCGGTTCGGTAACCTTGGGCGATGGCGTTATTGTAGGCGGCGGTGCCTGCATTTCCGACCATGTTACGCTGGGCAATGGGGTATTAGTTGGAGGCCAATCAGGTGTGATTAACGATGTGGCAGCGGGCAAAAAAGTATTGGGCTACCCCGCCCTTGAAGCAAAAGAAATGCTGAAACAATGGGTCATGCTCCGCAAAATGGTGAAGGAGGCGAAGTAATTGGGATGGTGATAAGGAAAATGGTAGAGAAGTAGGAATAAAATTACTACCGTTCAATCGAACAACTATTGTTGATTTTCTTATGGTAACTGCCATTTTCCTACCTGTTGTTTGTCTAAAATTATTTTGCAAAATCTCTGAGTATTCCATTTATGGAAAGGTCTTCATCCAATAAAGGCCAATGTATTCCATAACCTGAAGGGGATATTTTATACATACCCCTTTCTATTTCAGTTGCAGATTTAAGTTTACTAGACAATTTATCTAATGGAATTATTCGTTCATTCCCATCTATGTTGAGAATAATTAAATCTTGATTGAAACGAATGGTCTCTATTTTATGTGTGGCTATCATATTTACTTTTTAAAAAAATTATTCCAAGAATCTATTTTTATTTATAAGCAAGATTTAATTGTCTAATCTGAATGAGGAGAACTTGGTTTTGGAATTTTGGATTTTCTGTTCAGGCAACAAGCCCACATAAAATGTCGCACAGGGGGAAATAGGTTTCTCTCAGTTAGGTTTTAATTGCGTTTCATTTGGAAGCAATGAAAACCTAAATATTGAATACAGTTAATTGTCTTTCATCGCATTTGTTATTGAGTCTGCTGTAATTCTTTTCAAATGCTCCTTAAAATTCAAATTTGATTTTACGCTGTTAAATACTTTTTCAATCGAAGCCGCTTTGTGTGGATGTATTATGATTGTATCTGTTACAGTGTAGGGTTCAAAATAACTACTGAATATAGAATTAAATTCTTCTTTTGTGAGAAGTACCATTTCCTCAACTGTCGTGAAGAGTTTTCTATATTTTCTACCCAATAAATAGTAGTCAGTTTTAGGTAAAATATTGGGTATATGTTCAGTCCACATTGAAAGTGTTACTACCTTATTTGTTACAATCTCCTTGAAGAAGAAATTTTTTGATACAAAATACTCTCCCCCAACCTCATTTTGGATTTGCTGTCGTTTGTAATTATACTCCCAAACATTATTTGACTTGTCTATCGGGTAAAAGAGAGATTGTTTATCAAAATGCTCTATTGAAGCCCAAATGTTTGTTTTGTTCCAGTTTTCAAATAAATATTTACTAGTTGGCTTACTTGGTGCGTCATCACCGCCTTGAGGGTTTAGGACAAATAAATCAAGGTCATTGATGAATTTCTCAACAAAATCGAATGCCTCTTTTCCAAAAAAAGAAGGGCGCATAAAATTCAAACTAAAGACAATGTTAGTATTTACAAAGTCTAAAAAGCTGTCTGGTAATTCTTCTTTTTCATCCTCTTCGTCTGGCTCGTCGTTTATTTCAAATGAGTAATAAACTTCTGTATCCTCATTTACAAAAAACCATTGGCTGCCATTCTCATTTATGGTTGTCAAATTATTTGAGAGATATTCTCCAATTTGATTAGTTGTAAGATTACTGTCTTTGCGTTTGTAAAAAAATAAATCGTAGCTCATTAATTGAAGGGTGTCAGTTATTTAAATTCAACGAAAAAAGGCTTGGTGTTGTTGGCAAATTTGTTTTCCATTTGACACTAACCAAATCCCAGTATTTACAATATTGCGGAAGTTTTATTCATAAGCCAAATATAAGTATTGAACCAGAAAGCAATCAGCTGGGAATCGGAAATACCTTTATTTGTTCAGACAAAATGTACTTAGGAATTTGTTGCGCACATGAAAGCTACATTGGCTGTTGCTTTATCTATTCTGCAAGTGAAATAATGTAATAAGTTGTTAAACCAAGGTCTGAATGCAAAAAGCGAAATACTTCTACTTTATTCTGTCCTGCTTTTGAATTAATTTTTTTCTCTACAATTTCAATTTTCTTTCCAGTTTGGTCGTAATTGGTAATTCTAATTTTATGTTTAAAGTCTTTTTTGTAGTCAATAAATATTCCTAGGTCGATTGTTTTAGAATTATATTTTTCTTCTCCTCTACCAAGTTCAAGTCCGCTGTTCTCAAGTGATTTGTCAACATAAATGTTTTTACTGCAAAGTGTTGAGTCTAGGTTTGATGCTATAGTCTTTGTTACTTTTCCTAAAATAGATGCCGATTTACTTGCAAGATTTCTAATTGCTTCATCGTCCAATGTTTTAGATAGACCATTGGAAAGCCCTGAAGTTGTCGATCCAACAGTTTTACCCACTAATTCTGCCCCTTCTCTGGCGTCGTTTTGAAACTCTTTGCTTTTCACATATTCAATTCCTTTTTTGGCATAATTCATTGCTGAATAAATGCAGCCAAGTATTCCAACGCAAACCAAAATCGCAGAAATAACTAGTAAGTTTTTATTTTTCTTAAATAACCCAAAAATTAGTATTCCAATAGCAACTAAAACAATTAGTCCGAAGACTACCATTAAAATTAGGTATAAAATCATAAGTTTCAATTTATGTAGTTATCAAAAGTAGCAGCTAACGAAAAAATGGCTTGGCATTTCTTGAGCTAAAGATCAAAGACCAATAATTGCAATATAGCTGATGTTTTATTCATAAGCCAAATTTAATCGAAAGATCCAAACTAAAGTACAAAAAGAACAAATGTTGTGGCTGTATTCGTCAAGCCTCAATAATGCCAAATCAAATTCTGGTGGCTGTTGTTGTCATTTTTCGCTAGTCAAACTTTTTATAATTCCATACTCAATTCCAACTGTCTTGAAAAAGTCCTTAAGCATTGCCATTTTCTCTTCACACATTTGGCCTAATGAGATTTTGTTAGAGTTTTCTTTTATCTTATTACATTCAAAACAGATTTCGATATACTCAAAAACTTTTCCATTCTTGTCTAAAAATAATATTGCATTTCTTGGAAAATAACACAATGAAATGCTACCAATATGAATAGTTCCACTAAAGCCATAATTATAAAGAATGTCAGTTAATTTGTCTACCTGTGAGAATGTAATTGATTTCAGTTCTGTCAATTTTGAATAGCATACAGTGTCATTTAAACGTGGCAAACTGTCTAAGTCTTTCATATCTTGAAATTGAGACGTGTCAGCCCCAGCTTTAAATGAAACAAGTTGTATTTGTGCTGCAAGATTGAAAGGATATCTTTTAAGTCTTTCTGTAAACGGCTTGTTTGTTTTTTTTACGCAATGATGGTTTTTCTCCTCCATTTCCAACTCTTTTTTTGTTGGTGGTTGTGGTGGATTTTTTGCCAGATTATTTTTCTGACCAAGAACAAGATGTGTCAAAAAAAGAAACACAATGAAAATAATTTGTCTTGCCATAAAGTTTGTAGAGTTTTAGATTTACAATAGCCCCCAACGTTTTGGCGCTTGGCGAAGAAGCGGATTTCGAAGCACAAAACTCTCAACCCAAAACAAAAGTTGATACGAGGTAAAATGTTCAATTAATCATTGAACCCGCTTTTTGCCAAGCGCCAATTATAGCCAGTTTTTCTTTTTGTAGATTCAGTTCTCATAAATACTTGGGTTTAAGACTTTCTCTAGGTCGCCAGTTTTGAGCAAATCTTGTATGGTTTGTTCAATACATTCTCTCGTTAATTCTTTTACAAACAAGTCAGGTGGTTTCTGATATATTCCGTTTAGATTTTGTCCAGTAAGTTTATTTTCATTTATGGATGTTTCTAAATATTTGTACGTCCAAATATTTATGCCATAATGTCGTCCGTCTTCTAAGTCAACGTTAATATTGCAAAAATCGTTTTCAATGTCCCAGCTTTTAGGATCAACTTCTTCAAATTCTAACCACAATTTAAATTTCTGTTCCATTATCCGTTTCCCAGTTAAAATTTAATGCTCCACATTTTGGGCAATTTATATACTCTTCGTTAAGTTCGTCAAACTTGCATTGATTGCATTGTCCGTAAATTCTGTTTATGTGAGTTACAATATATTTTGCGTCCCTGTGGCTAAGTTTGAAATTGTTAATGATGTATTTTGTCGAATGAAGAGGTGATTGAACTGTCAACTCAACTTACTTACTTTTTTCTGAAATGGCAAAATCAGGAATCTCAACTCCTTCTTTCGGTAAACAGTTTTTACATTTTACTATCATTTTAGTGTCATTCTAAAATTACCTACAACTAATAAATATACGCAACTAAATTGCGTATATCGAACCAAAAGTAGGTGCATTCGTACATTTTTTAAAAATATCTACGCATATCAAATGATAATCTTAGTTTGGAGGCTAGGGTTATCATTTACTTTAATTTAACTGCGGGTAATTTAGAAAACCCAATTTTCAGTTCAGACGACTTCGTCTTAGAAGCATTTTGCCCAGCGAAATGATCATCACAAAATGAGTAGCAAATCTTAGCGACAACTCTATTTAATTTACGAAACAGGGTTGTTCCTAAGAAAAATAGGGTTGTTTCTTTGAAAAACAAAGATGTTTCTTTGAAGAACAAAGATGTTTCCTTGAGAAACAAAGATGTTTCCTTGAGAAACAAAGATGTTTCTTTGAAAAACAGGGTTGTTCCAAAGAAAACAGGGTTGTTTTGAAAAAAAAACTGTTTGTCTCGCTTCTAAATAAGGAAGTAATGATGAAATTGACTACTAAAACTTAGACAGATAAAAATTTTGAAGACGCTGGTATTTGGTAAGATTACATGCTGTCGCCCAGTTGATCGAAACAGATTAAAATAATCAAATCTATTCACTTTGTATTACGGTTTTAGTGTTTCGTTTGATTACCAATCGGAAAGACCAATAAACCAAATTGAGAAAAGTAAACATTGCAAATGTGACTCCCCATGTTTTGGGATGAATAAACGGATGAATAAATCTATCACTTATGTCATATACTAGTTCAAATGGTTTCGAAAGAATATCCCAACTATTCCATCGTAAATATCTCCCTAAATAAATTCCAAAACTTCCTAGAAAAAGTAATATAATCGAAATTAGTCTAACCCAATTAGAATGAACTTTGCCCGCAAATAAATTTTCTATATCCCACAAACTTAAAAAACCGAATAATAGCCCTGTCCAAGCAAAGCATAAAATCATTACTAAATCAAACCAAATCGGAACCGCAGTTTCAATACGTAAATGAAATAAATCCGTTAGAATGTAGGGAGCATTTGGAAAAAATAATAACCACACTAATAATAGAACTCCATAAGTAATTTTCTTGGTTTTTAAGGTTGGGTTTGTTATTACAATATTAGTAAGTAACCAAGGAATAAATGCTAAAAACAAATTCCAGTTTAAAAATAAAAACAAGAAGCTTTTACTATACAGAACTCGAACAACAGAGATACCAAAACAACCAAAACTTAGCATTGCCATAAACAATGCTTCTTCTATTCTTCCTTTTGCCACAATTAATTTAAACATATGCCAGTACTTTAGGAATAAAAATAATTGCTCCGATTAATAAAGCAGCTATTGCTGCAACTAATACAGCAGCAGCTGAAAGGTCTTTTATTTTTTTTATCACTTCATTTCGCTCATTACAAATAAAATTTGCAATATATTCTATTGCTGTGTTTACAATTTCTAAACTAATTACGAGTGCAATGGCAAAAATAATTGCTAACCATTCAGTTTTTGCTATGTGGAAGTAAAACCCTAAGGCAATTACTAAACATGTTGCTACCAAGTGAATTTGGGCATTATGCTCTTCTTTAAATACAATTTTAATTCCGTTAAATGCAAATACAAAGCTTTTAATTCTGCTACTAGTTGAAAATTTTCGTTTCATTATGTAAATATAAGATGAGGTGCTTTTACTGTGTAAACTACATGATTTTTTATCTACTCCAATGGGCTAAATGGTTGTTTAGTGAATTTTCGTAACAAAGTTATTCCGAAAAATATCAAAGATGTCTTCCAGCGAGCCACACCTTATAATAGCCTCCTTCGTCAATTCAAAAATATGCGAACGAAATCATGCAAATATCAACTAATCGGAAGGGTAAATTATTTCCAATTCATTACAGATTTACAAGGTATAAAAATATTGTATTACTAAGTACCTATTACTGCAATTATTTGTAAGAAAGTTGCACATACGGCAACTACATGGGTTGACATGCGAGGGTGTAAAATAACCGATGTCCCCAGACAAGATTTGAGTCTCTAATCGTTATAGGCAGATGGTTGTTTGTTTAATGAAATACCAAAATTTCTATTTATCCAAAATTTTCAAAATCCCCAAACGGATGATTTGAATCCCTTCTATATTTTTGCGCTGGTTATGGTTTTCAACAGAATAATTGAATGATATATGGAAGAACAATCACTGCTTTATACAGAGCTTCACCTAGCTATTCTTGATTTATTAAAGTTTCATGAGGATGTTTTGCAAGAGCTAGACCTGTCTGGCAATAGAGATCCAGAGCATGACGAAAAAATGATCCAGTTCAAAAGAATTAGAGCTATTGTAATGGAAAGAGCGCATCAAAACTTCGAATTGGTTGAAGGTGATAAAATTGAAGCAGCCAAGTTACTCGAATCAAGACAGCATGTGGACTGCGAAACCTGCAAGCAGGTACAAAAAGTGGAAATAATTGGCGAAGATGTGGATGAAGAAACTGGGTTCAAGCGCGACATTGTTGTATGCACCGTTTGCGGAGATGAATTTATGCCCATGAAGCCCAACAATTGGGACGATCGCATAAAATGGGGTGAATACGTTTACGAATTGCTACATGAATTTGGTGAAGAACAACCAGAAATTTTTGAGCAACTGAAGTTAGATATTGATTTGTCTGACTTAAATGAAAACAAGTCTAAACTATCAGATTCACACAATGCTGTTATAGACAGTAGAAAAAAGTACATAGAAGCTTTGAAGGCAGCAGAAGAATCGCTAATTCCATTGCACGATGATTTGCTTATGGCAAAACTGTACCTGCTCAACTATAACCAAAACGAAGCTTCCGCCTAGGTTTGCAGCAGTAACAAACTTACGAATGGGAAAAATCAAGTATCGGCTGTTGCACTCCAGCCTATTTTTGCCGATTATGAAAATATTAATGATATGCCTTGGTAATATTTGTAGAAGCCCATTGGCAGAAGGGATTTTGCAGTATAAATCAGACAAAGCGGGTTTAAATTGGCAGGTGGATAGTGCAGGAACAGCCAATTACCATGTGGGGGAAGCGCCCCATCATCTGTCGCAAAAAGTAGCTAAGATGAACGGTATTGATATTGGTAAGCAAGCCTGCCGACAATTTAAAAAGACCGACTTTGAAGCATTTGACCGTATTTATGTGATGGACAAAAGCAATTTTCAGGATGTTAAACGCTTGGCGGGCAATTACTTCGATGCCAACAAAATCGATTTGATTTTAAACGAATTATACCCTGGCGAAAACAGAGAAGTACCTGACCCTTGGTATGGCGGCATACAAGATTTTAAGGAAGTGTTTGTTATGCTAGACAAAGCCTGCGAGCGAATTGTGGCAAAATATGGGGTCTAACTATTTTTTTGATGGGTTTTGATGTTTCGATGTTTTGATGTCGAAATGGGCTTCACCCATCGCTATTGTATGTCGCCCCTTTTGGGGCTTTAGCTCCATTTGCTTGTACAATATTATTTTTTAAATGGGATTTAAAAGGCACTTAATAATTTCAGCGGCTAAATTTTCCGAAAGTTTAAACTTTCGGGAAGTTGATGTACGATTTTATCCCGTTTTAAGTACATACCATCACGGTACCCAATAATTTCATTTATTTACCAACAATAAAAGTTAAAATAACCACTAACCACTAATAACTAAGATATGGCCAAAGCAAACGTGAGTTTACCGCAAGGAACCAGAGATTTTTCAGCAGAAGTGGTGCGCAAACGCAACTACATTCTGCAAACCATCCGCGCTGTTTTTGAATTATATGGCTTTTCGCCGTTAGAAACGCCAGCTATGGAAAACCTAGAAACATTAATGGGTAAGTATGGCGAAGAAGGTGACAAACTGATTTTTAAAATACTCAACAATGGGCTAGATAACCCCACTAAGCAGGAAGCATCAAGGGCTGAGTTTGAAAAAATACTTGCAGGAAAAAACACCAAGAACTTAACAGAAAGGGCTTTACGATACGACCTCACCATCCCATTCGCTAGATACGTGGCCATGAATGCAAACACACTTGCCATGCCATTTAAGCGTTACCAAATTCAACCAGTGTGGCGCGCCGACCGTCCGCAAAAGGGTAGATACCGGGAGTTTTACCAATGCGATGCCGATATAGTTGGTAGCACGAGTCTCTTGAACGAGGTAGAACTGATAAATATCTATGCTCAGGTATTTCATCGGCTTGGTATTCCTGTGGAAATTAGAATGAATAGCCGAAAAATATTGGCAGCCTTGGCGGAAACATGTGGTGGCTTAGACAAACTCACCGACATTACCATTGCCATTGACAAACTGGATAAAATAGGCATTGAGAAAGTAAAAGAAGAGCTCTTAACAAGGGGATTATTGCCCGAGCAGATAGCCACAATTGCAGCATATTTAGCCATCAATGGTAATAATGAAACAGTGTTGCAGGCTGCAAATGCCCTTATTGGTCAATCTGCTACAGGAAAAAGCGGTATAGCGGAAATCAACACGGTTTTGGGGTATCAATCGCCCAATGCCCCCGCCGAATTGGTGGGCAACATGGTAGTTGATTTAACCTTGGCTAGGGGATTGAATTATTATACTGGAATTATTTTTGAAATAAAAGCCTTAGGGGTACAAATGGGTAGCATCGGCGGAGGCGGTCGGTATGATGATCTCACGAGTTTATTTGGTGTACCCAATATTCCTGGTGTGGGTATCAGTTTTGGCGTAGATAGGATTTACGACGTAATGGAAGAACTGAAAGCATTTCCAGCAACAGTAAATACCAATACCCAGTTCCTTTTCTTCAATCTAGGTGATGCTGAGGCCAAAACTGCTTTTCAATGGATGCAGCAGGCTAGGGTTGCGGGTATTAGCTGCGAATTGTATCATGAACAAGCTAAGCTTGATAAGCAATTTAAGTATGCCGAGAAAAAAGGTATTCCCTCTGTCATCATCATTGGTAGCCAAGAATTGTTAGACCATACCTGCCTCATTAAAAACTTAGCCAGTGGTGAACAGAAAAGTCTATCCCAATCTGCGTTATTAGCCGCAATGCAAGCCCAAATAACTGGTTAATAGCAAGGGCAAATGCCTAAATCAAAAATATTTTTTGTCAAAAGTTAAAGATTTACCAACATTTCACCCATATTTGCATTCATAACAAAAGAATAGACGTGTTACTGAAACAATTACATATTAATCCGAGTACTTGTAACCGCACCTTTAGCGAGGTGTCGCAAGCAATATGGGGGCAATTGTGTTGTCAGGAATAGAGTAACTTCTACTATATAACAGATTTCATACAGACCCCCGCACCACAAATGCGGGGGTTTTCTTTTTTCACCCTTTAAATATTGTACATCATGAAAACAATCAACCATTTTTTTCTTTTTTTCCAACATTGGGTGTTGGGGGTAAAATCGAAAATTGCTGAGCGCATGAATGAAATTGAGCAAGATGATTTTTTAGGTCCGGAAAGTTACAAGCAGGTGTATTGAAGCGCACTGCATACGCTGATTGTATAAAACCCGGTTCTTTCATCATTGAAATGCCGGGTTTTTTTGTGTCCATTATTGGTTCATTGTTACGAATAACCAGCCATTGATACATGCTATTTTCGACCAGCTTTTCGCTTTCTATCAGCATCGCCGAACAGTTTTATGGTATTAACCCCCATTGTAACACCTAGTTAACTTAACAATCTTTTACATCGATAATCGATAGGTTGTAATTACCCAAAAGACCTATTCGGGTTATCAAACAGCAGGAGTTAAATAAAAAAAGAACCCTTTAACTCCATTTCAAAAAATAAATTAATGAACAAATTATCCATTAGTGCAAAAGAGCTTCGAACGTTGGGATACCCAGAAGGCCCAGTGATTCCCGTAACCATGAATGTGGTAGAGAAGCATTATAAATTCCACCAAAAAGACGAAGTAGTTCTGCTACTTCAATCTGTATTAGCTACACCAGAAGAATACAAAACATCTCCCACGCTAGGTATGATTGCTGAAAAACTCTTGCCCAAATCAAACCCAGCATTTGAGGGCATTGGTTTAAACGAAGTAGGAATTGAAGTAAGTGTATTTGGTGCGGAACATATCGATCAAAATGCCTTAAATCAAATGTCTGTCGCTGCCAAACTGCCCATATCAGTTGCAGGCGCATTAATGCCTGATGCCCACCACGGCTATGGTTTGCCCATTGGGGGTGTATTGGCTACCACCAATGCCATCATTCCTTATGGGGTAGGTGTGGATATTGGGTGTAGGATGTGTTTAAGTGTGTTTGATATTGACCCAAAAGAAATAAGTAACAAACCCTCCTTTTTTGCCCGCGAACTGGCCGAAGCAACCCTGTTTGGTAGCGGTTCACAGTTCAGAGAACCCTCCAACCATCCTATTATGGATCATGAAGCATTCGGTCAATTACCCTTGCTACAATCCTTGCATGGTAGGGCTTGGCGTCAATTGGGAAGTAGCGGTAGTGGCAACCATTTTGTAGAGTTTGGAGTAGTTGCAATACCTGAAAAAGATGAAACGCTAGGTATTGAAGCCGGAAATTATATAGGCTTACTAAGCCATTCAGGATCTAGGGCATTGGGAGCCAATATTGCCAACCATTACACCAAAGTGGCCATCGACAAACGACGTCTGCCGCAAGAAGCCAAAAATCTTGCTTGGTTGAGCCTCGACGAAGAAGCCGGACAAGAATACTGGATAGCAATGACGCTTGCGGGCGATTATGCCAGTGCTTGTCACCATATCATTCACGATAAAATTGCGAAGCAGTTAGGTAGAACCGCAATAAAGCGCGTGGAAAATCACCACAATTTTGCTTGGAAGGAAACCCACCTTGGAAAAGAAGTGATTGTGCACCGCAAAGGCGCAACACCGGCTAACAAAAATGTTTTGGGAATCATCCCTGGCAGCATGACAGCCGATGGATTTATTGTGAAAGGAAAGGGCGAAGCCAGTGCTTTACACTCTGCCAGCCATGGTGCAGGCCGCAAAATGAGTAGGACACAAGCTTTATCCGCTATCACCCAAAAAAGCCTTAACGAGATTTTGGAAAAACATAGCGTAAAGCTATTAGGCGGCGGGCTTGATGAAGCACCTTATGCCTATAAAGATATCGAAGCGGTAATGCAAAGTCAAACCCAATTAGTGGAGGTAATTGGTCGATTTACGCCAAAGATTGTAAAAATGTGTGGTGCAGAAACCAACCAATGGCGTAACCCCAAGAAAACCAAAAAGCAAATCGAGGGAGAGTAAGCGATTATTATTCAAGGAGCTATTGTTGCAAAAGGAAGTGGTCTATCGAGTTTAGACACCTCCACAAAACAGATTAACTGTATTCTTTTATTACACAGAGTACCACAGAGTTTACACAGAGTTTCACAGAGATCATTAGTATTTACTCTGTGTATCTCAGTGTCTTCTCTGTGCATCTCAGAGAAATTTTATATTATGCTGAGTACCACAGAGTTTCACAGAGATCAGTAGAATTTACTCTGTGTAACTCAGTGTCTCCTCTGTGTATCTCAGTGAAATTTTTTATTACACGGAGCACCACAGAGTTTTCACAGAGTTTCACGGAGATTAGTAGTATTTACTCTGTGTAACTCAGTGTCTTCTTTGTGCATCTCAGTGAAATTTTATATTACGCTGAGTACCACAGAGTTTCAAAGAGATCATTAGTATTTACTCTGTGTAACTCAGTGTCTTCTCTGTGTATCTCTGTGAAATTTTATATTACGCTGAGTACCACAGAGTTTCACAGAAATTAGTAGTATTTACTCTGTGTAACTCAGTGTTTTCTCTGTGTATCTCAGTGAAATTTTTTATTACACGCAACACCAGAGAGGTTAATATTTGTAGCGTTTGATTCCATTTTTTAAGAGCGTTACATTAAAATTGATAAGTAAACCAAGGGTTTTATTGGCAAACTTCATATAGGTTAATATTTGTGCTTCATGTACAAGAGCAAATGCATCTACAGTTTTCAGTTCAACCACTACGCAGTTTTCTACCAGAATATCAATTCTATAACCACATTCTAGTTTTACATCTTTATACACAACAGGCACAGCAACTTGCCGTTGGGTTCTTAATCCCGCCTTCCTTATTTCAAAATCTAGGCATTCTTCATATGCAGATTCTAGCAATCCTGGTCCTAAGGTTTTATGCACCTCAATTGCACATCCAATTATTGTTTCTGTTATTTGATTAATCTCCATAATTCGTAATTCCTTTGTGGTACTCAGTGTCTTCTCTGTGTATCTCAGTGAAATTTTTTATTACGCTGAGATACACAGAGTTTCACAGAGATCAGTAGTATTTACTCTGTGTCTTCTCTGTGCAACTCTGTGAAATTACAACAAGTGCTATCAATCAAAATATTTATGAAATGCAAAACCTTCCAATTACCCTACCGAGCCTCACATTAAAAAGGGATGTTCATTTGGTACTAAGTACTTAACTGTCACCCAAAACTTTTATTCTCAAAAGCCCTAAAATATTGTTTCCACATAAATTTCTTGAAAACAATTATGTAAAGCTTACTTTTCAACATCATGTTGATTATTCATTAGTAACACTAGGTTTGTATGACAAATAATTCCACGATGCAGAACAATTTTGAGCGGGAGAAGAATACCAAAGCAGCGGGCATAACGCTTTTGCTGAGTATCATTTTATTTATTGTATTCACTTTCATCCGATGGACAATACCGCAGGAAGTGCCCCCGCCTGTAGAAACGGGCATTGAAGTAAACCTAGGCAATAGCGAATCGGGCAATGAAAGTGCCTCCACCGCTCAACAACCTGGCGATCCAGCTAACGACAATACAGCCATCAATGCGGCACAACCGATCACCGAACCCAATACCCCTTTGCCCCAACCTGTGGATGCTGACCCCAACGAAGCGAGTACTGTTACAGTGCCCAAACCTACTGCTGAACCCAAAAAAACACCAACCGTTACCCCTCCACCCATGGTAGCAAGAGCCCAAATGGGTAAGCTTGATGGGGGAAAAGACAATGGTGGTAATCACGGCGATAGCTATGATGGTACTCCAAGAGAGGGTAGCGATAACAAAGGGGATGGCAACAAAGGAAGACCCAATGGAACGCCCAATGGGGATAGTTATGAAGGCAACGCTGCATCTGGTAATAAAGGCATCGTCATAAAAAGTGGTTTGAAAGGACGGAAGATTAATAAGTACCCCACATTCGAGGATGATTTTAATGAAAATGCAAAAATTGCGGTGGACATTACAGTTGATACCAAAGGAAACGTAATTGAAGCAACTGTAAATCCTAAAGCTGGCACCACCACACCTAATAAAAGCATGTGGAACATTGCCATTAGAAAAGCAAAAGAATTAAAACTAACCCCCGCAACAGAAGATGTAGAAAAGGGTACCATTGTTTTCAATTTTAGACTAAAAGAAGACTAGTTTTTCAGCTTAATTACCATCAAACAATGCACCACTGTCCAAAGCTACAGGGTAGATTGTTGACACAAAACCCGTCATGATTTTACAATCTGACGGGTTTTCTTTGTTTTATTTGCGCAAATAGAACCTTAATAAGATGTCTCTGAATTATCAGCAAACGATAGAATATCTTTTTGAAAAGTTGCCCATGTTTAGCCATATTGGCGCATCGGCCATTAAAAAAGATTTAACCAATACCATTGCCCTTTGCGAAGCGTTGGGAAATCCACATCATCAATTCAAGTCAATTCATGTTGCGGGAACCAATGGCAAGGGTAGCACCAGCCACATGTTAGCTTCATTGTTACAAGAAGCTGGCTATAAAACTGGACTTTATACTTCTCCACATTTAACCGACTTTAGAGAGCGGATTAAGGTAAATGGGGTTATGTGTAGTGAGCGTTTTGTAATGGACTTCACAGAACGCATCCGCCCATTGATTGAATCCATCGAACCTTCTTTTTTTGAAATTACCGTGGCCATGGCTTTTGCCTACTTTGCCGAACAGCAAGTGGACATTGCCGTAATTGAAGTGGGGCTGGGAGGCAGGTTAGACAGCACAAACATTATTCAACCCATTTTATCCATTATCACCAACATTGGATGGGATCACATGAGTTTATTGGGTAATACCCTACCAGCTATTGCCTCAGAAAAAGCAGGCATCATCAAACCAAATACCCCTGTAGTAATTGGGGAATTTTTGTCAGAAACCAAACCCGTTTTTGAAGCAAAAGCAACACAGGAAAATGCACCTATGTTTTTTGCGCAGCAGTTGCATCAGGTGGTGGATACCCAAGTTACGGCACATCGGCTTGAGGTAGAAGTAGCGCACCTGATAAGGAATGAACATGAAACGTACTCGCTTGATTTAACTGGACTATACCAGACCCACAATTTGCTCACCGTTTTAGAAGCTACACATCAACTGCAAACAATTGGTTTTCCTACTGAAAAGCATACCCTGCACACTGCTTTACAGCACGTGAAAAAAAATACTGGCCTTCATGGACGCTGGGAATTACTGCATGAACACCCCCAAATTATTGCGGATGTGGGTCATAACGAAGACGGTATGCGCCAAATTGTGGCACAATTAGAGCATTCTCATTTTAACCATCTGCATATAGTTATTGGCATGGCCAAAGACAAGGCCGTGGATCAAGTGTTGGCCTTATTGCCTACTTACGCTAACTATTATTTTACCAAAGCCCAAATACCTAGAGCTTTGAATGAGCAAAGCTTACAAACCCAAGCTGCCGCATTTAACCTTGAGGGTCATGCCTATGAAAACGTGCAGTCTGCATTACAGTCAGCCGTAGATAAGGCGCAAGAAAATGACTTGATTTTGGTTTGTGGGAGTGTATTTGTTGTGGGCGAAATCAATCTTGGACTAATACGATTTTAGTGATTATCAAATAAATAGGAGAGAGGTGCATCCTAAGTTAGCATGATGGCAAGTACCTATCATTAATTGGGGAGAAGCCCTATACGGCTGCCCCAACAAATAATATCAGTAAATACATGAAGGTTGATACTTTTACCAACGCCGAAGTGGTTGCTTAGCCATAATTAAAAATTAATTGTAGCCAACTAACTGCCACCACCTATCGATAATTTTCTCACCTCATATTTTGACATATTATGAACCGAATCATCAAACGAGTTGCCGTTTTAGGAAGCGGCGTTATGGGTAGCCGAATTGCCTGCCATTTTGCAGGAGTAGGTGTGGAAGTGTGGTTGCTAGACATGGTTTTGCCCGGAACAGACCAAAAAGCACCCAAAAGCCAACGTAATAAGCTGGTGAATGATGCGCTTGCGGCTGCTGTAAAAAGCAATCCGAGTCCTATTTATACTTCGTCTGTGCTAGATAGAATTACTACTGGCAACTTTGAAGATGATATGCAGCAAATAGCCAATGCAGATTGGATTGTGGAGGTGGTTGTGGAGCGATTAGACATTAAAAAGCTCATCTATGGCCAAATAGAGCAATACCGCAAACCGAGTACTTTGGTTACTACCAATACTTCTGGTATTCCCATTCATCAATTGATTGAAGGCAGAACGGAAGATTTTAAAGCGCATTTCTGCGGCGCACATTTCTTTAATCCCCCACGGTATTTACGTTTGTTGGAAGTAATTCCTTCAGATTTTACTTCGCCATCAGTGGTTGATTTTGTCATGAAATATGGGGCTAACAACTTAGGAAAAACCACTGTTTTGTGCAAAGACACACCCGCATTTATTGCCAACAGAGTGGGCATTTTCAGCCTCATGAACTGCTTTCACTTGATGGATCAGATGGGGCTCACGATTGATGAAGTGGATGCACTTACCGGGCCTGCCATTGGCAGACCTAAATCGGCCACTTTTAGAACTGCGGATGTGGTGGGTATTGATACCTTGGTGAAAGTAGCCAACGGCGTGGCTGACAATTGTTTGCAAGACGAAGCAAGAGCCCAATTTGTATCACCATCGTGGCTCAACACCATCATGGAAAACAAATGGTTGGGCGACAAAACAGGGCAGGGTTTCTTTAAAAAAACAGTATCACCCACTAGCGGTGAAAAAGAAATATGGTTGCTTAACCTTCATACTATGGTATATGAGCCTCGTAAAAAAGTGCATTTCCCCACTTTAGATGCTCTGAAATCCATAGAATCAATCACCCAGAAAACGCAAATTGCATATGCAGGAAAAGACAAAGCAGGTGATTTTTACCGAGCCTTCCACCACAGCTTGTTTGCTTATGTTGCCAACAGAATACCTGAAATTAGTGATGAGCTATACCGTCTAGACGATGCCATGAAGGCGGGCTTTGGTTGGGAAATTGGGGCTTTTGAAGCTTGGGATTGCCTTGGGGTAGCACAAGTGGGTGCTGCCATGAAAGCACTTGAAATACCAGTTGCGGCATGGGTGGATCAAATGTTGGCACTGGGCTTTAATCGGTTTTATAAAGTGGAAGGTGGCAAGAAATGGTATTACGATGCTAAACTAAATAATTACCAACCCATACCGGGTAGTGATACTTTTTTAGTATTAAAAAACTACGATGCACAACGTTTATGGAAAAATAGTGCTTGCAATCTGTACCACATTGGTGATGATGTGTTAGGGCTGGAGTGGAATACCAAAATGAATACCATTGGTGGCGAAGTACTGGAGGGTATTCAGTATGGCATTGGCGAGGCAGAAAAACAATACAAAGGATTGGTTATTGGTAATGATGGGGCAAATTTTAGTGCAGGTGCCAATGTTGGCCTCATCTTTATGTACGCAGCCGAGCAGGAATACGATGAACTGAATATGGTCATCAACCTGTTTCAACAGACGATGATGCGGGTGCGTTATTCTGGCGTTCCTGTAGTGATAGCCCCGCATGGTTTAAGCTTGGGCGGCGGCTGTGAAATCAATCTACATGCCGATAAAGTGATAGCGGCAGCAGAAACCTATATTGGTTTGGTGGAATTGGGCGTTGGCTTAATACCTGGCGGCGGCGGAACAAAAGAATTTGCCTTGAGGGCATCTGACGAATTACATGAAGATGAACCTGAATTAAATACTTTGAAAAAAAGGTTCTTCACCATTGCTACGGCTAAAGTGGCCACATCGGCCTATGATGCCTATGATTTGGGCATTCTAAGAAAAGGGTTTGATGAAGTGTCTATTAATCCAAATAGGCGTTTGCACTTGGCAAAAAACAGTGTTATTCAGCTTTTTGACAAAGGTTATACTATACCAATTCAGCGAAAAGACATCAAAGTACTGGGGCGTATGGGATTGGGTGCGTTGTTGGCTGGTATTAACAGCATGGTAACTGGTGGATATGCAACAGCTCATGATGCGCTGATTGCTAAAAAGCTTGCGTACGTAATGTGCGGCGGCGACCTGAGCGAACCCACCAAAGTTTCGGAGCAATACCTACTCGATTTGGAACGCGAAGCATTCCTATCACTTTGTGGGGAGAAAAAAACCTTGGAAAGAATTCAAAGTGTTTTGAAAGGGGGGAAGCCGATTAGAAACTAGGAATGAATGCTTAAATGGTTATCGCATTTATTGGGTTGATTTTTACTTGGAGTAATTTCACGGAGTTGCACAGAGAAGGCACAGAGAACCACTGAGCTACCGACCTCCGTGGCTCTCTGTGAAACCTCTGTGAACCTCAGTGTAATAAATAATTTCACAGTAATCCTACTTTGGTAAATGATGAATTAGAGTAAGTGCGAAAAACTTTTATATACCCAGCCATCATTTAGATTGCCCATAAAAAAGCCTACAAAACAGACACGCTAATTGTCTCGCTTTGTAGGCTTTTTGTAATCAATAGCTACGTAATCCGTTGCTATGATACTTTCAATCGCTTGATGGATTAATATCTTACATCCACTATTTCTGGTTTAGCCGCACCATACACCACATCTATCACATTCGCTTCTTGAAGGAATTTTTGTGGAAATGGTAATGGGATGGCCGATAAATCATTCAGGGCTTGGTAATCTTCCAAGGGAATTTCAAAGTTTACCGCACCTAATACATCCACAATTTGTGCTGGCTTAGTAGCACCAATAATGGGTATTATGCTTTGGCCTTTATGTTGTCTGGTCCAATTTACGGCTAATTGTGCTGCACTTACCCCCAATTTGTCCGCAATTTCAATTAGTTTTTGGGTAATCTCTATGGATTTTTCCCCTCTTCTAATGCTGGTTTCAGGCAAACGACCCTGCTCCCCTCTGAGGTATTTACCAGTTAATGCGCCGCCTGCTAATGGAGCCCAAGGCGTGATGGTCATACCAAAAGATTTGGCCATCGGAAACAGTTCGGCCTCCACAGTACGTTGGAGTAAACTATACTCCACTTGCAAGCCAGCAAATTGTGACCAACCCCTAAAATGAGCCAGCGTGTTTGCTTGGCTCACTACCCAAGCGGGTGTGTCACTCACGCCAATATAATGTACCAATCCACGGCTTACAAGGTCATCTAAACCACGCATAAACTCTTCGGTGGGTGTAAGTGCGTCCCAGGCATGTAGCCAAAGTAGATCTATGTGGCTTGTGTTTAGTCTTTTAAGACTTTCTGTAACACTTCGCATCATGTTTTTGCGTTGGTTACCCGCAAAATTTGCATCATCCCGATCTTTCAGTGTGTATTTGGTGGCTAGCACAAAATGGTCTCTGTCAGCCGCCATAAACTCCCCAATGTATTTTTCGGAGGTGCCGTTTGTGTAACGATTGGCGGTATCAATAAAGTTGCCGCCCGCATTGGCATAGATGTCAAAAACAGCTTGGCTAGTTGCTTGATCTGCGCCCCAATTCCATTCTTTGCCAAAACCCATGGTGCCTAAACAAAGTTCAGATACCCGCAAGCCCGTGTTGCCAAATAATTTGTACTTCATGGTGTTATTTTTAATTTAATTTGAATTAGTAATTGCTACAAATATGGGTTAAGATGGTTGTTCCATTCTAAATTAGGGTCTGCTCAATAACTCGTTGACTATTCAATAAGTACCGATTTTAATCAAAAAGGGATTTTTCTCACCAATACAATAAAAATAGTAGCAGTTTGAGCATAAAATTAGAAGGGGAATAAAGAGCAGATGCAAGGAAATTGAATGGAAATCAAGAAATGCCTTGCACTAAAAAATGGTTTCGCTCATCTAAATGTCACTGATTTACATTGAAAACCTGCTTTTTCTGAGTTATAGAGCAAACTTTAGTTACTTTAAAATACCATACCTTAAAACTAATTGAGTCGTACCCAAAGGGTTCAAATGTTTAAAGCGAAAAATACGAACTTGACATTCGACCCCATCGGGGTCGTACTAATCAAGTTCCACCATTTTTCTATAAATCTCAAATCCCTTCGGGATTAATTGAATGAATCATGAAGGTTGATAGTATCAAGCTTGGGGTATTTTTTAATCAAGGGCTTTATTAGAAATACAAAAAGGCTAAGGAAGGCCAACCACTTACAATCTTGCGTAATTTAACGACATTGTAAATGATAATGGTATCTTTTAGCATAAAATGGAGTGTTTTATTATAAACTGTAGCACAAAAAAGGCTAGTCCAAGATTCCATTATCCTTGGTACTAGCCTTTTTGTTGTATTGAAACTGCCTGTGTTTCCTATAACTTAGGTGTATTATCCTTGCCATCTTTTGGATTTTTATCATCATCATCATCCTTTTTAGGCAGGGTTAACGGAATAAATTTTTCTATGAGCGCGTTGGTCTGCTCTATACATTTTACTACATCAGTAATATCTATTTTATCTTCTATTCCTGTGTAATAACGGCCTACAATCAGTTTTACATACTCCTCAAAAGCTTCAATAGCTTCGGGTCTGATGCTGATAAATGATTCCTCGGTAGCATTAGCAGATCCTGTTTCCACCACCCTTTGTTTATTAACATCTATAAACGCATTGTTCTTTGCCTCGATGGCGTTTAAAAAAACCTGGGGTTTCAACACTGCAGCCGCTGCGGTTAAAGCTGGGTTTGTTTTAAAATCACTCACAATGTCTAATAACACTGCTGTTTGTGCTGGTAGGTTAAGTCGAGTAACACCCTTACCATGCGATTTTAAATAATTAAGTACCACTTTGGCTTGTTTTTGCACAGCTAAATCTGGACTTTTTGCTAACCCTTTTAACCATAGAAAAAACCCAGAATAAGCAGCGCCTCTCTCTTTATTAAGGCGTTTTATTTCCTCGGTAAATGCGCTTGCTTTCTCCCTGTCAAGAGCTGCGGCAAGTCTGTTTTTAATTGCTTCTAAAGCATCGCGCCTGCTTTTTACTTTAATTTTTGCTGGGTCAAATGCATCAATCAAAGCCAATAAGAACACAAAAAATTGATAAAACTCTTTGTTCACCAATCGTTTCAACTTCAATAATAACACTTCCATAATGTAGAGATTTTAAAATTAGAAAATGCTAAAGTATGGGTTTTTTATAACCAACCAAATACTTTGTATGTAGAAGTATAAAATGAATTGTTAATTTGCATTACGCTATAATTTACCCATATTTAGATGGATGAAATATTGAGGGTAATGCAGGGAAAACATGCGTAGATTTAGGTAAATTTTTTTCGAAAAATAAAAATATGCTTGCTCAATTAAGATATTATTAGAAAAGTACAAAGAGTGTTTGCGACAAAACCTATTCTAATTTGCGTTGTCAAAAGCATCATTTGTAGTTTGTTATACATTCAATGCTTTTGTGGATAATACTATAGCAGAGAAATTAAAGCGAGTTGATTTACAATTAGATTAGGTACTAATGAAATAGGAAATAGAAAATATTTTCTTGATAATTCTCCAATTGGGTTAAAAAAGTAACGCCATATCATGTTGCTTGTATACACTTAGTGATTGTAAATATCTCCAAAAGTTGTTTCTATAAATATAACTTGGAAAACGTCTGAATTAGGCATTTGTAATCCTAAAAATGGTAATTTGTTACCTGTAGCCCTAAATACAATAAGATGCGTAACATCTTCTGTTACAATTTTGGGGAGATGTGTCGGTTTTATGCTCTTTATTGGAATTTTTTCAGTTCCATAACCATGTCTATCTGAAGTCCTTATAGTTTTCCAACCTAAATCACCAAGCTTTTTAAGTCTAAAAATAAATTCAAAAAAAAATTTATGATCAGTACAGTCTTTTACAGAATGAGTTTGCAAGTATTTAAAACAAAAAACAGGATAGCTGTCTTGAATATTTGCTTCCTTTTTTATTAAAGGTGTTGCTTCTTGTTTTTTTATTTTAGGTTTTTGATTGTGCCTATCCATTTTTAAGTGGCAAGTATAAAATTGTAGAATTTGGGGGGGAAGCTTATTTTAACGATTAATGAAGTGCTGTCACTATGTTGTCAGTGTCACTTTTATTATTGGACTAACGTGCTAAAAAAATCTTGCATCAGTTTAGGATCTATCACCGAACCAGCCCCATCTCCATTTTTAAAGGTTTCTCTCCAAGGCTTTTCTTCATGAGTCATTTTCATTAATTTGACAGCCCCGAACTGTCCATACTCTGTCATTACTTGTTCAAAGAGTACGTTTAGACTTTCCGGTAAAACAATTTCAACAATAGATTCGTCTAATGTTAGGCCAGCACTGCCAAAACCTTTAAATTGCTGATATGCAGTAGGAACAACTGGGCCATATTGCCAAGCCTCAATATTATCATCGAATAACTTTTCCCCGAAGATGGCCAAATTGTACCCTTGAAGATAATACAATAATTTTTGAAGCTTCAAATTGGTAATTATATCACCTTTATCTGTCTCGGTTCTGATTATTATTTTATTTGCAATTTCAACAGAGGAAAACATCGTTTTAAATTTTAGTTGCGTAGTAGATTTATAAATTCTTAAGTGCAATGTAATAATCCATGCCTAATTTACCTGTTAATTAAACTAGCTAATTACTAATTTGCCTGTCAAAAGCCTATAATTATCGGTGTAACAATATTGTGCAAGCGCTTTTTTAATAATTTAGGCTTGTCAAATGAGTTTTTCCATTTTATTTATTTATAGTGCTTATTTTTATAAAAATTATCTAAAACTCTTTCAAGTGGTTAGAATTAAATGTAAATAACTGTAAAATGCGTGGAGGAATTATAGCCAGCAATTTGTCGCGGCAAGGTGCGCAGAAAAATTGTCAGCAAACAATTTGTCGATGCAAAGTGCGTAAAAGAATTGTATCGAGCAATTCGTCGCTACAAAGTGCGTAGATAAATTGTCAGACAACAATTTGTCGCTGCAAAGTGCGCGGATAAATTGTCAGCTAGAAATTTGTCGCTGCAAAGTGCGCGGAGAAATTGTCAGCCAGCAATTTGTCGCTGCAAAGTGCGCGGAAGAGTTGTCAGCCAGCAATTTGTCGCTGCAAAATGCGCGGAGGAATTTTCAGCCAGAAAATTGTCGCTGCAAAGTGCGCGGAGGAATTGTCAGCCAGCAATTAGTCACTGCAAAGTGCGCGGGAGAGTTGTCAGCCAGAAAATTGTCGCTGCAAAGTGCGCGGAGGAATTGTCAGCCAACAATTTTTCACTGCAAAGAGTGCGGAGCATTTGTCAGTAAACAGTTTTTTCCCTCACTATTATTATTAAAGCAAGGCAATACCCTATCGCTCACTTATAAATTGAACAAACAATTACTTAACCTGCAACCTCCTACTTCCCAACTATTAACTGCCATGAGGGGGTAGTTTTCTAATTAATGTGTACATTTTACACAATAAACCTGATATTTACCCCCTTAAAACGATTGATTATGTTAATGAAAAAAATTATTTTGCTACTTGCCGTAGTATTTACGCTAGGGTCTTGCCAATCGGGCAAGGGCGATGCAACCACCCTTAGCGATACCGCCACAATTGAAGGCCACCCCGCCTGGATTATGCAAGGAAATATTTATGAAGTGAATGTGCGGCAGTACACCCCCGAGGGTACGTTTAAAGCCTTTGCCAAACACCTAGATCGGTTAAAAGAAATGGGGGTGCAAACCCTGTGGTTTATGCCTATTTATCCCATTGGAAAAATAGATAGAAAGGGTACGTTGGGTAGCTATTATGCTATATCTAATTATACGGCCATCAATCCCGAGTTTGGTAGTTTGCAAGATTGGGACGAATTGGTGCAGCAGTGCCACGAAAAGGGCTTTAAAGTAATTGTAGATTGGGTGGCCAACCACACATCGGCAGACCATGGATGGCTTACCTCGCATCCTGATTTTTATGTGCAGGATAGCATTACCCACAAAGCCCTCTCACCCTTCGATTGGACAGACGCCCGCAAGCTCAATTACAAGAATCCTGTCTTGTGCGATAGCATGATTGCCAGTATGGAATATTGGCTAAACCACAGCAAAATAGATGGTTTCCGTTGCGATGTGGCAAGCGAAGTACCCGAAGCATTTTGGACAACCTGTATCAGCAAATTACGCACTGGCAGACCTGTGTTTATGTTGGCAGAAGGCGATGTGGCTTGGCTACACAAAGCAGGCTTTGACGCTAGCTACACTTGGTACGACTTTTCGGTGATGAAGGAAATAGCCAAAGGTGCTAAGCCTGCATCTTTCTTAGATACCCCAATGAACAAAATAGATACTGGGTTTGCAAAAAATGCACTCCGATTATTTTTCACCAGCAATCACGATGAAAATAGCTGGAACAAGGCCGATTATGGCACCATGCCTGGTGAAAGTCACGCCCCTTTTGCGGTGCTGACCCTAACGTTAAGACGCTCGGTACCTTTAATTTATAGTGGACAAGAAGAACCTTTTTTAGATAGCATTAGTTTCTTTTACAAAGACACCATTCATTTTGAAAAATATGCCCGAGCCAATTTCTACCAAAAACTATTGCAGCTTCGCAAAAGCAACGAAGCCTTGCAGTCATTAGCCAGCCAAACAAAAGTGACCACCAACGCCCCCGACAAAGTGTATGCATTTGTGCGGGAGCAAAATGGGAAAAAGGTATTGGTAGTGGTTAATTTAAGTAAGGATGCCGTGAAAGCCACACTTTCTAACGCTGCCATAGCGGGAGAAGCCACCGAGCTGTTTTCTAATGCCAAGGAAAGCGTGAAAGATGGTCAGGTAATGGATTTAAAACCTTGGGATTATAAAGTGTTTGTGTATTAGTACCTTAATTGGTAGATTCAAATTTAGTTAACAATAACAGGTGGGTACGGAGTTAGAAATTCGAGTTAAAGACCTGACAGGTTTTTAAAACCTGTCAGGTCTAAACAGAATGAATCAATAGTATCCTATTTAAAAAATACCCCTCTACTGTAGATGCAAAGCATCAAGTGAGGGGTATTTTTTTGGGGTTAGTAGGGCTTAGTAGCTAACCAAGAGGGCAGGGTTACTAGCCTTGTTTCCTTACATATTTAGTTAAGATAACAATCACTTGTCCTTCTATTTTTCCTTCTATTTGTTCGGTATTGTCTTCTACTAACCGAATGTTTTTTACCACAGTGCCCAGTTTAGCATTAAGGGTAGAACCTTTTACATCAAGCGATTTGGTAAGCACCACCGTGTCGCCGGTTTGTAATACCTGACCATTGCTGTCTTTATGTAAGGCTACGCTACTGTCCATTTCGTGATCGCCAGTGGCTTTAGCCCAGGCCAAGCGTTCGTCATCTAAGTAGAGCATATCCAGATTTTCTGCTGCCCAGCTTTGATCCCTAAGTCTGTTGAGCATTCGCCAAGCCAGTACTTGAATTCCAGGCACTTCGCTCCACATTACTTCGGGTAGGCATTTTTGCCAATGCGCTTGATCTAATTCCTCTTTTTTATCTAACTGTGCCTTACATTTTTGGCAGACTAACACACAATTTTCTTCGTAGCGGTGGTCTTGTGGCAACACTTCATACAGTTGCACTGATTCTTTTGAGGCACATAATTCGCACTGATTGCCACTCCGCTGCTGTAGTATTTCTTCTAATTTCATGATGGGTTAATGGGTAAGGCGGTGAAAGTAACCGATTACGCACCTCACCAAAGCCAGCCGCATCAAAAGTTGACCACAATCAGGAAAAAAGGATAGCCAACAATCTCGTTTGATGCTATCAAATGAATACCCCACATTTGCGGTTTATTTTTTTCATTTTGTGGGCATAAGAAAGGAAGGGTAGGTATTTGTTGAGAAAGCATGTTTAAACTGAAAGCGATTGGTTTGTTTTTTTAGGAAGTATCTATTATTGATTAAAAAACCAAGAAACCTTTTCCTTTTACACCCAAATATTAACCACTAATAACTAACAACTAACAACTAACCTCGATGCACCTGATAGAACCTTTTTTTAACTGGCGATTTATGTATAACGCCGAAGAAGACAAACGGTCTCCTTTTTACCAAGTGGTGCATAGCGAATTTGAGTTTTCTAACACCGTTTACAACTACTACATCCACCCGCAATGGGAAGATTTTGGTAGCACGACGCTATACCTAAAGATAATCTATGTGGATTATGAACTCAATTTCGCCATCATTGAAATGATTGGCGAATGGAACGATGCCATAGAAAATGACATTATGGAGCTAAAACGCGAAGTGATTGACAAATTGTTTTCTGAGCGCATCACCAAATACATTTTAATCACCGAAAATATCCTCAACTTTCATAGTGGCGATAAAGACTATTATGAAGAATGGTACGACAATGTATCCGACCAAGAAGGCTGGATCGTAGCCCTGAACATGCCCGAACAAAGCCAATACGATTTTAAAAAAAGAAAGCTACAGCGGTACATCGAATTGCTCGATTTTCCCGATTGGCGTACCTACAAACCCTACCATTTATTTAAAAAGATAGATGCAGAACAGTTGCAGCGATTAGGGTTTTGATGAAAAGAGGGGTTGGGGAAATAAAAGCTGAAACATTTATTATTTCCCTAGCCCCTTCGGTTTTTGGAGTGTTGTTTGCAAAAACAAACTATTTAAGCCCTTTTCCTCCTTGTGGTATTAAAGGAATTACTTGCGGTATCCCTTCAGTTAATTTGCCAGTTTGTTGTCTTGCAATTTGGTAAGCTTCTGAACTTTCGTGTTCAGCTTTTGCAGCTTCACTAGAATAAACTTCATAAACATAAACCGCCTCTTCATCAATCGGGGTTGAACTAACTACAAAGATTTCAGTCCCTTCTTCTAGTGCAGCAAGATTGTTTGCGGTGGCAACTAAATGGTCTATCAAAGCCTGTTTTTGTCCAACGGCGGGTTTGAATTTAATTAAAACGCTTAATTTTTGTTGTATCATATTTATAGATTAAGAATGGTTAAACGGGGATGCTATGGAAATGGCTATTCCATTGATGTCTCTTACTCTTGCAATGATTTGTCCCCAAGGCTCTTGGCGTGGAGCTGTAATTGAAACACCACCATTTGCTAACGCTGCATGGTAAGTTTCTTCTACTTTATCTGTTATAAAAGAAATGATGGAGGCAACCACCGGTTCGCCAATTTCGTGTTTGCGATAATTGTTAGAAAACAACACATCGGCTTCGCTAAATTCTGCAAAAGCTAAAGTTGTTTCGCCTGTTGACATTTCTATCCATGGGGTCAAAGGGGTTTGCATTTCTAACTGTCGGGTTAGCCCAAAAACTGTTTCGTAAAACGTAGCAGTCTCCTCGGCGTTGTTAACCCAATAAACAGTGTAACCTAGCTTCATTTTTCTTTTTTTGAAGCGCAAATCTGCATTTCGGAACGTCTGATTAACTATTCATAGGAATAGAAATGAAAATTATTACTTTAAATTTCTACGAAGTCTGCTCAATGAATTTGGTGTAACCCCTAAAAAGGAAGCTAAATCTTTGAGTGGGATACGATTTAAATAATCAGGATTGGAGAATAGCTGCTGGTACCTTTCTTCGGCTGTTTGTGTTTGAAATGAATTAAGCCGTTCTATAGTTTTCACTAAAATAATTTCTGTCAATCGCAAACCAAAGTTTTGGAAAGAATTAAACTGTTTGTAAAGTTGTTGAATATCATTATAGGAAGCGGTATAAATTTCTGATTTTTCTATGGCCTGAATACTAAACTGCGAAGGTTGTCTGGTTATAAAACTATGCATTTCAGTAACAGGCATTTGAGCAAATGCAAACCAAACGTTCACTTCATCCCCGCTAGCTGTATCGTAAAATATTTTTAGACATCCCGATTTAATGATGGAAAACTCATTGCAAATTCTATCACGTTTTATTAAAAAGGCATCTCTATCTAAATGCTTTATTTGAAATTTGGATAACACATGATTCAATTCCAATTCCGTGATTTGCGGGGAAAGCTGCTTAATAAATTGTTGAAGTTGTTGCATTTAAAGGCCAATTCATCTGAATAAATGGAGGCTTGGTTGTTAATTGTTTCGCCAAGCTTTAAATAAAATCTAGTATCAATTTGCAAGTATAAAATATTAATTGGTTCAAAGAATTTGCAAAAGATAATGAATTATGAAATAGTTGTTTGTTTAATTGATCATACAACTTGATTCAAATGAAAAGCCACCAATCATTCAGTATATCTCGCTAGGGTTCAATTTGGGGAACAAGAACACTTAAACATTTTAGTACTACATCAAAATCAATTCATTCTTTGTGGGATTGGGGGGCAGATTAAAGTATGGGATGCATTTGATTTGAATAAATTAGTTTTTCATCAAAAAAGGTTGATTTTATCTGGTTTGGGGAAAGTGATTTATATCATTACCAGTACAAAATGTAGTGATAAAATTTAGTACATCAAACAAAAAAAACGATACAAATTTTTATCTAAATGCAGAAAATAAGGCTACCCTCTTTTTAAGGGGTGAAAACAATAGGATTGAACCCGCATTTTTGTAACGTAAAAGTTTAAAAGAATAAACCCACTTTAAAAATTAACAGGATGAAAAAAATCTCACTTTTTTTAGTTGCATTGATTACGCTAGCAGCTTGCTCAAGAAAGGACAGCAATTCCACTTCTAACATTCCAGAAGGAAGTATTGCCCCCACTGGTTTTGATTATAAAACCACCAAGCAAATCTCCGTAAATGTAACCTTGCTTACCAATGCTGATGAAGGCATTTCAGGTGTTCCAGTTACTTTATACGGGTTGTATAAAAACGACACGGTTAATAGAATAGCGATAGCAGTTACCAATGCTTCTGGAAATGTGAGTTATACCGCATCAGTGCCTTCTTACATAGATTCTTTTGTGGTTAGTCCTAACTATATTGGTGTTCTCAACAACGTGAAAACCTATGCCACTGGCAATGCCATAAATCTAACCCTTGGCGGCAAATCAGGTTACATTGGAAACATTGCAGGAACTTTTTCTGGTAAACTTCAAAGTGCCGTTGCAGTAAACAGTACAGGCCCACGCAGAGGGGTGGGATTATTTGATATAAACGGAGTAGCTACTAATACTGTTTTCGATTATGTGGTTAACAGTGGGGCTACTTCTGGAGCTAATAATCAGGGTGTACCCAATTATTTAGAAGCCAAAAACGATGTTATCAGTAAAAGTATGCTGGATAATCTAAACTACTCCTTACCAGAAGCTAAGAGTTTGCCGAATTCTAAAGGAGCAGATTATTTGAATTCTAATGCCACTTCAAACATTATCGTAGATGTGAAGAGTGATATTTGGATAACTTTTGTACACGAGGGAGCAGGGTATGTGAATAGCCTAGGTTATTATACCTATCCTACCAACAATCCACCTACAACTTTGGCGGATATTACTAAAATAACTTTTATTTTTCCTAATGCCAGCTTGCAAGGAAGCGGGGGCGGCTTGGTTTCAGGCAATAAAGTGAAGCTTGGTAATTTTAATGCAGGTACAACTATTGGTTTTGTACTTTATGCCAACGGCTGGGGCGGAGGTTCAAAAGTAAATACAGGTTCCAGCACTGCTTTTTTTACAGATTCCTACTTAAATCCTGAAAAGACTGCCGCGTATCAAAAACATTCTGTAATGCTTACTTACTTAGACACTGCTAACAATTACAAACCTTACTATCTAGTAGGTTTTGAAGATATAGTAAGACCTGGTGGTGATAATGACTTTAATGATTTGATTTACTATGTTACATCAAATCCTGATAATGCCATTAATAGAACAAACATTAAACCAGTGGATGTACCAGTTGATACAGATAAAGATGGTGTGAACGATGTATTAGATGCTTATCCTAATGATGCTTCAAGGGCTTATGATACGTATTATCCTGGCATTAACCAATATGGCACATTGGCTTTTGAAGACAATTGGCCTTTGCAAGGTGACTATGATTTAAACGACCTTGTGGTAAAATACCGTTACAAATTGGTGTCTAATGCTAAAAATCAAGTGGTAGAAATTGCTGCAGATTTTGCGCCAATTGCTGCTGGTGCTAACTACGAAAACGGTTTAGGTATTCAGCTACCCTTCACAAGCGCAAGTGTGTCGAATGTAACTGGACAAAAAATTACCAACGGATATATCAAGCTTAATGCTAACAATACCGAAGCCAGCCAAACAAATGCAGTCATCATTCCTTTTGATGGTAGCAAACAGTTAATTAATAATGTTAGTGGCGCAAATTTTGTGAATACGGATAACAACCTAGCTAAAGTTGCTGGGGATACTACCCGCTTATTGATAACATTGGTTTCTCCCATTTCAAGTGTGGATCCTGCTTCATTTAATCCTTTCTTAATCAGCAATAAGCGTCGTGGATATGAAGTGCATTTGCCAGGTTTTGCACCTACTAACCTTGCAGATAAAACGTTGCTAGGTACTAATAATGATGCGTCAAATGCTGCTACTAGTACTTATTACGTAACCAAAAACAACTATCCTTTTGCATTGAATTTTGCTGATGGATTTAGCTACCCGCTAGAAACCATTTCTATCGATAAGGCCTATTTGCACTTCTTCGATTGGACTTTATCTGGGGGTAAATCTTACACAGATTGGTATAAGAATACGGGCGTAGGTTACAGAGAAGACAAAAATATTTATTTGAAATAAGCTACTATAATTCTATATAAAAAGCCAGACTACATTTTAAGTAGTCTGGCTTTTTTTATGAACCTTAAGTACAAGTTTATCGCTTTGAAGCTTCATTTTAACCATTAAGTGTTTGAAAACCTATAAAGGTTTGCGAAGGAGGTGAAAAACTTTTATGCACACCAATTAATTTGGATTACTCAACGTTTCGTGCCATTAGAGCGATGCGACTAATAGTTCAATTGGTTGTATTGGGAAAGAATTAGCCATCTATTCGTGCATACGTGGCAATCATCCAAGAAAGGCTAATTCACCAAGTGGAAATATTTTAAATACTACCTTGAATACCCGTTTTTTTCCCATTACCCGCCACCCAAAGCCATCTTTTAAAAGGCAGCATAGCCACCATTGGGCCAATTAAAAATGGCAACATCAAACTTCTATATCGTACTATAGCACCGGTAAACGTTACGGTAAAACCATCTAGCAAAAGGATACTAAGCGAAAAAAATAAACAACAAGTATAGAATGGGGGTAAACGTCGTTTATTTCTGGTAAACCAAATAAACGCAATTACAACACAGGCATACCCTATATTCTCCATAAATGATAAGGCATAGGCAGGATTTTTTATTTCAAAGAGATGGGGCCGAAAGAAAGCAACGTCTATAGCAGTGGGTAAATAATGGAAAACACTTTCTAATGTAGGAAGGAGGGGAGGCACAGGGATGGCCGAGTTTCCGCTTAATTGCAAGAACTCCTGCTGCTTGTTAGCGATATATTTTAAGGCATTTAAGGAAGGATGCATAACCGACAACATCATCATGAGTAACAATCCTCCACAGTACACCGCAATAAAATAGTATTGGTAGCGTTGTTTATTCCGTTCTGCTAACCACCAAGCCAATAGTGCAGGAAATATAGCAAGGGCAACAAAGTTTTTAATGGCGAAAATGAATAGAAAACTCAGGATTAACCATACGGTATGTATGCTCCATCTTTTTTGAACCAATTGCCTCTGAAAACAGTACATCAATACCCCGATAGCACTAATCAATAGCCCATCTTTATGTAAACCACTCCCCCAAAAAAGGGTGGAAGGGAGTAAAAACACACTGGCAAAAATGGCAGCAGGTGGTGCACTGCTTTGCGATTTAATGGTTTTATAAAGAGCGTCAAGACCTACCATAAAGCAAAAATTGAACAGTACTACATCGGCATAATACTGTGTACCCGTTAATAAGTTGCAAATGGCAATGAATTTAATAACCACGTTTTCTTTTAGATCGTTCCAATAGGAATTACTACCTACAAAAAGATTTCCCTGCTGTTGGTAGCCATGCACAAAAAGCGATTGCACAAACTCAAACGGGTGTTGTTTTAATAAATCGGTTTCATAAAAACTTTCCTTAAAAAAACGCCAGGTGTCGGCTCCTGTGCGTTGTTTGGGCAAATTAAAATATAGTCCATATAATACCCCCACAGCCACTTTCAAGCAAAAGACCAACATCATTACCCAAGATGGAATACCAGATAATTTAAACAAACGGCGGCTGTAAATAAGCCAACAACCCACCATAAGGTAAAACGTGAAAGGAAGGTATTCTGAAATCATAATCGGGCAATTTATGGAACTACCAAGTGGAAAAAAGCGGTTAAAATAGTCCTTTCAAGGTGTTGGATTGAATATTATAGACCAAGAAGAGGATTTGTGTGGCTATCCATGGAATTAGGAAGCACAAGTGTTTCATCGGCGGTTCATTAATGATAATTAGTTATTGTCCAAAATATTTGTACACAGTTGAAATAATAGCAAGCAAGAATAATGGATAAATCATAAGCTAGAACTTTTTGCGTACGATAATTCCCACACAGTACTGCCTCAATGCCTCCCAACCCTATCTTTAGCCGCTTATGAGTCATTTAACATTAAGTACCGTACTATCACCACGGTTATTGAAACTATATGATTGCAAAAACACAGTGGTTGTTGTAATTGATGTGTTTAGAGCTACCTCTACCATTGCTACCGCTTTACACAACGGAGCTACCCGAATAATTCCAGTAGATTCTGTGGAAAAATGTATTGCTATCGGAACACAAACTGGCGGTATTACCGCTGGTGAAAGGGACGGAAAAGTGATACCAGGATTGCAGTATGGTAATTCACCAGCAGAGTATCCAGAATCGTTTATTAAAGGCAAAACATTGGTACTTACCACTACAAATGGCACTAAACTATTGCACATGGCACTCAATGCTGGTGCAGATAGTGTAATTACAGGTTCATTCCCCAACCTACAACCAGTTTGCGATTATCTTTTAAAACAGGGTAAAAATGTATTACTTGGCTGTTCTGCATGGAAGGATAAATTTAACCTTGAAGACACCCTTTTTGCAGGAGCGGTAGTACATCAAATTAAATCCAGTTTTCACATTGATTGTGATAGCAGTCTAGCTGCTGAGGAAATGTATTTGAAACACAAAGACAATATGCTTGAGTTTGTGCAAAAACTAAGTCATTGGAAACGCTTATCTGCCTTCGGATTAGAAAAAGATTTGGAATACTGCATCACCCCCAATGTAGCACCCGTATTGCCCTTGTACAAAAACGGTGATTTGATAAGAGGATAGAAAATTTACTAGAGCTTGTATGGTATCATTGGAGTAATTGACGGGTGTTAGTTGGTAGGAAAAGTCACATGGTTTTAAAAAGTGCAGGCAATGGTTTCCTTTTTTATTCTGCCACTAATGCGCTAACCAACTAGTGATTATGTCATTAGAACAGTTTTTTGATATTCCAACATTATCGTGAATTAATTCCTAACCCCTTATCCCTAAAATTCCTCTACTTCACGTATTGCTGAACAGGTAATCGGTTGGCAATGCTTCTGGCGAGTGTCATTTCATCGGCATATTCCAATTCTCCACCAAAAGAAATGCCTCTGGCTATAGTGGTTACTGTACAGGGTAGATTACCCAATTTTCTTTGGATGTAAAAGATGGTGGTGTCTCCCTGTATGTTGGGGTTTAGCGCAAACAATATTTCTGTTGTGGCTTCGGTTTTTACCCGTTCAATCAAGGTTTCAATATTCAGTTGTTCAGGCCCTATACCGTCAAGCGGCGAAATGATACCCCCCAGCACATGATAAGTACCATTGAATTGTTGGGTAGCTTCAATGGCTATTACATCTCTAATGTTTTCCACCACACAAATAAGCAGTTGGTTTCTCCCCGTAGTATTGGAGCATATAGCACAAATGGGCGCATCGCTTACATTAAAACATCGTTGGCAGAATTGTATTTCATCGCGCATCTTAGTGATGGTTTCTCCAAAATGCCGAACCTCGGGCGCATCTTTTTTTAACAGATGTAGTACCAAGCGTAAAGCTGTTTTTTTTCCAATACCGGGCAATTTGGCAAACTCTGCTACTGCGTTTTCTAAAAGTTGGGAGGGTAGTTGCATTCAATAAAATGATTGCTGCAAATGTGCTGCTTTATGTAGCAAGGTTTTCACAATTTTTTTCGGATTGTCCCGTGTTATTTTTTTGGGTTTTATCTGGTTTCGTTAACCAGGAAGAGATACGCTCATTGGGCGCATAATCTTGTTTGGATGATGCAAAACTTCCCAAAAATTGAGTATCCTAATTCTGCTATTCTAAAGCACTATGCTTCAAGAGATGAAGATATCTTGGAAGAACACATCGTTTATGGATAACTATTTACTAGAAGGCGGCTGCCATTTTGCACCAACTAAAAATCTACATCTTCTGGTTCTCCATTTAATTTTCTACCGAGCATAATGTTGTCATAAATCATTTTTCGGATTTCCAAAGAATGATTTTTTTCGGATGTATCCACCTGAAAATCGATATTCATTTGAATGTTAATCATGTATTGTTCCCAAGCAAGCGGGAGAGCCTCGATGATTTTTCGGGTAACAAATTTTCTGGTTGATTTTTTGATGGCTTCCAACCAATTTTCGTCGGCTTCCATAGGTACAATTTCATCCGTCGATGCCATTATTTCTATGAAATATTTTGCCTCGTTTTCAAGACTGTAGATATGATCAAACCATTCTACGGCATGATATAACTGCTGTACTTGTTTACTTTCAAAAGTGTGCACAAAATAATCGCGTTGTTTTTTATCGTAATAAAACAGGTCTTCTTTATAAGCATAAGGCTCTTCATTGGATATGCCTTTTTGTGCTTGCTGGTATTCATAAGCAAGTATGCGGTAAAAATTTTCCTTATTCCCTCTTGTATTGGGAAGAATCATATAACCATTAGTACCCCTTCTATTATCATAGAAAAGATACCATTCTGGAAATTTTCCAACATTGTCTTTTTCATATGCGTCTTTCAGTTCAAAATAATTCTGCCAATCATTAAAGTTTCGCATTCTGCGTTGAACGACAACCTCATGAGTCAATAAAAATTGTCCGTATAGTTCAATATCCTCTTCTGAAATGGGTTCAATAAACTTACAATTGAGGATGTCATTTCCCCAAACCTCAAAATCGAAAGCAATCTCCACTTCTGGTATGTGTAATTGTTCTGCCCGCCAAAGGCATTGGGCATCAAACAATTTTTTTTGCTGGATATTTCCCAAATGTTGGAATGCTTTATTAATCCATTCAATGGTGCCATCATCCTTTTTCTCCCTATAATAACTACCATTGTTTAGCCAATGGAGCTTATTTCTAAGGTAAGTTTTTACGAACGACTCCACATCTTTTTCTTCAAATTGCTTCAAATACTCCTGAATGGCAGTGTTTTCCTCCATTTCTTTCTTTAATTTTTCTTCCAAAGTCATAAAAAAGGGATAAGGGGTGATAATTTTGTTATGAGTTCAAATGTAAAAGAAAGGAAGAAAAAAATAATGGTAATTAACCAAGAAATAATAGCCATCGATGCAGCGTAAAATCGGAATAACTGCAATAAAAGGGTACCAATTTTGTTTTGAAGTCTTGTTTTTTACAACTAACTTCAAATACAAATTGATTTAACTCTGTTTATTATTAATGTTTTTTTTTATTGTGCAATTTGGTATCAATTGATAGGGATATTTCTACGTTTTTTTGTATCGCTTTAGAACAAAAACAGACTTTATGGATACAATTAGAAAAAAAAACTTGTAGTAAGATTGATTATTAGGGTAGATGTGCTTATTTTGTCGGCGAATACAATAAAAATGTTTATGAAATTATTTCTATCCTTTCTGTTTTCGACTTTAATGATATTTAGCAGCAAGGCCCAATCTATTACAGTAATACAACCCAATGGTGGTGAAAAGCTCTATGCTTGCGACCAATACACCATTAAGTTTACTGCTACAGGTACTTCCACCTATTACAACATTGATTATTCTTTGAACAATGGCAGTACCTGGACATCAAGCGCCACCAATCTCCTAATCACCAATGGGCAATACTTGTGGACAGTGCCGAAAGTAAATTCCAACACTTGTTTGCTCCGCCTGCGCGATAAAAACGATACCCTCAAACAAGATATTAGCGACAATGTATTTTCTATCAATATACCAGTAAAATTAACCTCACCAGTAGGAGGGGAGAGCTGGGTAGGTAATTCGGTACATCCCATCACATGGGATATGACAGGTACTTCTGGCAAATTCAATATATCCTATTCCACAAGCAACGGCACTAGCTGGACAACAATTGTTACCAGTTATACCACTTCAGTGGGTAATTATAGTTGGACGGTTCCAAATATCCCATCCACACAATGTTTGGTAAGGGTAGTAGATGCAGTTACCAGTTGTAAATTAGATATTAGCCCCCTCAATTTCACTATTACTCCAGCACAACCAGTTGTTACATATCCCGATGGCGGCGAAGTGTTTGATTGGGATCAAAGCCCGAATATCTATTGGGATCAGAATACATTTTACTCCCCTGTCCGTATTGAGTTTTCGTCTGATAGCGGAGCTACTTGGAGTTTGGTTACCAGTTCCACCACCAACACTGGGTATTATTACAATTGGACAGTACCGCAAACTACCAGCAGCAACTGCTTAATTAAAATCAGCAACACCGCCAACCTGTCTTTGTATGATATATCCGACGCTGTATTTAGCATCAAACGACCATTGATAGTAGTAGCACCAAATGGAGGTGATACCTTGATAGGCTGTAATACCTACGCTGTTAAGTTGACCAAAAGCATGTACACTTTCGGTACTATTTATCTATCTTATTCCACCAACAATACAGCTTGGAACAGCGTCACTAGTTTCAGTA
>JAIXOJ010000088.1 GCA_027486835.1 Chitinophagaceae bacterium
ACGTAGACTTTCTTGTAGAACGAGGCTATAGCTTTTCGTTAGAAATGAAATTGTTTAACAAAATACATCGTGTATCACGACTGTAAAGAAACTGTTTTGAATCTGTCAAAGTAGAACTATCGAGTAAAAGAAAATGGAGAAGTTCAAGCATTTGGAGAGACAGAACTTTCAGACGGACAGCTAAAGCAATCAATCGAACATAGGAAAGTGAAAGTTGCGAAAATATTAGACAAAGGAGACGAATGGCATTGCTTTTTTACGACTTTTAAAAGTTTACGTGGAGAGGAAACTTGGCTTGGAGAAAAACAGCCACATTACCATTATATTTCAAGTTGTTTTGGTATTGACAGAGCAAAAGTTGTCAATCAAATTAAATCTGAAAAATATAAGCTTGGGAATTTACCACACATTAAATTAGAAGACTATGGAAATCAGCCAAAATAGAAAAAGCCGAACCGCTAATAACTAGAATAACTAGGTTTTCGTTGCGTCCGCAGGACAAGCAATTAAAACCTAGTTGAACGAAACCTATCCCACTTAGCGAAATGTTTGACAAGTACATATCGCCCAAAAAGAAAGTAGGTAATCCCAAATCAATGTCGTTAAGTTAAGCTATTTTGATTAGACTCCCCTAAATTTGTCATTCGGAAAAGGTTATAGGATTATAGGGATAAATTATTAACACATATTAATACGAATCTGGATGATGAAGATTTCAAACGCCGTAACACCCACGGCTGTAAAGGATTTGTAAGAACTCGCATTTTAACCTTCAAAATTGTCATTCTACTCATTTCGCAATTATTAAGACGTTCCATACAAAGGGAATTAAACGACTTCTTTTGTCGTTTGGGTAATGCTGATTATAGCATTCAGATGGTAACCAAAAGTGCCTTTACACAAGCGCGTTCCAAACTAAAACATGAGGCATTTATAGAGTTAAGCAATTCCTCGGTTAATTTTTATTTATGAGCATTCGCCTTACCTCTTATGGGGTAATCATAGGTTATTGGCCTGCGATGGAAGTACTATCAGATTGCCTAACAGTGAGGATATAAAGAACAGCTTTACACCATGTGGCTTTGGTCCTAAGGCGGATGTGGAAAGTTCTCTCGCAACCATTGCTTTGATGTATGATCCGCTAAATTTAGTAACTGTAAATGCTAAGATAGACGCATACAATGTATCAGAAATCACTCTGCTGAAACAACAGTTGGCAGAGGTTTCTTTTAAGTCTGGCGACCTGCTTTTAATGGATAGAGGCTACCCAAGTATTAGCCTATTGTATGAGTTGCGCCAACGTAAAATAGACTTTTGTGTACGACTAAAAGACAACTGGTGGACGGCAGTAAATGAGATGCTAAAGGCTGGGGAAACAGACAAAATTGTCACCTTCACCTTACCTAAAAAGGACAAGTACTTGCAAGAACTCTTTAAAGGCGAATCAGATGCGGTGACAGTCCGAATAACTGTAATAGAATTGGAAGGCGGCAAAAGGGAAATCCTTTGTACAAGCCTTCTAGATATGGCGAAATACACATTGGAAGATTTGAAAGGACTTTATCATATCAGATGGGGAATAGAGGAGGCATACAAACTATTTAAGGTTAGAGCCGATATGGAGTCATTTACTGGCATGACCGCATTGTCGGTGAAACAGGATTTCTATGCAGGCATATTTTCCATGAATTTATGTGCAATGATGAGCTTTCCAATTGAACAAAAGGTTAGAGAGCAAAGCAAGGAAGCTGATTTAAAAAACACCAAAATGGTGAACAGAACCAATGCATTCTCTTTAGTAAAGGAATCAATGGTGGGTGTGTTTTTAAAAAAGAAAATAAGAACATTCTTGCAAACAGTCGATCATATCCTATATAAAACAACGGAAGCAGTAAGACCCAATAGAACCTTTCCTAGAAACCATAAACAAAAGAAACCTAAATCAATGAATTATAAAACTATGTAAATCATTGGCTTAACTTAACGGCATTGAATCCCAAATCCTATTTCCGATTCGGAGAAGCTAATCTGTTTTCGCCCGATGTAAGCTTCAGAAAGGTGATAAGATTAATGCAAACTAAACCTCGTAATTACCAATACAGGCATAAGCTCCCTATTCATCGTAATACAACTGCATATCCTTAATCTGTGGTTCGGTTTCAGCATCTAGGATGTTCAATCGTACATATTGAGCAATGATGGGGTTAAAAGTGGTTTGGAATACTTCCCCAATATGCTCACCCTCCGCTAGCTTAATCCAATTATCCCCTTGTTGATATTCCAACTTAAAGTGACGAATATTTTTTTCGGTATGCCCCACCACTTCGCTGATTGCTATTGCTCCAATACTGGTTGGTTTCCCCAGATTTACCATTAACCAACCCGTTTTTGTATCCTTTGCTGCTTTCCAAGAACTGCGCGAATCGGCATCAAAGGCATTATCTGCATTGAATAGTTCACTTTCTGTAGAGGAGGCAGTGGCGATTTTGCTCAGGGATGGTATTGGATTAGTAATGCTCGATTGAATTGCGCCTTTAATCCTTAAAACTACCACAGTAATAGCTGTGTCAGGTATTTGCTTTTGCAGTTTCAAAGTAGTATATAGTCTTTTTTGCTGAGATGGAAACCGCTTGTTGGTATCTGCTAGCAAATACGCTTTTTCTATTGGACTAATTATTGGAATTTTAAGTTTGCCATCCTTTGGCCATTTGTGGATATGCAAATACAATTTATCGCCTTTTTGCGTACAACGACCCCAGGGTAAATACACAAAAGGTGATGCTTGTGTACCATATATGGCCTCCCCATTTGTCTGGAGCCATTTGCCCACTTCCGTCAAAATGTTGGCGGAAGGCGCTGGAATTACCCCCTCGGCATCCGGCCCCACGTTTAACAGGTAATTTCCCCCCTTGCTCACAATATCAGATAGGTGGCGCAACAAAACAGTGCTTGATTTCCAGTCATTGTCCCAAGACTGGTAGCCCCAAGAACGATTGGTGGTCATACACGATTCCCAATATTCGCCAGGATAACCAAGGGCAGGAATAAATTGCTCGGGGGTTTTAGTATCCCCTTTTACGCCACCACCCAACCTATTGTTCATGATAATATTGGGCTTTAACTCGTGTACCACATGGTTAATTTGTTCACCCAATGCTTTGGTCATTCCTCTTGGGGTATCCCACCAAATCATCATCGGTGTATCCTCCCCATAATTGGACAATAGCTCCTTTATCTGCGGAATTGCTACTTGATGGATATAAGTGTCCATGTCTTGTTTTTGGGTGGAATCCCAAGCAGGCGGCGCATGATTGCCCATACCAGCAAGGCCAACAGAGCCTCCATTGTTCCAATCCTGTGCTTGAGAATAATAGAACCCCAATTTCATCCCCTGCTTTTTACATTCAGCACTCAATGACTGTATGGCATCTTTTGCATAAGGAGTGGCCTCCACCATATTAAATGAACTTGCTTTTGTGTTAAATAAGGCAAAGCCATCATGGTGTTTTGCGGTGATGACCATGTACTTCATTCCTGCCTTTTTGGCCAAACTCACCCATTTAGCTGGATCAAATTGAGCAGCAGTGAATTGATGGGATAAAGCTTGGTATTCGGCACAAGGAATTTGCTGGTTGTACATCAACCATTCTGCATAATCTGGAATACCCGCCCTTCCGTGTACTTTTTCTCCTTTCCATACGCCCCCAGGTACTGCAAATACCCCCCAATGGATAAACATACCAAACCGTGCTTCCTGCCATTCTTTTATGTTTTGTGCTTTCGTTAGTGGTGGTATGGATTGTGCCATTAAGCGATTACTCACATATCCCAAACTGATCAATAACAAAAAGATGGTTGCTTTTTTCAACATATACAATCTAGTTGCAAAGGGGGATAGAGCTTTTATAAAAAGGTTTAAATTGGGATGATTGGAGTTGTAACATTGGTGGCTGGAAAGTCAATAAGGATATAATTTACTTGGGAAGTAATTTTGCGTTTCAAAGAGGTTTTTGAGTACTTCTACTTTTTTATAAAACCTATTTTACCAAATAAATCGTTTATGGTTGCATTAGTTGGTACTTATCAAAATGATTCTGTAAAACTTGATAAAGAATACCACTCAAATTATCCAGTAAAAGTAATTGTCACCTTTTTAGAAGAGGTACGTACTACAAGCAAAAAAGGGCTTTTTCTTAACGACTTTTTATTTAAAAATTTAGCGCATTTCAAAGGTTCTTTTTGTGAGGCAGTAATTGAGGAAAGAAGGTTAGAACTAAGAAGAGATTTTTAGACACTTCGTTCTTTATTTAAAATTCATTGAAGCAACTTTATTGGTTGAGGAATCACATCAGCATAGTGCAAAAAAATCAAGCTACAAAAGTGTAGGTAAGTCTACCATTGACAGATTATCAACCAATCAAAAAGCGTAAAAAAGTGTACAAAAAAGCAATTAGCTAATTACCCTTTTGTGCCTCATACAAAGAAACTGGCGTAGCTGTTTTGTTATGGAGCTGCCAAACACCATTTGGGCGGACTAGTTTTGCCCCTTCGTTTTTGCCCTTGAAGCCAATGTTCCAATTATAGGCAGTAGGTGGATTTTGTATGGCGGCAGTAGAACCTGTGCAATTCCAGAAAACCTGATAAGCACCACTCCATCCATGCCCAGAGCCCCAATTGCCCCTGTCTTGTGCATTGATGGCACCATCAGATTCAACATTATCATACAAAATACCAATTGACCATCGATGGTGTGGGCCAATATCTGCATGGGTTAAGCTAGCCTTGCACCGAGTGAATACATTAGGGCCACAAACCCTTGCTCCCGTTACAAAATCATGACGACCATTCCTTGCAACGCATCCTTGGAAGAGGTTCAATTGCCCATCGCAGTTGAATGAATAACGCCTCCCTCCTGTAATTTGAGAAATTGGGTCGAGACAGGTAGCATTGCTTACTGTAACAAGTCTGCCGGTGTGTCCAATGCTTACGCAACTCGTGCCAAAATGTAGGGCGGTCACCTCCTGCACCCAGCAGTTTTCCGCCGCTTCTATGCGGATAGCACACCAGCCATGCGCTTCATCATTTTCGCCATGGAAGGTGGACACTAAGCGCAATTGCTCCACCCCCACTTCCTTCACCCGTTGGTCGAAGGAATAAGGAACCAATGCCACTTCGCCCAGTTGTAGATCGTAAGCCATGACTAGGGGAATATTCAGGGTAACCAATTTTTTTGCTGCATCAATGTGGGTAATTACTCGTTCTGCTGCCAGTGGAAACCCCTTTGCTTCCCATTGGTGGCTGCCTTCGCGTAAATCGGCAATGGCGTCCATTCCAAGCGTATGAATCCAAGCCTCATTGGGTGTCCATTGCACTAAAACAGCCTGACCAACAGTTAGATTACGGGTATTTTTCACATGCATTTGACAAGTGCCCACGGGTAAGTATGTATCAGTAGAAGGAATAGCAGACTTCTTGTTGATTTCCATTTTAGCATCTGTGCCAATCGTAAAAAGATTGCTTTGGGTAGTTGCTTTATATGTTATTATAGTGCCATCTGTCTCCTCACCACTGCCTCTTAATATCAAGCCATTGTGTATTATTTGTATGGGGCTACTGATGGTATAAATGCCTTTTGCTAGGAGAATCACTTTTGGTGCCGTGCCTGCTGGTAGGTTGCCTACGCTGTCAATCAATTGCTGTAAAGCCTTGGTATCGTCACCCCCCGATGGTGAAAATGTTGCCACAACCTTTCCAACTGGAATGGATTCTTTACCATAGTGATAACCAACAGCCGAAAAATCGGGAATGCGGTTACCAAGAGAATCTTGATAATATACTAATTTGCCATCGCTTCCTCTTGTAACCCACAACGGATTGTCCTGAGCCCGCCCCTCGAAGCAAAATAAAAGCAAGCAAGAAAACGTAAGAAAACTACCAATTGGTAATGTTGAATCTTCAAACTGCTTGTTGTTTACAAGGATTCTTTTGAGCGTAGGGAATAGGGTGAGCAAAGCATAAATGAATGGCATGTTAGCAATTTGGGTGGTACGAGAGGGAAAAAGGAAACATAAGTTTAAATGGACAGCACAGGTTGTTGCTGAATCATTTATTTACTTGTTCGTCTTACCTGCTTTTCTTTATCTATACCTTTCCCAGAAAATTGTCCATTTACGTCAATAGTCTTTACCCGCTTTCCGTTATCTCCTGAATGAACAGCTTATTTATTAATTTTCATTTAACCAAAGTCTTTGTTTGAGCAAATTCCTTTTTAAGGGTTTTGGCACTCTTATAAAGTGTGTTAGTGCTAGTTAAGATAACTAATACGCCTACTGCCACCAATACTTTCTTAACGGGGAATTTACCCGCTAAACGGGCAGCTATGGGTGCAGCTACTACCCCACCGAGAATAAGACCTAATACATCAAAAATGGGGATATGGCGCAGTAGCACAAAAAAAGTGGTAGCACTAGCAAAAACAACGAAGAACTCCGCCAAGCAAACAGAACCAATGACATATCGTGTGTTTTTACGCTTGGAAATGAGGGTGCTAGTAACCAAGGCACCCCAACCACCACCAGCAAAGGCATCCATAAATCCTCCCATGCTAGCTAACCATCCAGCACCTTTAACCCTGTCTTGCACCAAGCGTTTTGCGTAGGCTTTTCTTATGATATAATAACCAAGATAGATGGTGTAAAACGATAGCGGAATACGTACATAAGTGGCATATTCCTTGGCATAAACTGCCAATGCTGCACCCAACACCGCACCTATTACCCCAGGAATGACTAAGGCTTTGAATAATTTTTTGTTGATGTTGCCAAATCGATGATGGCTGTAGCCAGATACACCGCTGCTAAAAACCCTTGCAGAATGCACCCTACTTGTAACGATGGCTGGGTTAACCCCAATGGCCAGCAAGAACGTGGTGGATATGGTGCCATAGCCCATACCCAGACTACCGTCAGTCATTTGCGCCAGAAAACCTGCTAAAAGCATGAGTAAAAACGAATTGGTATCAATTTGTTTGGCGAGCGAAAAAGATTGCTTTACTAAACTGTCAAAAGGAATTAAACTAAACAGGGCATGACCAAGAATCATGAACAAGAAGGCAAACAAGCAAAATTTTACCACCTCTTGCCAACTTCTTTGGTAGGTATGCGGTGTGCCTAGGTCTAGCTGTTTAGCTACTAAAGTTTTAGTTACTTCGTTAAGGGTGTTCACTTTGTTTTCGAAATCCCCTTTTAGTTGTTGTCGGTATGCTTGCATATTGTCCAAAAGTTCATCTAACTGCTCTGGCAAAATATCGTTTAGCATTTCCTTTAAGCGTTTAGCAATAGTGGGCGATTTACCATTGGTGGAAATAGCCACCTTAAGATTGCCTTTTTTAACGATACTGCCTAAATAAAAGTCACACAACTCTGGTTTATCGGCGGCATTTATCAGAATACCTGCTTTACGGCAATCAGTTACTATTTGGGTAGCCAATTCTATGTCGTTAACTGCTGCTATCACCACATCTTTTCCTTGTAGATCAATACTTTTATAGGCTTTTTCTACCAATACTAGGTTGGGGTATTGTTGAGCGATGTCAGTTATTTCTTTGCTTATCAATTTGGCTAAAAGTGTAATGCGGGTTTTTGGTGAATTGCTCAACACAGCTTGTAATTTTTCAAGGCCAATAATGCCCCCACCAACTATCAAAAGATGGAGTTGCTCCAACTTTAAAAAAACAGGAAATAAGGTATTTGATGATTCCAAAACGATCGCTATTATCCTACAATAATAGTGGGTTAGCATCAAAGGATAGCAAGAAAATGAGTAAACATGTATTTTTTAACAGGATACAAACAAAGTAAAATTGAGTAGGCTATAGATTATGATGGTGTGTCCCGTGAGTAAAACATGTTTAATTTGCCCTTGCATGAAGAAAATTTTAGTCATTCAAACCGCTTTTATTGGTGATGTAGTATTGGCCACTGGGGTATTGGAGAAATTGCATCAATACTATCCTAACGCACAGTTTGACATACTTGTAAGGAAAGGCAATGAATCGCTTTTTAATGGACATCCTTTTATCCATGAAGTGTTAATCTGGCAAAAAAAAGAAAAGAAATACCTCCATCTATGGCTTCTGGTAAAAACTATCCGTTCAAAAAGCTACGACATAGTAATTAACCTACAGCGATTTGCTGCCATGGGTTTACTTACTGGTTTTTCCAAGGCACGGCTAACCATTGGTTTCGATAAAAACCCGCTTAGCTTTCTGTTCGACAAAAAAATTAAGCATCAAATAAGTGGCGATGGACAGACATTGCTTCACGAAATAAACCGCAATCATTCGTTAATTGAGGCATTTACAGATTCTCAAGCTGCGAGGCCAAGACTTTATCCAACGTCAGCGGATAGATTAAGTATTGAACCATACCAACATAACAATTATATCTGTATTGCACCTGCATCTGTATGGTTTACCAAACAGTTTCCCAAGGAAAAATGGATTTCATTTATCCAACATTTACCACATCATGTAACAATTTATTTAATCGGTGGACCTGGGGATGCTACCTTGTGCCAACAAATAGTTGAAGCTCAACCGCATCCATCTGTGATAAATCTTGCTGGAAAGATGGGCTTTTTGCAATCCGCAGCATTACAACAATCTGCTCTAATGAACTATGTGAACGATTCAGCACCCATGCATTTTGCTTCTAGCGTGGATGCACCTGTTACAGCAGTATATTGTTCAACGGTAGTTCAATTTGGTTTTGGCCCATTAAGTAGTAAAAGCTATGTAGTAGAAACTCCCGCACCTTTAAACTGCCGACCTTGTGGTTTACATGGAAAAAAAGCTTGCCCACAGGGACATTTTAATTGTGCTAACCTGATTACCAACCAACAATTATTGGACACGCTTACACCAATTGGTTAATAGCAATCTTTATTTTTTGTGGATTGTTCGCCCACCTAACCTATAAGCCAGTTTATAATCATACTTAAATGTAAACTAGGGAGGAATACAGTCTCTAAAAAAAATGGATTGCTAGATTGCATAGCCCAATGCTTTACTTTGTTGTTTTGCACTACAAAAAAAGGCTCAATTGCCTGTTGTGCTTGAAAATATTTCACTAATAATGCCACAACGATTTCCATGGATATACAATGTACAGATAAGGAATTGATGCTACTTAAAAAAATTAGTGCAGCAGCCAAAGAATTGGGTGCAGAAGCTTATTTAATAGGGGGATTTGTGCGGGATAAAATTATTGGCCGCCCTACTAAGGATGCAGATATTGTATGTATTGGAGATGGAATAGCACTAGCTCATTTAGTTGCGGAAAAATTCAGGCCCAAGCCATCTGTATCATTTTTTAAAACCTTTGGAACCGCACAAATAAAGGTTTTAGATGGTTTTGAAGTAGAATTTGTAGGTGCAAGGAAAGAAAGTTATGATTTTGATAGCCGTAAGCCCACTGTGGCCGAAGGCACGGTAGAGGATGACCAAAATAGAAGAGATTTTACCATCAATACTTTGGCTATCAGCTTGAATGAAGCCAACTATGGCCAATTAATTGACCCCTTTGGTGGATTGGAAGATATTGCCAAAAAGATAATCCAAACCCCCTTAGCACCCTTACAAACCTTTAGTGATGACCCTTTGCGAATGATGCGTGCCATTAGGTTTGCCACACAACTTGGATTTACCATCTCCCCTATTACATTCCGAGCGATTACAGATAATGCGAAACGGATAAAAATCGTATCGCAGGAAAGAATTACCGATGAACTCAACAAAATATTGCTCGCCCCAAAACCCAGCATTGGATTGGATTTGCTCAGCAAAAGCGGATTAATGCAGCTCATTTTTCCACAAATCATGGCTTTACATGGAGCAGAATATGTAGATGGTATGGGTCATAAAGACAATTTTTACCACACACTACAGGTGGTAGATAACATTGCGCCTCATACCCAAGACCTTTGGCTTAGGTGGGCAGCCCTGCTGCATGACATTGCCAAACCTGCTACCAAACGTTTTGAGGAAGGACATGGTTTCACCTTCCACGGCCACGAGGTGGTGGGTGCACGCATGGTGCCCAAAATATTCAATCAATTAAAATTGCCCCAAAATGAAAAAATGAAGTTTGTACAAAAAATAGTGGAACTTCATTTAAGACCCATATCACTTACCAAAGAAAATATTACCGATAGTGCCATTAGGCGTTTATTGTTTGATGCTGGGGATGATATTGATGCGCTGATGATGCTTTGCAACGCTGATATTACCAGCAAAAACAAGCAGAAGGTTCAACGATACTTACAAAACTTTGAATTGGTTCGTCAACGCCTGAAAGAGGTGGAGGAGAAAGATCATATCAGAAATTGGCAACCACCAATTACAGGTGATATTATCATGACCACTTTTAACTTAACCCCCAGCCGCCCAGTTGGCATTTTAAAGGATTCCATTCGAAATGCTATTTTGGATGGAATCATACCTAATGATTATGAGGCTGCATTCAATTTTATGCTAAAAGAAGCTCAGGCTATACAATTGTTTCCCGTTTCGCCATTGCAAGAATAAAGCTGGGGTCGACTCCAAAAAAATCTTGTGTAGCTATGCCTGCTTAGCAAAATATTAACTTGGAATATGAATCAATTATTTAAAAAAATGCTTCAGAATTAAATTTAGTTGAAGGCTTTAAAAAAATTTAAAGCCACAATTTATTGTACAATTGACAGGCTGTAGTAGAAAACAGCTTTTATTTGCACTAAGCAGTAATGTTTTCAATAGTTGAGAAATGAATTGTATGAAGATAAAGGACTCTGAGTTATTGAGAACTTTTAGAAACAATACATTAAATCAAACAACTGCTCTTGTAAAATATTTTCAACATTAATTGACTGAACAGAAATAGGTTTACTATATGGCTTTATTAAAATTTAGGGTACATTACGAAGAAGATGATTCTATTTATAGGGACATCACTATAAAGCACACGCAGAATTTTAAAGATTTACACCATGCCATCTTAAGTGCTTATGACTTTGACTCTAAGTTTGGTGCTACATTTTACAGAAGCAATGATTCCTGGGTAAGAGGTAGGGAAATTACCCTTGCTAAATACGACAAATCTTATCAAGCCGAACCACTCTTGATGTCAGACACACTTATTGCCAGTGAGATAAAGGATACTAACCAAAAGTTTATCTATGTGTACGACTTCAATAAAAACTGGACATTTCAGGTTTCCCTTATTGCAGTAATTAAGGATGAAGCCAAGACAAAAACGGTGTATCCTGCCATCACTAGAAAAGAAGGAATTGGGCCACCACAATATGGTACAAAAAGCCTTTTGGGTGAGAAATTTGCCGATATTGAAGAGAAATATGACCTAAAAGAAGTTACCGAAGCCGAAGGATTTTCAGAAGACCCAGGCGGTGATGAGTAAACAACCCTCATTGTAAATTTTCACGAAAGCAGCTCACATTTGGTGTTAGCTGCTTTTTTCTTTAAATTATGGATAGATCCCAACAGCGAAAAAAAATCATCATCATAGTTGGCTCTACAGCAGTGGGTAAAACAGCATTGGCCATCGATTTAGCGACCTATTTGGATACTGCAATTATTTCTGCTGATAGCCGCCAATGCTACCGAGAATTATCCATTGGAGTAGCTAAACCCAGTCCTAAGGAATTAGAGGTAATACCTCATTATTTTATTGACTCACACAGTATTGAGGATGACGTAAATGCAGGCGTATTTGAGCAGTACTCATTGGCTGCAACTGAACAAATCTTTATCCAAAAAGAGGTAGCTTTAATGGTTGGTGGAACAGGTCTTTATTTAAAAGCTTTTACAGATGGTATAGATATTATGCCCCCTATTTCACCAACGATTAGAAACGAACTTTTAAACTTATACCAAGAAAATGGTTTGGAATGGCTACAACAAGAAATTGCCCTTAAAGACCCTATATTCTGGCACCAAGCAGAACAGCAAAATCCCCAGCGATTACTTCGAGCATTGGAAATAGTAATTGCTTCAGGACGGTCAATTACAGAATATCGATCTCACCAATCGGTAGAACGCCCTTTTGAAATCATTAAAATCGGTATTGAGATGCCAAGAGAGCAATTGATTAAAAAAATCAACCAACGGGTAGATCAAATGATGCAGGATGGGCTTGCTAATGAAGTGGCTTCCTTACAAGCTGTGCAGTCATTGAATGCATTACAAACCGTAGGATATCGAGAAATATTTGCTCATTTAAATAAAGAATGTAGCTTATCCCAAGCTGTAGAGCAAATAAAAATCAATACTAGGCAATATGCTAAACGGCAAATGACTTGGTTTAAAAAAGACCCCAGTATCCAATGGTTTACCCAAAGTGACCAAGTTTTAAATAAGGTATTGCATTATTTAAGTGGGCGGCAATAATAGTTTTATTGCTATAGGATTGTAGTTTTTTGGAACTCTTTTTTTAACCATCGTATCTCAAATACTAAATCAAAAATTTTATCAAATGTTTATACTAGCAAATCCATTTATTAGCAACACTAATGTGTAATTCACTAGTCCTTTTACAAATATTTCCGCCCCGGCTAATCGTTTATCTCAGCTACCTCAATATAAAGAAGTGCAATTGGGCTTTAAATAGTTTTGAGTGGGTGCATAAAAGATTTTCGCTTCCTTCACAAAGAGGCTGTCAAAAAAAGGTAATTTTTTTGAAGTTTGAAGACTTCTAGATTGCATAAACGAAATTTGTTTCAGACAGATATTCGAAAACAATAAAACCATTTTTTTACTTTTTAGAAAGCCGCTCGGAATGTAAATTCTTTGCGCCCGTCACTATCGCTCCAATAGCACTAATCATTGGATTAGTCGTATTATCTGTTTCAATTTGCGGAAAATTTCTAGTAGGAACAACTTGCATACTTTTTTACACCTAACACCAACTACCTACTACGTACAACCTACCCCCCCTTTCACCTAATCGAACGCATCGGATACTCCCTTGAATGCCTTCAATCCTGCTTTGAATTTATAGGGTACTCCGTTGAAGCTTTAGGGTAGTGTATGGAAGTATTTCGATGCTCATGTGAAGCATTGGGGCACTGGTTTGAAGCATTGGGGTGCACTTTTGAAGCATTGGGGTGGACATTTGTACCGATTTTTTGGGCTTCCTAAGGCTTTTTGGGGCTATTTCAAGACAATTTGTCAGTATCGGATAGCTTCATTAGTTGGTGCTAAATTTTCAAAAATTATCCTAATAAATTAGTTTATATGAGTTCCCGTTTTTGGATTGGCATACCTGTTATTGCAGTTAATGAATCAGGCAAATAATACTCCTTTTCAAAATGGGAATTATTGGGGGGTATGCCTTTTTGCAAGAGCTATAACTTAAAAGTTTGTTGGTGCAGATAGGGCTGCTTATGTGTTATTACATAAATAAGGGGTGCATAAATATTTTTTGCATTCACATTTCGCAAATATTAGTTTGATTATACTTAGTTTAATTTCAAAGAGTTGCGCAGAAAAGGCACAGAGAACCACTGAGCCTTGAACCTCTGTGGCTCTCTATGAACCTCAGTGGAACTCAGTGTAATATATAATTTCACCGTCATCCTGATTGGGTGAATGGCAAATGAGAAAAGGGGCGAAAAAATTTTATGCACCCCTTAGTATGTTACCATAAGGGTCATAACTTACTTTTTCCTTGTAGTCTTCTGTTGGTGTCAAATTACTCCAATTACTATTGCTCTTCCAAGCATCCATGCCTACCAATCGATTCAACTGGTCGTACTGGTAATTATACAACAATGGCGTACCTAGCTTGGGTATGTTTACACCCATGCTACTAATATTACCATTATACAAAGGCCGATTAGCTTTACCCAAGTTGGCTCCAATTAACATCGATGGACTAG
>JAIXOJ010000161.1 GCA_027486835.1 Chitinophagaceae bacterium
AGCTCACCGCTTTGACGGTACTTAATTTATTAGAAAACAAAATCCAACGGATAGAAAATTTGGACAAGCTCACCGCTTTGACGGATCTTTATTTATCTAACAATGAAATCCATCGGATAGAAAATTTAGACAAGCTTACTGCTTTGACGAAGCTTGATTTATCAGACAATCAAATCCAGCGGATAGAAAATTTAGACAAGCTTACTGCTTTGACGAAGCTTGATTTATCAGACAATCAAATAGAAAAAGTAGAAAATCTGCAGCATTTAAAGGAGATTCAAAAACTACATTTATATAACAATCCCACAAAAAATTTTCCAAAGGCTTTACAGGGAGATTATTTTGATGATTGCTTGCAAAACTGGCTAGAATGGAAAAAAGAATTGGACAGTGGCAGCATCGTAAATTACACAGTAAAGATGATGCTCACAGGCAATGGCAACGTGGGCAAAAGCAGTTTAATCGAGGCATTGAAAAACGGCAAATGCACGGAAAATAAAACCAGCACCCACGGGGTGGTAATCAACAGCGACCTAAAACACAACAAGGGAAAATTATTCACTTGGGATTTTGGGGGGCAGGAAATCTATCATGGCACGCATCGTCTGTTTATGAACAGTGATGCCCTGCAATTGATTGTATTCGACAATGAAACTGAAGCCATCACCGAAGCGCCCGACCGCATTGTAGCAACAGAAACCACCCGCAACCATCCCTTAGAATATTGGATAGAAAACGTGAGAGATAACAATGAACGCAATCCCATCATCCTGGTTCAAAATAAATTTGAAGACGGATATGTTAATCTTAAAGCCAATGCCATTGCTGGGGCAAATAATTATAGGTTCGAAAAAGTAAGTGCCATAAAGGGCACTAACATAGAAGATTTGCAATATTTTATTAATAAAATGGTGCAACAACTACCCGATTATGGCATGACCATGCCTGAAAAATGGAGCAAGGTGGTGGACTATTTTTTATCGGAACAGCAAAAAGAGAAACCCAACAAAAGAATCATCACCAAAGAGGCATTTGATAAGATTGCCGACGAATACGGTATCAATCCTTCGGCCTTTGGCGTATTGCTTACCTACCTCAGCAATTCGGGCTATGTGTATCATGACGAACAATACATGCCCGAGCATATCATCGTACACCAAAAATGGGTATTAGATAAAATCTACAGTGTGCTAAACCGAGGCGCAGATTTTTACACCCACATGCGCCAAGACAATCGAGGCTTTTGCAGCCTAAGAACCTTGTGGCTAGAATGGGGAAGCCACGATAATGCTGAGATGAAACAATTGTTTACCCAGTTTATGCGAAGCTGCACTATTTGTTTTCCCTTGCAGGATGAATATGCCCAAAAGGATGAATACCACGAGTACGCCACCTATGTGTTCCCCGAATTTCTGCCTAAGGAAAAGCCATTACATGTAAAACAGAAGCAAGAAGACCGAAAAGACAAACATGCGGTGGAACAATACCGATATACGCATAGCTATATTGGCTATAAAGTGATGCAGCAATTGATAGTGGAGTTTGGCGATAAAACTGAAAAATGCCATTATTGGAGAACGGGCATTATGGTGGTAAACGAAAACAACGGCAGCTATTTTCTAATTGAATACCTAGAAAACGAACCAACGCTGCTGCTTACAGTAGAAAAAGCAACGGACCCTGCAACCAAGGCTTATGTGCTGGAAAAAATGTATTGGGTGCTTTACCGTAAAACCAAAGGATGGCAGCAGACAGATTCGGAAGGGGCGTTTTTGCCTTGTGACATTGAGGAGTTGATAAAACAATCCAAAAAGGAAACGGTGGAATTGCCCCAAGTAATAGACAAAGCCCCTTTAAAAATTGCCATTTCTTATGCTAAAGAGGATAATAGTGATATAGAGTATAAGTTCAATCCATTCAGGGAGTTAGTGGACAATTTGAAGATTTTTGAAGACGGAAACACCCTTCGTATTTTTTGTGATGAAGACATCAACGAAAGCGACTGGAATAAACAGATAAGAGAAGAATTTAAAACAGCAGACTTAATTATTCTACTCAATAGTGTACACTACAACAAAAAGGAAAAGAAGTACATCTGGGATGTGGAGATGCCAATAATTGAGGAACATTTCAAGACCAAGGATAGCGGAGAAGGATTCAGTGTATTAAGAATCAACATTACAGAGTGTAATTATAGGCAAGAAGTACTTGGTAAGTTTTATGATTTTAAATCAACCCATATCCCAAAAGAAAAACAAGAGCGGGACAAATTTTTTAAGGACTTTGTACAAAAACAGATTTTCGATAAAATAATCAATAAAAAGTAGCACAATGAGTAGGACTTTCACAGAAGATCAACGCAAGCATTTCGATTTCTTGCAAAACATCATTACCCGCATGAACAGCAATTCGTTTATGATAAAGGGTTGGGCCATTACCATTGTATCTGCCCTATTGGCTTGGGCGGCATCCGCCAAAAACGAGGCATTGGTCATCGTGTCCGTCGTGCCGATAGTATTGTTTTGGCTATTAGATGCCCAATTTCTCCAAACCGAAAGAAAGTACCGCAGTTTTTACGAAGCTGCCATAGCAGACAACAGCCCAATAGCTCCCTATGATTTAAACATCAACAAGCTGTTAATCTACAATAATCCCTACAACCAATTCTGGAAGGTGGTCTTCTCCAAAAGCATGAAACTGTTTTACGGTCTCTTGGCAATAGTCTGCATCATCCCCGCCGTATTTATCTACTGCAACAAATCCACCCCCACCGAGCCACTAAAAATTGAAGGGAAGATTAATGTGGAGATACCGAAACCTATTAATGTAAAATCTGTAAAATAGTATATTTTAGCCCTGACAGGTTTTCAAAACCTGTCAGGGCTGCCCTCTCAAACGAATTATTAACCCCAAAAAATAAATTACCCCCATGAGCGAAAAAGCCCTAAAACTCATAGCAAAAGAAAAAGAAGAAAGAACGGGAAGATTGAACCTTGGTAATTGTGGATTGACAGAATGGCCAAAGGAATTGTTTGAATTAACTTGGCTGGAAGAGTTGGTAGTGGGGAATGGTTGGGAAGATAAAGAGGGCTATTATTATCACAGATATGGGCAAAATTTACAAAATCGTCTACGTTATATTCCTACAGAATTGGGGCAATTACCTAACTTACAATTGCTGTTTTTGAATTCAATGGGAATCCAGAAGATAGAAAATTTGGACAACCTCACCGCTTTGACAGAACTTGATTTAAGTTACAATGAAATCCAGCGGATAGAAAATTTGGAAAATCTCACCGCTTTGACAAAGCTTGATTTATCTAAAAATCAAATCATGCTAATTGAGAATTTAGAAAAGTTAGATTCATTGACTGATCTTAACTTAAAAAATAATAAAATAGAATGTATAGAAAATTTAGACAATCTTAAAATTTTAAATAGACTTCAATTATCTTTTAATAAAATTCAGAGGATAGAAAATCTGGACAAACTTACAACTTTGAATTCGCTTTTTTTAGCTCACAATCAAATCACAAGAATTGAGAATTTAGAAAACCATTTAGGTTTGAACTCGCTTTTTTTACCTTATAACCATATTGAGCGGATAGAAAATTTAGACAATCTTATCGCTTTGAGTATGCTTTTTTTGAACAGCAATAAAATCAATAAAATAGAAAATTTAGATAGACTTACTGTTTTAAAGAACCTAGATTTATCAGATAACCAAATTAGGCAAATGGAGAATTTGGACAATCTCACTGCATTAAGAGTTTTTGATATTTCGTTCAATCAAATTCAAAGTATTGAAAACATAGAAAACCTTACTAATTTAATTGTTCTCAATGTAGGAACCCTTAAAGCTGAGAATTTAAAAAATATCTCAATTAAAGCTGTAAAAATTTTAGAACAATTAAAATATTGGGGCATAATCATAGATCCAATAAAAAATGTATCAATAAAAAATTGGAAAAATAAAAATGAAATTCTTGGTTATATCAAAAGCTTTTTGAAACCAAGAATTCCTAATACCTTCCTAAAGCTTAATATCATAGGGGACGGGAGGATAGGAAAAACACAATTGATACATTTTTTCAATGAAAAAGAGAAAAAATACATAGAGAGAGAAAAGGAAACCCATGGCACAAATACAGAAATCTATTTTATCCCAAATACTGATTACCAAGCTACAATTTGGGATTTTGGGGGGCAATCCTACCATCATGGTTTTCACCAAATGTTTATTCGTGAACAAGATTTTAACCTTGTCCTATGGAGGAATGTGGCAGGTAAAAAACCTGACTATGGCTATTGGTTGGGTACAGCAAGGGCTTTTTCGCAAAAGAAAGACGAATCTGGAAAATACCTTTCCCCATTGTGGTTGGTGCAAAATGTTTGGACAAGTACTGACTATCTAGAGGAAAAAGACGGTTTTAAACCTGACAAAGTTTATTTTCCGGATAGTAAAAAATTACAGCACTATCAGGTTGGGTTTGAGCAAGTCTACGCTGTCGATGTAAAATCATTATTTCAAAAAGAACTATCCATAGAAAATATTTTTTTTATACATCGGCTTCATGAGGTCATGAATCAGCATGTAAAGGTTTTAGGGGAAGTGCCTGAAGAATTTGCTGCTATAAAGCAGCGATTAGATATTAAGGATTTAAGAGGTGGGTGGAAAATTGAAAAAGCGAGATTCAAAGAACTATATGCCCCAGAAATGGATATCGACTTGTTCGAATATCTATTGAGCTATTTAGAGTTTTCAGGCAATATCATTTCCTTTAATGAAAAAGCAGGCAAGCATTTATTAAAAGATTATATACTTACTAGCCCTCCTAAGCTTTCAGATTGGATATATAAAGATGTACTTGAGAAAATTGGTGTAAGAGAGCAGGCAGGGTCTTTTACGAGGAATCAGTTAAAAAAGGTATTGAATAATGAAATAGACACCCAATTATTTATTGATATTTTGGATCAATATGATTTGTTTTTTGTAAAAGAAGAACAGTCGGAAAAGAAATACACTCTTCCCCAATACCTTCCCGATTACAATCATAGTTTTAAAACGACCTTGCTAAAACTGCTGCCCTATACATTCAGCTTGTGTTTTGAAGACTTTTTGCACGAAGGACGGTTTTTTAATTTTATGTCAAAATATGGTAAATACGCCATAGACGATACTGCTTATTGGAAGTATGGGATTCTGTTTCAGTATAAATCAAAAACCATTCAATTAGCAATTGAAGTATTGGTGTACTACAAAACTGAAAATCGCCAGATACAAATACACATCGAAGACAAGAAGGGCAAGACCGAAATAGCCAAAGAACTGTTTGACTTTTTTGTGTTTAATAAGAAACCTAATATAAATCAAGATAAGTCCTCTTTATCTGAAGAAATGCAAGGCATAGAAGGGGGAAAAGATGCAAAAGAAAAAGAACAAAGAGATTTTGAAGGAATCTACCATGTTTCACTTTCCACCATTGAAAATCAATATTTTGATATCCAAGAAACCCATCAAAACATTATAGCCAAAAATTATTTTGGCATTTGTACCCAAACCCAAAAAAGAATCCCACTCGATTATATGGCTCTAAATTTATTAGGCAACGAAGCGGGCAGAAAGCTCCGTATATTCTTTTCATATTCACACAAAGACGAAACTTATCGTGATGAGCTTGACAAACATTTTTCCATGCTCAAAAGGAATGGCAGGATAGAAACCTGGTACGATCGTAAAATAATAGCTGGCAGCGATTGGAACGAAAAAATCAAGCACCAACTAGAAATGGCAGACATCGTACTTCTCATGATCAGTGCCAACTTTCTACATTCCGATTACATCTGGGAACAGGAATTGGGGATTGTAAGAACACGAATAAAAAATAATGATGGCATTTGTGTTATTCCCATTTTCGTGGAGGAATGCGATACCGAAGGGCTAGACTTGATGAAATTTCAAGGAGGCACAAAGGATGATCAAGGCAAATTGCGGTGGATTGCTTCCGAACCAAATAGAGCTAAGCTGTATCTAGAAAATGTAGAAAACATCAAAAAAGCAATTAATAAAATGCAATAAAAGCGATGTTTAGCCCTGACAGGTTTTCAAAAACCTGTCAGGGCTGCGGGAATCCCAAACCGCCTAGCAGGCTGGAGTACAAGGCGAGGAAAAGGCGATGGAGTGGATGGGGTTGTATAATAAAGACCTGACAGGTTTTGAAAACCTGTCAGGTCTGAGGAGACTGTCAAGCAAGCCGTAGAAATGGCCATAGAACAAGGCGAGAAAAAGGTGATAGAGTGGGTGGGGTTGTATAATAAAGACCTGACAGGTTTTTGAAACCTGTCAGGTCTGCCGCCACCGCCAATCAAACAGTGGAAAAGGCGATGGAATAGATGCTAAAGGAATTTAAAATTTAAAAAGGAACAACATGAGCGACATCATTTTTTACGAAACCCCCGAAGGGAAAGTACACATACAAGTACGCTTTGAAAACGAAACTTTCTGGCTTACCCAAAAGGCAATGGCTGCATTGTTTGGATGCAGTACAGACAATATTTCATTGCATCTGAAAAATATTTTTAATGAAGATGAACTTAACCCCACAGCAGTTACCGAGGAAATCTCGGCTACTGCTGCTGATGGTAAAAAATATAAGACAAAATTTTACAACTTAGATGCAGTAATTGCAGTTGGATACCGAGTAAATAGCAAACAAGCCACCCAATTCCGCATTTGGGCTACACAAACCTTGAAAGAGTTTATCATCAAAGGATTCGTTTTAGACGATGAGCGGCTAAAACAAGGCAAACAATTTGGCAAAGATTATTTTGATGAATTGTTGGCCCGCATCAGAGATATACGGGCTTCTGAAAAAAGGTTCTATCAAAAATTGAGGGATTTATTTGCCCTTAGTGCAGACTATGCACCCAATCAAAAAGAGACCGACCTGTTTTTTGCAGCCACACAAAACAAATTACTCTATGCCACTACCCAACAGACTGCCGCGGAAATCATCATCAACCGTGCAAAAGCAGATTTGCCCAATATGGGGTTAACGTCTTGGAAAGGAAGCAGGGTGCGAAAAGAAGATGTGATTATTGCAAAGAACTACCTCACGGAATCGGAAATAGATACGCTCAACAGGTTAGTGTCCATTTTCTTAGATACTGCCGAACTAAGGGCACAAGAAGAAACCCAGTTAACCCTTGCCTATTGGCAAAGCGAGGTGGACAATATCATTGCCTTTAGCCGAAAAAAATTATTAATCGGTGCTGGCACGGTAAGCCAAGAAGAAGCAAAAGCGTTTGCCAAGCAAGCTTACTTAACATTTGATACACAAAGAAAAAATGAAGAAGCTAAAGCGGCAGATGATGCCGATGAAAAAGCAATACAAGAATTAATAAAAAAAGCAAAGAAGAAACCTTGAGCAAGGAGAGGAAGCGGAGATGGAGTTGATAAAGTTGTATAATAAAGCCCTAACAGGTTTTCAAAAACCTGTCAGGGCTGCGGGAATCCCAAACCGCCACGCAGGCCGTAATACAAGGCGATGGAGTGGATTGGGTTGTATAACAAGACCTGACAGGTTTCAAAAACCTGTCAGGTCTGGGGAAACTCCAAACCGCCAAACAAACCGTAGAAATGGCAATAGAACAAGGTGAGGAAAAGGCGATGGAATGGTTGGGGGGAGGAATAAAATAAAAAAAGCCTATAATGTGCCATGCTCTAGCGGGCAACCTGCTCCGTGGGCATTAAGTGCTTCAAAAGTGATTATGCAGCTAAATTAAAACTAACAACATTATGATTGGGGTTCAAATAGATAAACGGAGACGCTAAAACCTCGTTTTTTCTGTGAGGATGAGCCAATGGAGACATATAATTTGGTGCATAGAATAGTTTAAGAGTTACTTTGCGATGAGTTTACAGAAAATGAATGAATTCTCTGGCTAAAGATTTTTATATGGGAAATAAAATACTGATACAACTGACCAATCAAAAAGCTATGGGGCTTTTGCACGAGTTGGAAGAACTACGATTGATTAAGGTCTTGAGCGAAGATTTTGTACCGGTCAAGACCAAGCTTTCTGATAAATACAAAGGGATTATTAGCAAAGAACAAGGGGAGGATTTAAACATACATATCCAACAAATGAGGAGTGAATGGAACGATATCTGATTGACACCAATGTTGTTTCTGGTTATTTGTCTGCTTCGTTTTCAACTGTTGGTTTAGCATTGATGGACGTGGCAATTGATGCAGTTCCAAATATATCTGTCATTACGCAAATAGAGCTTTTGTGTTGGAATACGGATGAGGATACATTGCAAAAAGTAAAGGATTTTATTTCTGATAGCAATGTTTTAAATATTAACCTAGATGTAATTGCAGAATGCGTTAGATTAAGAAGAACCAAAAAAATTAAAACACCAGATGCTATTATTGCAGCTACTGCTTTAGTTTACGATTATCAATTAATTACGAACAACGAAAAGGATTTTGAAAATATAAAAGGTTTGAAAATCGTCAATCCATATAAAGCCTAAAGCCAACAACAGCATCCAAAAGCTAAACAAGTAGTGGACATTAACATGGAATCGGGTAAGAAAAATCATGTTCGTTATAGAGAAAATGGTGATTGTTTTTGGTAATTATATTGAAACGAGTCAATTGTTCATGAGTAAAAGAATGGAGAAATTGTTAGCAGAATGCCCACTACCTTGATGCTCTCCTATCGATACCCACCCACTTTTGGGGAATGATTTCATAACATAACTCATCGCTTATCTTCGCAAGTTCTTAAACCATACGTCAAAACGCCAAAATGAAATATATTCTTACGCTTTGCTTAACGGTTATGCTTTTTGCTTGTGGCACAACATCCCTCTCTAACACCTATGCAGAAGCAAACAATGCACTTGATGCGGGGCGTTATTTTATTGATGCTTGTTTAAAAGGTGATTTTGAAAAAGCGAAATACTACATGCTGCCTGATGCAGACAACCAAAAGCAATTGCAGCAATTGGAGCGTGCATACAGAGAAAAAGACCGTGACGGTAGGCAGCAGTACCGCGAAGCATCTATCAACATCGCTGAAATTGCCAACCTTTCTGAAACCATCACCATCATCAATTACAGCAATACTTATGACAAGATAGGCCATAAAATAAAGGTGGTTATGCAGAACAACAAATGGTTGGTTGACTTCAAATACACCTTCAATCCTAATTTGTAGCGTAAGTTTGGCGTAAAGTCCTTTAATTGCAATCGTTTTCGTCTAATAGGATATTTTATTCCTACAATAATTTTTTAACCCAAAACTAATTTTTACTTTATGATTACTACACATGTACTACATCCCTGGCACGGTGTTTCCCCTGGTGAAAAAGCTCCTAGGGAAGTAACTGCAATTATTGAAATCCCTCAAGGTAGCCGCTGTAAATACGAAATAGATAAACCTACAGGGTTACTAAAACTGGATAGAATTATTTATTCTTCCTTCCACTATCCAATTAATTATGGTTTTATACCTCAGACCTATGGTGGTGATAAAGACCCCTTAGACATTTTGGTGATTACCTCCCTTTCTGTAGTGCCGTTGACGATGATGGATGCTAAAGTAATAGGCGTTATGCAGATGATTGACCAAGGCGAAGCTGATGACAAAATAATTGCAGTGGCGGCCAACGACCCTACAGTAAACCACTATAATAACATAGAAGAATTACAGCCCCACTTTTTCGATGAGCTGCGTCATTTCTTTGAAGAGTACAAGAAATTGGAAAAGAAATCTGTGCGCGTAGAAGAATTTGGCGATAAAACAAAAGCAATCGGCATTATTGAAGAAGCCATTGCTTACTACAAAGAGAACTTCCCTCGCTAGTAAGGGGAAGCGGCAAGAAGCTAAGTTGAGCGTATCAATTACTATTAAGAATATTGAATTTTGGTTTGGCTCAATTGAGTCATCCAATTACATTTGTAAAAATTTTTTGGATAATGGAGGCACAACAATCTACTGGTAAGTACTGGATTTTATTTTTTCTATGGTTAGGAATTTTAGTAACCCTCATGTTTGTGTATCGCGAATTTTTTTGGCTAGCGCTACCAGGAACAGTTACTTATTTTGCAAAGGGCATGGATTTGATATAATATCAACTACTACAATTTATTTTAAAAGCAGACGCAAGTCTGCTTTTTTTATGACTACAACTATTTTATTCAACAACTCATTGATCGTATCATGGATTTTTTAGCACATCTTCAACTTTCCTCTAGCAATATTGGCACTTCTACTGGCAATAATTGGATAAACAGCACTGGTTCAGAAATAGAAAGCTTTTCACCAGTAGATGGGAAATCTATTGGCGTGGTGGCGGCAACAGATGAGGCTGCTTACGAACAAGTGATGCAAACATCGCAAGCTGCATTTGAAGTGTGGCGAACATGGCCGGCGCCGAAAAGAGGGGAAATAGTGCGCCAAGTGGGCAATGCGCTTAGCGAATATAAAGAAAGCCTTGGCAAACTGGTGAGTTATGAAATGGGCAAAAGCTTGCAAGAGGGCTTGGGCGAAGTGCAGGAAATGATAGACATCTGCGATTTTGCCGTGGGGCTTTCTCGTCAGTTATATGGGTTAACCATGCACAGCGAACGTCCTAACCATCGGATGTACGAACAATGGCATCCCTTGGGTATTGTGGGCATCATATCTGCTTTTAATTTTCCTGTGGCCGTTTGGAGCTGGAATGCAGCACTAGCATGGGTATGTGGCAATGTGTGTGTGTGGAAACCGAGCGAGAAAACACCGCTTTGCAGTGTTGCCGTGCAAAAAATTATTGGTAAAGTTTTCGCTGCCAATGCAGTACCAGAGGGTGTGAGTTGTTTGGTACAAGGTGATTACCAAGTAGGGGAGTGGCTGGCTAAAGACACAAGGATACCCCTTGTTTCCGCTACAGGAAGTACCAGAATGGGCAAGGCAGTAAACCAAACTGTTGCGGGAAGATTGGGGAAAACCCTCTTAGAATTAGGAGGCAACAATGCCATCATCATCAGCGAACATGCCGACCTCGAAATGGCTTTATTGGGATGTGTGTTTGGAGCCGTGGGTACTGCTGGGCAACGCTGCACCACTACTCGACGCTTAATTATTCATGAATCTGTTTATGATCAATTTACCACCACACTAATAAAAGCTTACAAGCAATTGCGGATTGGCAATCCCTTAGATGCCTCCAACCACGTAGGGCCATTAATTGACAAAACTGCGGTGGCACAGTACCTACTCGCTATTGACCAGTGCAAACAACAAGGAGGTCGATTCCTAGTGGAAGGAAAAGTGCTTACTGGAGATGAAGCCTATGAAAGTGGTTGTTTTGTTCAGCCTTGCATTGCAGAGGTGGAGAATAGCTACCCCATTGTGCAACACGAAACTTTTGCACCTATATTATACGTGATGAAATACAGTTCCCTAGCGGAAGCTATCGCACTTCAAAACGGGGTACCGCAGGGGCTTTCGTCTAGCATCATGACTTTAAACATGCGCGAAGCAGAACAATTTTTAGCAGTAGGTGGAAGCGATTGTGGTATTGCTAATGTAAACATTGGTACCAGCGGTGCTGAAATTGGAGGCGCATTTGGAGGGGAAAAGGAAACTGGCGGTGGTCGCGAAAGTGGCAGCGACGCTTGGAAAGCCTATATGCGCCGACAAACCAACACCATCAATTGGGGTACACATCTTCCACTAGCTCAGGGTATCCGTTTTGACATTTAGTAGTTTTCCAACTTAGCGTTTTTCAAACCCGTCAGATTAAACACCTGACGGGTTTTTGGTGAAAAGGCACTGAGTAATATTATTCAATGTTTTGGGTTTTGCTTTGAGTAAAGTTCCGCCACGGTTCAACAAAACATCTAACATTTATTTGGAAGGGTGGTGAAATATTGCCACTAAACCAAACGAATATGGATTTGTGGTTTGGTAAAAATTTTTAGTAGCTGAAGTCGGACTGAAAGTGGAGGTTTGGTTTTAAAGCAATTACAAATACGTTTTGCAATAAAGCTGATTGGGCTGCTTAATATCGTAAATGGTTCAAAAAATAGCTACACACATTTAATATTGTTTTCTGAATCTAATGCTAACCTAAATTGATAAAGTAGAAAATAAACAAACTTGAACTTTTTGAGCGAGCGGAAGTAAGAAGAATGGTAGCGCTAGTTTTTTTCTACCCAATACCCTTCCACCATGGTTGAAACTGTTGCGTAGCATCATCCAATCTTATTTTCTCTCCAATCATAGGTGTTGCAATAGGCATTCGAGCGGCAGTGGCATGTTGGCTCACTTTAATAATCGGTTCATCCCAATCATGTTGCGCTAATGGAAATTTTGCCCAATGGACAGGCAACAGCTTTTTTGCTTGCAAATCAACTGCGGCACGCACCACTTCATCGGGCATAGCATGTATGTAGCGCCAGTTTTTATTGTACTGTCCGCATTCTAAAATAGCCCAATCAAATGGGCCGAACTGTTTGCCAATGGCTTCGAAATGAGTGTCGTACCCAGAATCTCCACCAATAAATAAATTCATCGTAGGTGTTTTTAAGGCAAATGACATCCACAACGATTGCTGTCGCTTAAGCAACCCCCGACCAGAAAAGTGGCGAGCAGGAAGGGTGTTAACCACAAAACCTGGTGCTAACTCAAAAGTGGCAAACCAATCTTTTTCCAATATCATATCGCTAGGAAATCCCCAATGCCGAAGATGCAATGCAGTACCTAAACCAGTAATGATTTGTTTTATTTTCGGTTTCAGGGCAATAATTGTAGGATAATCTAGATGATCCCAATGATCGTGTGACATGAATAGGTAATCTATTTCAGGTATGTCGTCAACTGTATAAATATCGCTACCCAAAAAACTTTTCATAGAACCAGGAATCGGTGAGGCATTACCGCTAAACACAGGATCTACCATGATGCGTTTACCATCAATTTGAATAAAATAAGAAGAATGGCCAAACCATACCAGTACATTTTCTTTTGGCAATAGGGTATGTAAGTTAGTTTTTTGGGAGGGCAGCGCAGCATTTGGTTTTAATCGCTTACTTTTTTCAAATAGAAACGACCATAACACTTGGCCGTAACTCACTCCTTCTGTGATGTCGGGAGTTGGGCTTTGGTTTTGAAATTTGCCATTGCTGTATTGTGGCGATTGTTTCAGCATGTTTAAGTAAGTGCCAGAAGGGGTTTTGCCAAACATTGGCAATCGCACAAACCAAACAACCATAAGAAAGATTACCCCAAGAAGACCAAATAAGTATATCAACATGTTTATGAAATTTATAGCATCGAAAAGCGCAACTACAAGGAAAGCTTCTATTGGAAAAAAATGCCCCAATGGCACAAATGAAGGTTGTTTTCCAATAAGGGAGGGGCTATATCTTTTAATAAAAGGGAAACTCACTCTATTATCTATTGGACTAGTTGCTGTTTAAATGGTGCCAAATTCCCAAAATCCTATTGATATGATGAAATGATGCTTTATTTCTTAGGTGTCCGAAGTTCGATGTAAAGTAATGTTGTAAGATTACGCAATTACCTTTTGTAATTCTATTTCTGATAAGTATTGATTTTTTGCTGCTTATGTAGTACTATGTTGGGAGCACATTTTTTAAGCTACTAATGAAAACCGAAGCGTAAATTATGGCAACATGTGTGATGGAATTTGCTTTTTTTGGTCAAAATTGGCCATGCAACTATGTGAAAATCTATTTTTTTTAAAAAAGAATGTGCTAAATGTGGATTTCAGCCATTATTTTTGGCTATTCCATTAATTTAAATAAATAATCATGAGAAAAATTCGACACTTTTCATTGCTACTTATTGCAATGTTTATACTCCTAGTGAAAGGAGTAAATGCTCAGGCTATCTTACAAGAGAGCTTTGAAGGTACGTTCCCACCCTCGGGGTGGACAATGGTTAACAATGGTGCGGGGAATAATTGGAAACAAAATACCACAAACACCTATTCGTATCATGGTACAAATTCTATGTTTTATGGGTATTCTGTTACTGAGGCTGCGGATGCTTGGGCGTTCACGCCTAGTTTAGCACTGAATACCAATCCTGTAACCATTACATTTTATGTAAGAGTAAGAAGCACAGTATATGCAGAAAACCTGAAAGTTACAATTGGTAAAGACACCGTTCCAGCTAATCACACAGATATATTATTAGACAGTACGGGTTTAAAAAATATTACTTACAACAAGTGGTCCGTAACATACACGCCTACTTCTGCGGACAACTACATATTCGGATTTAATTGTTATTCTGACCCCAATATGTGGAACTTGTATGTAGATAGTGTTACTGTTTGGCAACAATTGCCAGGCTGTACTGGCAAGCCAGCTACTGCTACAGTTGTTGGGCCTAGTGGTATTTGTAGTGGTACAAATTTTGGACTTTCAGCTTCTGGTGCAACATTAGCCAACGGTATTGTTTACCAATGGCAATCTTCTTCAAATGGTGGTACAACCTGGAGCAATATTTCAGGCGCTACTTCACCTGCTTATTCAACATCTATCACTGCACCAACACAATATCGTTTCAAGACTTACTGTACCAACTCATCAGACTCTTCTACATCAAATAGTTTTAGTGTTGCCATCAATCCAAGTGCCTACTGTTTGTGTAGCCCGGCAACTGGAGTAACGCTCCACACTTTTACTGGACCAACCATAGAATCTGTCGAAATTTCTGGAACTACATTGGTAAACAGTAGTCCAGGCGCACCAGCCGACGGATATACGCTTTTTCCCGCAACAGGTAGTACAACTGCTACGCTAGTTCAAGCAAATACCTATGATTTAGTTACCGAATTTTTAGGTACAGGAACAGGTACAACCATTGCTTCGGTATGGGTAGATTGGAATCAAAACGGCACTTATGAAGCAAGTGAATGGACACAAATAACGACTGCTAGTATTGGCTCTTTCACTACCAGTATTACTGTGCCAGCTAATGCCAAAGTGGGTTTAACATCCCTTAGAATAAGAACAAGAGCAAGCGGAAGTCCGAACGGAAGTGGTGATGCTTGTGCTCAGTTCGGTTCAGGAGAAACAGAGGAATATATTATTAACGTAGCATCGGGTGCTGCTTGTACCGGTAAACCAACTGCAGGGGTGGTTACTGGCCCGAAATCTATTTGCCCTAATACTACGTTTACGCTAAAAGACAGTGCTTCCACTGCAGCAACTGGTATCACTTATCAGTGGCAAGTGTCAACTAATGGTGGTACCACTTGGTCAAATATTGCTGGAGCTACTGATTTATTGTATACAACTGCCATTACCGCAACTAGCCAATATAGAACTAAAGTAGTGTGTACTGCTTCAAATGATTCAGCTTATACTACCGCTTATACTGTTGCAATTAGTCCTTTAACCGCTTGCTACTGTAGTCCAAATACTGGGGTTATTTTACATAGTTCAACCGCCCCAACAATTGATACGGTATCTATTACTGGTACTACCTTGTACAACATTAATGCAGGAGTGCCTACTAATGGATACACTAGTTTCAAGGATTCTGGTAATACAACAGCAACCTTAACTCAGGCCTTAACTTATAATCTAATTACAAGCATTACTGGAACAGCAGTGGCTTCCTTATGGATTGATTGGGATCAAAATGGAAAATTTGATTCTTCAGAATGGAAACAAATTATATTGTCTGGAACTGGAGCTATAACCACAAGTATTTCAGTACCTGCAAATGCTAAATTGGGTAAAACTGGATTGAGAATAAGAACTAGGGCTTCAGGTTCATCTAATGGAATTGGCGACGCTTGTACCACTTTCGGTTCTGGTGAAACAGAGGATTATGTAATTACTATTGCGGCAGGAGCTTCATGTACTGGTAAGCCATCAGCAGGTGTTGTTACTTCTGGGCCGAAAACTATTTGCCCAAATACAGCATTTAGTCTAAAAGACAGTGGATCTACTGCCGCAATTGGTATCACTTATCAATGGCAGGTTTCTACAAACGGTGGTGCTTCATGGTCAGATATTGCTGGTGCTAATAGCGTACTGCTAACTACTGCTATAACCACTAATAGCCAATTCAGGACTAAAGTGGTATGTACTTCATCCAAAGATTCAGCATACACTGCTGCATACACTGTATCTCTAAGTCCAGTTACTGCCTGCTATTGCAGTCCAACTACTGGGGTAATTTTACACAGTTCAACTGCCCCAACTATTGATACTGTATCAATTACTGGTACTACATTGTACAATATTAATAAGGGTGCACCCACTAATGGATACACTAGTTTCAAAGATTCTGGTAATTTAACAGCTACCTTGGCACAAGCGTTGACCTACAATCTCATTACGAACATCACTGGAACAGCAGTGGCTTCTTTATGGATTGATTGGGATCAAAATGGAAAATTTGATTCTTCAGAATGGAAACAAATTGTACTTTCTGGAACTGGGTCTATCACTACCAGCATTTCAGTGCCAGCCAATGCTAAGTTGGGTAAAACTGGATTGAGAATAAGAACTAGAGCTTCAGGTTCATCTAATGGAATTGGGGATGCTTGTACCACTTTCGGATCTGGTGAAACAGAAGATTATGTAATTACCATTGCGGCAGGAACGCCATGTACTGGTAAGCCGAATGCAGGTTACATTATTGCACCATCTACTACTTGCCCAGCAACTAATTTCACATTGAAAGATACACTGTACACAGCCGCTAGTGCTATCAGTTATCAATGGCAATCATCTACGGACGGAGGTACTACTTGGAATAGTATTACGGGTGCGAACAACTTTACCCATACTACATCTATTTCTGCGGAAACCCAATTCCGTTTTAAAGTAGTTTGTACAGCATCTAAGGATTCTTCTTACAGCAACCCAGTTACTGTTGCGCTTAAAGCAATTGCTGATTGTTTTTGTACACCTGACAATGGAACGGTTTTGCATACTTCAACAACTCCTTCAATTGACTCAGTTGCAATTGTTGGTACTACTTTAGACAATAATGACATCGGTGCTCCTGTAAATGGTTATACCATGTTCCCTGATAACACCAATACAACAGCTACTTTGGCTCCTGGAACGAATTACGATTTGAAAACCGTTTTCTCAGGAACTACTATTGCTTCTGTATGGTTTGATTGGAATCAAAATGGAAATTTTGAAGCTTCTGAATGGACGCAAATTACTACCACAAGTTCTGGTTTGGTTACTACCTCAATTCCGGTTCCTACAACCGCCAAACTTGGGACATCTGTTATGAGAATTCGTAGTCGTTCTGTTGGCAGCCCAAATGCTGCTGCGAATGCTTGTACTACTTTTGGATCAGGTGAAACCGAAGATTATATCTTGACAATCGGAGTTGTTACACCAGTTTCTGTTACCGCCTTCAAGGGTGAACATAAAGGCACTGCCAATCTACTTTCTTGGAGAACTTTAAATGAGTTGAATAATAGAGGATTTAGTGTAGAACGGTCTCTTGATGGTAGAACATTCACAACAATTGGTTTTGTAAAATCTACTGCTAAACAAGGTAATAGCAGTGAAACCCTAAGCTATCAGTTTGTGGATGAAAAACCTTTCAATAAAGGGTTCTATCGCTTGAAACAAATTGATGTTGATGGCAGATTTGCGTATTCTCCAATTATCACCTTAAAAGCTAGCAGTGCATTAGAGCTTTCGTTGTTGTCTGTTTATCCTAACCCTGCTAAAAATGTGATTAATTTAGTTGTTGCTGGTGCATCTAGCAATAAAGTAAATATCATCATTACAGATTTAGCTGGAAAAGTGGTTAAACAACAAACTGCTCAACTTTCTAGTGAAGATAATATTGTGAAAATGGATGTTGCTTCTTTAGTATCTGGTAACTATTTAGTTAGAATTGTTACTAACAATGCTTCTGCGGTACATAAATTCTTCAAACAATAAGCATCGTTGAAAATTTATTAGGTGATTACTTTAAAGTAACTACCTAGTATGTCTTTTAAATAAAAGCGGGTATTCCTTCATTGGAATACCCGCTTTTTTATTTCGTAAACCCAAAAAAAGGGACATTCTATACAAATGCCCCTTTTCTATCTCTTATTTTAAACCGTAATTACCAGGGGAGTTCTTGGCCTAAGTGTAGGAACTTTCCTGTAGGCCCATCAGCAGGTAATAAAGCAAGTGCCACTGAGGTTTTAGCCCCATCTTCCACAGACATTGGTGCCGCTTCGGTACCTAATTCAGTTTTCACCCATCCTGGGTGTGCGGAATTCACTTTTACGTTTGTACCAGCTAGTGACGCTGCCAAATGAATTGTATAAGCATTAAGAGCAGTTTTGGAACTGTTATAGCCAAATAGTTTTGAACCATAAATAGGGGAACCTTCCGTGCTATGCAAGGTTAGTGAACCTAAAATGCTACTTAGATTTACAATTCGGCCCGCCACGCTTTTTTGTATCAGCGGCAAAAATTTGTTGGTCAGCTTTACAATGCTAAAAAAATTTGTTTCGAATGTTTGGTGCAAATCGTCATCAGTTATTGAAGGAGCAGTATTAATCGCCCAATCTTCACTTTCAATTTGGATACCCGCATTATTTACTAGAATATCTAGTTTGCCATATTTATCAGCGATAAAGTCGTACGCAGATTCTACGGATTCATGACTATTCACGTCTAGGTGAAGAAATACTACCCCTAAACCTTCATTTTGTAAAGCTGTAACTGCCTCAATTCCTTTTTTTTCATCTCTGGATGTGGCAATTACTGTAATACCTTCTTTTGCCAACTGCTTGGCGGTTTCAAACCCGATTCCTTTATTGGCACCGGTTACTAATGCTACTTTTTTACTCATGATTATATGTGTTATGATGATAATTAATTAATGATAACGTAATGGCATAAAGCCTTTTTTGATTTTATTGATGATAAGCTGCTGCAAAATCTTGGGCAAATGCCGCTAATTTTTGACTTCCTAAAATGGGTTTATGCTTGAAATAGTCTTCTTGCAATCCTCCTTCTCTGATGGCTTTACCTAATTGAACGTACCCTTTGGCTATTTCCTCAGAAAATCCTGCCCCAATAGCGCCTTGTAAACTTTGTTCGTCAGTAAATACTACCCATGGTGTGTTTGGCTGATTAATAGCTTTTCCTAATTCAGTAGCTATTTCCGTGGTAGTTTTTTCGTCACTAGCAATATATTGTATAGTAATTCCAGAAAAGGATAATGCTAAAAGATTTTCAGCTACCACTTTGGCAATATCCTCGGTATCTACTAATACCAGAGGCTCTGTTTCGCTACCATAATTTGCACCGAAAATATGGGCATTCTTTACTAGCCCAATTTGCCCATAAAGGTTATACATGAAAAAAGATGGCCGAAGGATTTTGACATCTACGTCCGTCAAAGTTTCCAACTGAACTTCCAAATAAGCAAGTCCATCTATTGGCCCTGCACCTTCTCTTAAATGAGCGCCAATGCTGCTTAATTGTACTACATATTTTATGGCATTTTCTTTTACTGCAGCAGCATAATTGTCTGCTACATTTTGTTGATAAGCCAACCAATTCGTTGTTTTCCAATTTGGTGGTATCATTAAATACACCGCATCTGCACCACTAAAAGCACTAACAATAAATGCACGGTCTTCTACTGAACCAACCAATGCTTTTGCCCCTAATGCAGCAATTTCTTCTACTCGGTCTTGATTACTTGTGATCACCGATACTTGATGTCCTGCTTTTACCAAAGCGGTAACAACTGGTTTGCTAATGTGGCCGATGGAGCCCGTAATTACATAATTCATCTTTGTTTTTATTTTTAGTTAAGAAATAATTTGTACTAGTAAAGTTTTAGTTGGGAGATTTATGTTTGTATATACAACTGTAAGGGTAAAAAAATTAGCCGTCTAATTGGTCGGCTAATTGGCACATGCTTCGCACCATTTTTTCTCTTTCCTCGTTATTCAAAAAACCGCAAGTGCTGTTTTGAAAATGATTTAAACAATCAGTTAGTAACGGCAGTAAAGCTTCTGCCTCGGAGGAAGGATACACGTTGGTTGTTTTCCCTTCGGTAATTCTAACCACCATTTTTTTCTCTTCCAGTTTTTCAATTAATCGAGTAATTGTACTTGGACTCAACTGTAAGTGGTTAGCAATACATCCTGGTTGAAGCCCTGGTTCTTCTAACACCATTAGAAGTAAATAAGCATGGCTGGGTGATAGATTGGCAGGTTTCCAACTTTCAATAGCCAACCGCTCTACTTTTCGGGCTAAAGCATTCGCAGCGAAATAGATGCAGCGGCTATATTTACTATCAGTTGTTTTCATTTAGCTTGCAAATATATAGGGAGTTCATTTGTATGTACAACTATTTTTCTGGAAATCGATTTTGATTAAGTTGATTTAAACCATCCATTTGTACCTATAAATGCAACTAATAACCCACCATTATTTTGGATGTTAGCGTTCAAAAATCCACTGAATTAGCCTTTGTTTTTGTCTTTTTTTATGGATAACTAAAGCTTTCAACTTATTTAGTAACCCGTTAATCTGTAGCCATAAAAGGGAATAAAGGGCATATTTGCGTTTTTAAGCACCAACATTTCCGAAAGGGATGTGCTACAATAATAACCCAACGCTATAATGAGTGACGCTATCAAACATGAATGTGGTCTGGCATTTATCCGGTTAAGAAAACCATTTTCCTATTATTTACAAGAACACGGCACAGTGATGTACGGTCTCAACAAGTTGTACCTGCTGATGGAAAAGCAGCACAATCGTGGGCAAGATGGGGCTGGTATAGCTACGGTTAAGCTGAATGTAGAAGCAGGCTATCCATTTTTATCGAGGCTAAGGAGCAATGCGCAACAACCCATAGTGGACATTTTTAGTAAAGTAAATGCGGAAGTCCAAGAGTTGATAAAGTACCAACCCCAAATAACCAAACATCCCGGCTTAATGAAAGGCCATGTTTCTTTTTTAGGGGAGTTGTTGTTAGGTCACCTCAGGTATGGAACGCAGGGTAGAAACAGTGTAGATTTTTGCCATCCTTTTATAAAACGGGAAACGGAATCTGGAACGAACTTAGCACTTGCAGGTAATTTCAACTTGGTAAATACAGATGACTTGTATGATTTTCTAGCCATGCAACCTGGTGAATTTCAAAAGCAAAGTGATTTAGCAGCCATGATAGAAGTGATTCACCATTTTCTTACTATAGAAGACAAAGTGAATCCAAATGCGGCTGATTTGGAGCGGGTTTTGGCTCAGGCAGTTCCACTTTTTGATGGCGGGTTTACCATTGGGGGATTAGTGGGTAATGGTCATAGTTTTGTAATGAGAGATGCTCATGGTATTAGGCCAGCATATTATTATATAGATGACGAAGTAATTGTAGCAGCAAGCGAACGGGCTTCTATCCGCACCACATTTAATGTGGGAGAAAATGAAGTGGAAGAATTGATGCCGGGTAATGCACTTATTGTTGATAACGAGGGAAATTATGTGGTAAAACAAGTTGTTCCTGCTAAAGAAAGGAGGGCATGCAGCTTTGAGCGCATTTATTTTAGCCGAGGGAGCGATGAAAAAATTTACAGGGAGCGTATTGCACTGGGGTATCATCTTAGCAAAACAGTGCTTGACCGTATCCAATATGATCTAAAAAATGCTATTTTCTCTTATATACCCAACACTGCCGAAGTAGCTTTTTATGGTTTGGTAAAAGGAATGGAAGATTATCTCAACCAAATAAAAGTAAAACGTATCCTAAGCTGGGGCAATGACATTACCGAAGAGAAATTGCAGGAAATGATTACCCGAAAAATTAGACAAGAAAAAATTGCCATTAAAGACGTCAAGATTAGAACATTTATAACCCAAGACGATAGCAGAAACGAAATGGTGCAACACGTTTATGACGTGACCTACGGCACCGTTAGAAACCATCAAGACACCCTGATTGTGATAGATGACAGTATTGTGCGTGGAACCACTTTAAAGGAAAGTATTGTACGTATGTTGGCGAGGCTTAAGCCTAAGAAAATCATAGTGGTCTCTTCGGCACCTCAAATTCGTTATCCCGATTGTTATGGTATAGATATGAGCAAAATGGGCGACTTTATTGCATTTAGGGCTGCAATTGAGCTATTGCAAGAAAGGGATATGGAGCATATTCTTGATACCGTGAAAGAGCGAATTTTGGCCTTAAAGGCTGCTGGAGAACTCCATACAGAAAACGTAGTTCGCAAAGTGTACAAGCCATTTACTACCGAAGAAATCTCCCAAAAAATTGCCCAAATGATTACCCCCTCAGACATTACATTTCCTGTGGAAGTAATCTATCAAACCATTGAAGATTTGCACGACAGTTGCCCTACCAACACGGGTGATTGGTACTTCACTGGAAACTACCCCACGCCAGGGGGAAACAGGGTTTGTAACCAAGCGTTTTTAAATTATATGGACGGTAAAAATGTTAGAGGGTATTGATAATTTGGTCGGTTTTTAAAAGCATACTCATTAGCACAGTAACCTAAACTGATGCTGCCGTTTTCCTCAATTGAGTAATTCAATCTAGAGCATAAAAGTTTTTCGTTTTGCCCCTCGCCTTCGGAGAGGGGTTGGGGTGAGGTTTAGCTAATAACTGCGGAAAACTTTTATGCACCCATTCAATCCGGTAGTATTGCGCTTACAACTACCTTGTTTTATTTTTTAACACCTGTACGAATTGTTGTACTTATTATTTTTGAGGCATATCGTTTATTTTCAAACAGATATGGGGCATAATTAATTGTAAAAAATAAATGTAGTGTAGATGAAAAGGGTAATTCTAGTTCGCCATGCTAATAGTGAACAAATGAAATTTGGGCAAACTGATTTTGATCGTGTACTCAGTACAAATGGTCAGCATGAAGCCAAACAAATGGCTATGCGGTTTGTGAAAACTAAAATTGAAATAGATGCTTTTGTGGTGAGTGCTGCCAAAAGAGCCCAAGAAACAGCAGCTTGGTTTTTAAATTGCTACAGCAAAGCAGATATGGATGTAAAAGAGGTTTTTGTGTCCCAAGCACTCTACCTCGCCGAGCCAGAGGCTTTTTACGACACCATAGCCACTACAAGCGACGAACTAGACACCATAGCCATTTTTGCACACAATCCTGGCATCTTAGATTTTGCTAACGAACAAGCTGACATATTACTAGAAGCCATGCCCACTTGTGGCATTGTAGCTTTTAACATAGACATACAACATTGGGTAGATTTTAGAACTGCCAAAAAAGAATTTTGGTTTTTTACCCATCCCAAAGGACCAAAGCGTTTTTTAAAGTTTAGTCCCTTTGAGGAGTAAAGCTTAGGGAGAAATACTAGGCAAGGAATGTATTTTTTGATTGGGGGGAAATGGTGAAAGAACGCTGATGGTTGCAATCTCTCTTACTAAGTGTACTCTTTTTTTGGCTTGACGGATAGCCTCCAGGGTGGTACGGGATAGGCTCAGAGCCTATCCCGATAGCCTCCAAGGTGGTACGGATAGCCTCAGAGCCTATATCGATAGCTTCCAAGGTGGTACGGATAGGCTCAGAGGCTATACTAATAGCCTCCAAGGTGGTACGGATAGGCTCAGAGGCTATATCGATAGCCTCCAAGGTGGTACGGATAGGCTCAGAGGCTATACCGATAGCCTCCAAGGTGGTACGGATAGCCTCAAAGCCTATACCGATAGCCTCCAAGGTGGTACGGATAGGCTCAAAACCTATATGGATAAGCTCAAAACCATTAAAACCTGCGTAGTAATACACTAACTATTTCTTGCGAAAACTTTAATTCCGTATGAAAATAGCATCCTTATAACAATTTTAAGATTTTGTTATAAGGATGATTAAATCCACATACTATTTTGGTGCCTCACTAAAAAAAAGAATACCATGAGTAACTTGATAACCACCAAATTTACTGCATCAGACTATGTTGCAATGGATGCCAGTTTAACAAATCTTGAAACAACCGTGAAAAATAAAACGGTTAGTTTAACGCCAGAAGAAAGAATGACTATTGGAAAAATAGGGGATCATTATGGCGTAGCAGTTGAAGAAGTAAACGATGCCCTCACCACCAACCCATCTTTTGCACCCGACCCAGAAACATTTGTAGTAGCTGATTTTAGAAGCGACCGTGATGCAGCAAAAGCATTGCGATTGCGCATAGTGAGAATGGAGAATATCTTACAACAATTAAAGATACTGAAGCCCTTCACAATGCAGATTTATACAGTGATTTGATTGTTTTTTATGGACACATTCAAGTCCAAGCAAAAAACAATAAGCCAGGCGCTAGAACCATTTTTGCTAGTTTATCTCGCTTCTTCAAACGTAGAAGAAAGAGTACCACTGATACCCCGCCAGCTTTATAATATAATTACCTCCCATTGTTCATAAGCCCAACCATATTTCTCGGTTGGGCTTTTTTTATTTTGCAGCATACTCAAAACCGATGGCAAGAAATAGGAGTAAAGGGTTAGTGTATGTAATGCCCACCTCATGTTTCCATACAAAACATTCAATAGACAATTCTAGGTTTTACGCACAATATCTGCCATTGACTCAGGTTGTATTACCCGTACGTAGGCAACTAATCTGAATGATAATTTTCAAAATTTTTTCCTTTCTTTTTAACTACGACATGGATTGGCAGAGTAGGGGTGTTGTTTTGCGGGATAAATAAAAGGAAAGGGTATGGAAGTTACAATGGAACAATTGAATTTGCTGCAAAAGAACGAATCTACATTTGTAAAAACAAGTGGAATGGCAAGCTTGGGGGATGTGTTTAAAGAAAGGCACTGCAGAAACTACTTGAATGAATTTCACCTTTACTTAGCACATTTCAACATAATACCAAATTTCATTAACGCGGAAAATATAAACTGTAGAAAAGCCATCCCTTGGTTCATTGAACAGTACAAAAGTGAAATAAAAGATTGCCACTATGATAAAATTCATTTGAATTCACGCAAAAAAGAAGCGGAGATAGATGATATTTTTTTCATCATGGACGAGGATTTACTTGTTGATTTTGATACTAACCAAGATAAAGTAAGGTTTCTATTCAGGCACACCACTACTAGCAAGATTGAGGGAATAATGGCAGGGATAAAGAAATTTACCATGAAAAAAAGAAATGTCCGTAAACCAGAAATTTCCCTGCTGGTAAATAACAAAACTGGCTTAGATACAAAGTCGATGATGATAACAAAGACAAAGTTGAATATTGAGGATAACTACAATTCCAATTTTAAAGACATTCACAAAACGATAATAAAGAGGCTTTCCAAAAACAATGATAAAGGCTTAGTGTTACTACACGGAAAACCTGGCACAGGCAAAACTTCATACATACGCTACCTAATTGCCTCTCTTAAAAAGGAAGTGATTTTTTTGCCCCCAGACATGGCAAGTTCATTAACCAATCCCAACCTTTTGAGCGTTTTAATTGATAGGCCCAACAGCATTTTTGTAATTGAAGATGCCGAAAACATCGTGATAGATAGGGGGCGAAACGGCGCTTCACCAGTTTCTGCACTCTTGAACATATCAAATGGCTTGCTTTCAGACTGCCTCAATATCCAGATTATCTGCTCCTTTAATACAGATATTGCCAAGGTAGATAGTGCTTTGCTGCGCAAGGGAAGATTGATAGCCCAATATGAGTTTAAGGAATTAGACATTCCCAAAGCACAAGCCCTTTCTTACAGGTTGGGTTTTGAAACCATCATCACCCGTCCAATGACACTATCGGAAATATATAATCAGTACGAGCCGGACTTTTCATTGCAGAAACAAAGAAGGAGTATTGGGTTTAATGCAGGGTAAATCAATAGGAAAATGAATTTTTTTTAACTAAGACAGGGTTTGGCATGGTTGACTTTTAGTTTTGCTGGCGATATAAAAAAATATTCATCACTTTAAACAAAAACAATGAGTAAAGTTCAATCTAAGTACTGTGGTACAGTTTCTTCTAGTGTCTCAACTTTAACTAGCATGTCATGTAACAGACATCCTAATGGCCCAAGCAAGGGTAAGCATGTTTTGTATGAAGGAAGCGAAAAGCCCAAATACACTTGTAAGTATTGTGGCACCACATCTTCAAGTATTTCAAGCTTAACGAACATGTCTTGTAACCGTCACCCGAATGGAGCTAGTAAAGGGAAGCATGAGCCTGCATTGTAGGGCGTTAGCACCTCCTTTAAGAGTGATTACTTTTGGGAGGTGCTTTTTTATGTGATTATTTATAAATTTTATGAAAAAATTTTAACGATTTGGGGTTAAGGTGTAATATTGTTCCGTATAAAAAAAGATTGACAAAATCAAATAATTAGCGTATGAATGATCAAACAACATCAAAAGCGGGTGTTCAGGTGAAGAGTATCCTGCTTTCTGAATTATTTACAATGAATCTGGCAATTCCAGAGTATCAACGACCTTATAAGTGGGGTGAAAAAGAAATTAGCAAATTACTTAATCAACTAAAGACCCATGACGAAAGGACTTTTCCAAAGCCAGATTTTTATTTAGGAAGCATCATACTTCATGAAGATGAGAATAATAACTATAATATCATTGATGGACAACAGCGCGTAACTACATTAAGTATTATCGGAGCAATTAATCAAATTAATGGATCTTTTTTTTCATTAACATATAATAATCCAGTTTCAATATCAACGATTCATAAGAATTACGATTTTTTAAAAACAAAAGCAGAACTGATAGGAAAAATAGATTTTTCCAAAATCAATGTTACAGTTGTAGTAACAAAAAGTCAGGATGATGCCTATAATTTCTTTGAAACACTAAATACTGGAGGTGTAAGATTGACTGGTGTACAAATATTAAAAGCGCATCATTTAAGGAGAGTTCCTACCGAAAAAATAAATCAATATGCTGTAGCTTGGGAAAAAGAAGAGGCATATTTAGATGATGTTGTGAAAAGGATGATGTATTTAAGAAGGTGGGATGTTTTAAACTTTCGTTTTTTACCCAACTTTAAACATTTTGATGATTTTAGTTGGAAAGAATACATAATAGAAGAGTTTAGTGAACAAACTGGAAAAGCAAATTTTCTAGATTTAGGTTTTTCATGGCATATAAATGAGAGCAATACTTTAAAACTATCTATTTCGAAATATAGTCCTCGACAACCATTGAACGATGGAGAAAATTTTATCAATTTCATATTGGAGAATGCAAACACTTATAAAATTCTTTTTGAAAAAATCCCTTCACATTTTCCTGATGATTATAAGAATTTATTGAATAAAATAGTTAATGTAAATGATAATCCAGGTTTAAAATACATGAAATACTTGTTTCAAGTAAGTTTATTGGGGTACAGTTTAAAGTGGGGTACAAAAAATCTATTAAAATTTAGTTTATATATATTCAGATGTGTTTACTCAATAAGGTTATTTAATGATAATAGTATTTTAGATACTACTGTTAAAAATTTTGCTACTGAACAGAAACTTTTGGATAGAATCCTGTACAGTACTAGTGAAACACAGATTTTGAATTGGCTTGAAAATGATTATAAATATAAACCTACATCCCCTAAATGGGAATCAAGATTCGTAAAGGGACGATTTATCAATAGAGTATTATACACTTATAACCTAACTGGTGCTACGCCTGATAATTACGATCTATTGTTGAAAGAAAAATTTTTAAATATTTTAAATAGTAAATAATGCAACAGTTTATTTCCACACTTGAGTCATCAGCAAGCTTGATAGAAGAAAACAAAAATATTAGGTTTATTATTCCAGCATATCAAAGACCTTATGTTTGGGGGAAAGAAGAAATATATAAGTTCTTAGAAGACATCTATAGTGCACATTCACAATCAAATGAGTCCTATTTCATAGGTAATATTTATGTTAGTAGGACAAATAATGCCAATATTTTTGAGGTTGTTGATGGTCAGCAACGGTTTACTACGTTTTGGCTAATTTCATTAGCCTTAAAGAAAATTGATGCAAGTACTTCATTTGTTACTACTAGATTTCTTACAGTTGATAACCTTTTAAGACTTAATTTTTCAATCAGGAGTCAAGTTTCACAATATCTTTTGGAACTGTTGAACAATGAGAATATATATTTAGGGTCTGTTAAGCCAGAAAGTGATGAATTCCTAAAATATATTGCAGAAGGCATAGAAACTATAAAAGGATTTTTACAAGTAGAAGAGACAAGAAAAGATGGAGGTTTAGAGAGATTAAGCAACTTTATTTTTACGAAAGTTCAATTCGTTTTCAACGTAGCACCAGAACATACTGATTTAAATAGTCTTTTTACTTCATTAGGTAGCTCTGGAATTCAATTGGAACAAACAGATATTTTAAAGGCATTACTTTTAAAAAAGGTTGAAAACAAAGTCTCATTAAGTAAATTATGGGAGTCATGCGAAAACATGAATCAATATTTCGAAGATAATATAAAAGATTGCTTCGGTGCAAACTATGATCTGTCAAAAATTCTCTCAACTACTTTTTCAGAATTCAGCAAGCCTTTTTTTGAAAATTCAAATGAACCAAAAAACGAAGAAGATACTTCTTCAAGGGGTCAAACGATATTGGAAATAATTAATGGAGAAAACGATAAATTTAATGAAGAAGAAAACAAAATCAATGAAAAATTAAATGAAAATAAGTGTCGTTCTATAATTCCATTTAGTGTTCTTTTATTGCATACTTACAGGATTTTCAGATGGAATTCTACTAGCGAAAATATTAAAACTGATTTCAATATTCCGTTTGACAAAAAGAATTTACTTGAAATTTTTACAGATTTAATAAATGAAAATGACGATGTTAGCAATGAAAAAATTTCAAAGTTTTTCAAATTACTTTTTCAAATAAGATACGTTTTTGACAAACATGTTATTAAATGGACTAAATCAAATAATGATGAAGATGAGTATGATGATGATGAAATGCTAAGGTTAACTTCAATTCAAAAGAATGATAATGGTTTGACTAGATATTTGAAAGCTATCTCGCCTCTTTCTCAATTACAAAGTGTCTTATATTTTACAGGGAATTATAACCAACAATTTTGGTTGACTCCTTTTTTGGATTATTTAATAAATAATGAAGAAGCTACCCAAGATGTAATATTGGAAGCGCTTGAAAAAATTGATAATCAAATGTTGCCTGGAGAAAAGAAAGCTATTTCATGGACACTATTACATCCAAAAAATAGAAATCGAACTGTTGATAATATCAAAGAAAAAGCAAGTTTAGAAAAATCATTCGGTACTGGCTTTAATCATTATTGGTTCTACAAATTGGAATATTTGCTCTGGAAAGAATGGGATAAGAATGACGATAGGATTAAAGGGTATCGAATAACATCGAAAAACTCAATCGAACATGTGTTTCCACAGAATCATGAATTTGGTTTAGAACTCGATAAAAGTTGGCTAAATAGTTTTGGTAATCTTGGGTTAATTTCAGTTGGACAAAATTCATCTTACAGTAACCAAGATGTAAGAAAAAAGCAAATTGATTTTAATGACAAGAAAACTTATGATAGTTTAAAACTTGCAAAAATTTATACATCAAAAATTTTGAACGACTGGCATATTGATGATATAAAAAAACATCAGGCAGAAATGATTGATTTATTTGAAGAGCATTATTTAGCTACACCTTTACTTCCTTGATGAGGATTTACACTTTAATTTCTGTTAATTACAAGACTGAAATAATCCATGCAAATAACAGCAATATGAAATACTAGTGGGCTGCATGAAATGATTCCAACTTTAATAACTTTTTAAAAGAAGGTGAATTGAGCAAAAATTCAGTATGTAAGAATTTCTTACATACTGCCAATGAGGGAAAAGTCTATGAAACAATATATTACAATCTCGATATAATCATTTCAGTAGGATACAGATTTAACTCTAAGCGTGGTGTCCAATTTCGCCTATTGGCTGCCCAAAGGCTCAAAGATTATTTAAGAAATTTTAAAAATGCAGCATAATGGAAAATAAAATAGAGATATATAAATCAGCAGATAATAAAGTTGAGTTCCAAGTATTTATGGAAAATGAAACGGTATGGCTTACAATTGACCAAGTGAGTTTGCTGTTTAGCAAATCAAGGGCAACTATAAATGAGCATATCCTTAATATTTTTGAAGAAAATGAACTTGAAGCTGATGAAGTAAAAAGAAAAATCGGAATTTCCGATTTTTCTACAAAGCCTACTAATCTTTACAATCTCGATGTAATCATTTCAGTTGGCTACAGGGTAAATACAAAAGTGGAGTTCAACAGTGCAATTAATAATCAACTTAATTAGCAACAATAGTATTGCCCAGAAAAAATATATACTATGTCCCGCAAAGAAGCATTCATCCGATACCGGCACATCATAAATAAATTACGTCGGAAGCCATCCAGTTTTAAGGAGATAGCCGACTATTTAGAAAGACAATCAGAAATAGAGGATTATGATTTTTCTATTTCCAAGCGCACTTTCAAGCGCGATACAGACGATATATTCAGTTTATGGTCTATCGACATACAATATGACTTTGCACAGAAGGTTTACTACATCAAAGAAGAAAGCAACCCCGCCAAAAAGGACAAGCTATTAGAAGCTTTTGATACTTTGTATGTGTTGAATATGACAGAAGAGTTGTCTAACTATATACACTTAGAACGTACTCGTCCAAAAGGTACAGACCACCTCTATTTGCTCATTCATGCCATAAAAAACAAACTGCGGATACAATTTACGTATGAAAAGTTTTGGGAGGATACCATTACCAACCGAGTAGTGGATCCTTATGCCTTAAAAGAATTTAAAAACCGTTGGTATCTATTAGGTAAATCAGTAAACGATACCTATGTAAAAACCTTTGCCCTTGACAGGATGAGTGAAATTTCATTAACGAATGTGCATTTTGAAGTGCTTCCTTCGTTTAATATGAAAGAGATGTTTAAGTATTGTTATGGTATCATCACCCCGAGAGACCAACAAACCGAAGAAATTTTGCTGTCCTTTAATGCAGAACAAGGAAAATACATCAAGAGCCTTCCCTTGCACGATACACAAGAAATATGGATAGACAATAAAGAAGAGTTGCAAATAAAACTGAAACTATATATCACCCACGATTTTTTGATGGAGCTACTTTCTTATGGCTACAATGTAAAAGTGCTACAACCCACTTCACTTGCAGTTAAAGTACAAGCTGCACACGAGCGTGCATTTAAATACTACACCAAAGGCAGAAAATTTGAAAGAGGGCGGTAAGAAAATAGTGCCGAAATAGAAAAATACAGAGGGATGCGATTGCAAATAGGTGTGATGCTTGTTCAATCAATTTTGATAATAGAAACGTATTTTAAAAAAAGGGGGGACTTTAATAATTACTACAACTAACAGTGTATAACTATTTTGTAAACTTTACGAGTTGCTTAGGAAATTCTGGAATGTCATCGTTCGTTAATGGCTCTTTATTAAGCGTTAAAGTGAGCATTACGCCATATCCATTAATAATTCCAGAGGCATAGATTTGATAGATTACGTTAGCAGAACTTTTATAGCTAACGGCGTAGCCACTTACCTCATTATCGAGCAAATAGCAAGAGATTTTCTTTTTCTTAAAACGTTGCATCAATGCGCCTGTTTCAATAAATGCCTCTTCCATTTCCTTTAGATTCAATTCATCGGAAGCATTGTTGGCATTAATTTCATACATGTAAGTCCAGTTGAGCTCATAGTCTGGTCCTTTAATGGTGCGGCGTTCCGTTTTAACACCGGTTGGCACTTTAAAGTACTGTGAGCAAATGGCTACACTGTCTTCCTGTATTTTTTTCTGACCAATTACACTAGCCGAAACCAATAAAAAAAGAACAATCAGAAGTTGACGCATAAATTGTTGAGAGATAATGATTGAAATATTATATTTTATGTGAAAGACCAAGAGCTAAACAATCGTAAACCTCCGACTGAAACACAGTATTCGTGATACACCAGGTTTTTGGGAGGATTTAGCGATTAAACCATCGAACAACAATCTATTTTTTGTAAACAAAATTTGAGACAAAGCAGCGCAACAAATATAAGGGAGCGGGGAGCAATTTTTCGTCTAAATCCTGAAAATTAAAATAGGAAACGATGTAGGTCATCTCTGGTAATGATTTTTGCCGAAATAAACTGCCTATATACGGATGTTGTGTATGTATTTGTCCAATTAGCGCAAGTTGGGGGATGAAAAACAAGTAATGATACTTTCAAAGTTGACCTAATAAGATGGGGGCAAAAAGATCTGTTTGTTACTTTGTTTATGAACCTATTCAGTATGATTTGCCCCTAAAAGAGGGATGGGTGGGCGTAAGGACCTGACACAGTTTAAATTACATTCCCGTTCTTCTAATTTGTATTTACCCAAAAGACGTTCAAGCAATTGCAGGTAAGGGCGGAGTATTTGGGCCTAGAGTTATTCAGAAGAAAAAAGAAAAACACAAAAAGAGAAAAACCAGTTGCTAACCGTGGAGGAATTTTGCAGTTATAAAGGTTTAATTTCTGGTTATTTCCTTTCTTCAATAAACACGTAAACAGCAATTTTGCAATTGTTTACCCTAGGTTTACCCCGAAATAAAAAAAGCGTTGTAATCGGATGATTATCAACGCTTTTTTTATTTATCTAGTGATTCGGATTGGATTCGAACCAATGACCTACTGCTTAGAAGGCAGTTGCTCTATCCAGCTGAGCTACCGAACCATTTGATTTGGGCTGCAAATAAAGCGATTTATTCCTTAGAATTGGGTTTTTGATTAAACAATTTTCTGGCTTAGACAAGCGATGGTACTAATTCAAAGCGATTTTTCAATACTTCCATTTCATGAAGAAATTGATTTAGTTCGTTTTGTTGATTTATTATAAAGCCATTATCTGCCAACTTTCCTATCACTTCGTTCATTTCAAGTTCATTATCATATACCATTGATCTAAATGGGTTCTCGTAGTCTTTGGCCCTAGCATCGAATATGCCAGCAACCATCCAAGATTTTACAGCAACAGCCCCATTTATCATTTCCGTAAGTTGTGATGCATCAAGGGATTTGATATTCCAATCGTTTAATTCTACTAAACTAGCCAGTGCGTGCTTAAATTTTTGCTCTTGGTATTCCGATCCTTTTTCTATATACCAATGATGCACTGCGTCCCAACCATTTAGCAAACCACTTTTTATGTTGAGTCTAAACGCATCTAAATCATCTTTCAATATTAGTTGTCCACCCACGTTAAGCCATTCTTTTCTTTTAATCTTTGAGGGAAGAATGTTTACAATGTCCCCTAGATTCTTAAAAGCATGATTTTGGATGAATTTAATGAGTTCGATTCTGCCATAATAGTTAATCAAGTCTTTGAAAATATGATAAGCTTGTGTAACCTTTATTAGTATCGTTTTACGCTTTGCATTTTCAAATCCTTCCCCAATTATTTCCAATTGATTAATAATTGGATTTTTTTCGTTGAGTAGTTTTTTTCCCACTGCAACACACTCTGCTTTTGTTGTTGCAGAAGTGTAGAGTTCTTCTTTTTGTAAAAACGATTTGCCCACTAATGTTTCAAAGTAGTTTAAACTAGTAAACATTTCGTTGATGGTGTCGGGGGCGAGAAAGTCATATTCAATGTGTTGAATTTTATCCTCTCGCTTGTCTCTGTCTATGTATTTCCAGGAATTTCTAGCTAAGGCATACATGTTGTACATAAACCAATACGCAGGCATAATCACCAACTGGTCTTTCGATATATCATTGGCTACTAAAGAAAAAGGAATAGGAATGTGCAGCTCAGAAAGATAATCGCCTTTACTAATCATAGTGTAAGAAGCAAACTTGCTATTATGTTTAAGACTCACACACAAGCCCGGCCAAAATCCTCTTCCAGCAATTATTTCACCATCAGCCCCCCTGCTGTTGTGGTTACTGCCAATCGTTGCACCCGCGGCAATATTACTTTGACCCATAATAAGCGCAGCACATAAAAAAGAATTGTTGTGGTGTTGCTCATGTGCTGGGAATATGAGTGAGTTTAAAACTTCGCAACAAGAGATGGTTGCGTTGTTCCCCAAATAGGAGTTGATAAGCCGTGCACCATATTTTAGCTGAGAATTAGATGCCATAATAAAACGAACGGCCTTAACTCCATAAAAGATTCTACATCCGAAACCTACAATGCCATTTACCAATTCTACCCCTTCACCTATTTGGGAACGACCTTTTGCTCCTGAATTAATGGTAAGATTTTTCAGTTTATTAGCACCTTTTATGTAGGCATCTTCACCAATCCACACATCTTTTATCATGTGGCAGTTTTTGACTACGGTGCGGTCACCTATTTTGCCATAGTAACCCCTCTCGTTTTTATATTGAGCCTCAGTAAACTCTTTGAATTTTTTTAATAAATCATCATCATCTCTGTATTTGCTCCATAGATAGGCATCTCCAGGAAGCATATCATTAAATGGAATTACACTCCGTCCTCCATTCTCATTACACAATTCTAACCAAATGCGGATATTTTCATCTTCACCTTGTTTAAGTATTCCATTGCCAAATTTTGCATGATTGGTGGTTACCAATTCGTTTACGTTGAGTATAATTACTTCATTACCAATAATAAAATGCGATAGGTAATTGACATTGTCAATACAAACATTATCTCCAATATCACTGCTAATAATTGTTGAATTATATAACCCAACTGGCACTTTTAAATCGCTAAAATCCAAAAAATAAGGTTCTAGTTTGCTGATACGCACCAATCCATGAAACTTGCAGTTTTTGACTAACGTGGGGTTGAAAAAATCCGAAACATAAATATTATTCCAATCATCACTGGTATTGTTGTTTTTTACAAGACTTTCAATTTCATAGGCTGTCAGGTGCCGATATTCGATTCCGCTTCTGTTCTGCAAATTGCGAAATACATATTCATCCTGCCCTTCTTGCAAATATTCTTTTGGAATAAAGCCATAACCCAATTGGTCAATAGCCGTCTTCTTAATATTGTTGGTAGCCATAAATTATAGTTTGCAAAAGCTTGAAGTGGAATCAGTTGAATGATTTCACTTCAAGCTTTATTAGTTAGATATATGAACGTCCTATAATCATCCCAAAACAATTAGGAGGAAATATTGACTTACTAGTAGAATAGACTATTCCACAGTTACACTTTTTGCTAGGTTACGTGGTTTGTCCACATCAAGCCCTTTAGCTATACCTACATAATAACTCAATAACTGTAATGGAACCACGCTTAATAATGGAGCTATTACTTCGTCGGCATCTGGTACAAACATGGTATCGTTGGCCATTGTCGGGATTACTGAGTCGTGAACAGTTGCAACAGCAATTACCTGCCCTTTTCTTGCTTTTATTTCCTGTACGTTGCTAACAATTTTGTCATAATAACGGTCTTTTGTCGCCACAAATACCACGGGAAGTAATTCATCTACCAAAGCGATAGGGCCATGTTTCATTTCGGCTGCGGGATAGCCCTCTGCATGTATGTACGAAACCTCTTTAAGTTTTAGGGCTCCTTCAAGGGCTACTGGAAAATTATAACCACGTCCTAGAAAAAGAAAGTCTTTCGCATCCTTATACTTTTCGGCAATCCGTTGAATATTGGTGGTATCTTTTAAAATTTCTTTTACTTTTTCAGGAATAGCTTCTAGTTCTTTAATCAACTCCATGTATCGCGCTTCGCTGATAGTACCTTTTGCGTGAGCTATTTTCAGTGCTATCATACTCAATACAGTTAGCTGACCAGTGAATGCTTTGGTACTAGCTACACCTATTTCTGGACCACTATGCGTGTAAGCCCCTGCATGACTTAGTCGGGCGATACTGCTACCCACTGCGTTAACAACTCCAAATATGAATGCCCCTTTTTCTTTTGCATTTTCCAAGGCTACTAATGTATCTGCAGTTTCGCCACTTTGTGAAATGGCGATAATAATGTCTCCTTTATTGATAATGGGATTTCTATAACGGAACTCACTAGCGTACTCTACTTCCACAGGAATACGGCAGAGTTCCTCAAAAAGATACTCTGCTACCAAGCCAGCGTGCCAACTGGTGCCACAGGCGACCATAACAATCCGTTGGGCGTTTTTGAGAATATCAATATGATTATCAACACCACTAAGATTAATTTGACCATTATGTGCCAATAACCGCCCCCTTAAACAATCGAAAATAGTATCTGGCTGTTCGTTTATTTCCTTAAGCATGAAATGATCATAACCTCCTTTTTCAATGGCGGCCAACTCCATATCCAGCTTGGTAATAAAAGGGGTTTGTTTTTCATTACCCAGATTTTTAAGAATGAGTTCATCGGCTTTTACGATGGCAATTTCATAGTCATTAACATAAACAACTTCCTTGGTGTATTCAATTATGGGTGATGCATCACTTGCCAAGAAATGTTCGCCTTTTCCTATTCCAATAACTAATGGGCTACCTTTTCTGGCAGCAATGATCGTATCGGGTTCGTTTTTGTCAATTAATAAAATACAGTATGCTCCTACTATTCTTTTGAGCGCAATCCTTAGTGCTTGTTCTAGGGTGCATTCATTATTTTTTTGAATATCTTCTATGAAATTGAGTAATACTTCGGTATCAGTATCACTATGAAACTTATACCCTTTTTTTAATAAATCGTTTTTTATTGGAACATAGTTTTCTATGATTCCATTGTGTATCATAGCTAAATTGCCACTATTACTTGTGTGTGGGTGTGCGTTTCTATCGCTTGGTTCGCCATGTGTTGCCCATCTGGTATGGCCAATGCCAATATGCGCCGACAGATTTTTATCAACAACTTCTTCTTCTAATTCGGCAACTTTCCCTTTCTTTTTGAATACTTTTAATTGATTACCTTCAATAAGGGCTACACCGCTACTATCATAACCTCTATATTCTAAACGCTTCAACCCTTTGATGATAACAGGGTATGCCTGACGTGAACCGATATATCCGACAATTCCACACATATATTATTTCCTTTTTTCTAAATTATACAATACAAATTCCACTAGCTACGCTTTTTGCTCAATAAAATTGAACAATAAAATTCCATTCAAATAGTAGGGGCAGCTAATTGGCAATAATAGTACCCAATTATTAGTTTCAGCACTATTTGCACTAAATATTTGGAAATTACAAGAGTATCTACTGTTTTTGTGGCTTGCAATTTTCTATTTTTTCACGATTTTTTAAGCCCTGAATGTAAAATCTAGCAGAATTAAAACTGGGTACTTTATCGAATATTGAATCCTTTAGGGTCTTTACCAAAGCCGAAAAAGTTGTTGAACGAATAGCAAAAAAAATTTCTAAATTCCTAAAATCTTCAGTGGATTTTAAACTAAATATGGAATTATGTATAAAGGATAAAACTGATCATCAAAGTCAAGCAAACTGAACACAGGTGCGAATCTCCAAACAAATGAAACGCTGTTTTTTGAACTAAGGAGAAGGTTAATGTCTTATTGATAGCAAAAAAACTTTTGCCCATCTATCTGTACAGTTCTTGTGAAGCAGCTTTTAGTATTTTTTGTGTTTAAATGAATGATCTTGTTTAAACAAAATTTCTTAGAAATAAACCATTAAGTAAATTTCTTTTTACTCAATAAGAACCTTTTCCAAATTTTAAAACTGAAAAAAAGAAGTGTTTATAATCATTCTAATTGTGGGTATGTGAAGTTCAAAGAATTACTGCAAAAACCTTTAAAAACGTGCTTTTCATTATTTTAATTCATGCAGGTATATAATGTAGAAATCACTAAAAAACAAGATTACTTAAATGAGTAATTGTATTATCTGAAACACTTTCCTCCCGAGTACTTGCGGCTTCCTCCCGAGTACTTGCGGCTTCCTCCCGAGTACTTGCACTTTCCTCCCAGGTACTTGCAGTTTCCTCCCGAGTACTTGCAGTTTCCTCCCGAGTACTTGCAGTTTCCTCCCGAGTACTTGCAGCTTCCTCCCGAGTGGTTGCGGCCTCCTCCCGAGTGGTTGCGGCTTCCTCCCAAGTACTTAGAGTTTCCTTCCGATTCCTTCCGATGTTCTATTACATAACTTCTTTGCAAAAAAGTCGGTTTCTGGATACTAGGGCTGCAATTCCCCTCTCGAGGGGTGGCGGAACGCCGGGGTGGTAATTCCGCACAAGTGATATAACTAGGAAGCATTGGCTCCCAATCTCTTACTCTTGAGTACTACCGATGTTCTCTTGAGTACTTATTGTATTTTCCGAAGTCACTACAGTTTTCGCCATTTTCCTTGTGGCTTTCTACTTAATAGTTTATACAAATCAGACTTGTGGCAATAAAAAAGGCCGTCTGCACTAATACAAACGACCCTTTTCAGCTAATTATTTTTAATTAATTAATCCGCATGGTAATAATTTGTTGGTTGGCATCTTTTGTTTTCAAAAGCACTGTGATGCTATAACCCTTGCCGCTATTCTGTAATCTGCCAGCTAAATACATCGTTCCATTCATATCCCTTTGGCTGGTCAAATCAAAACCTTTAATTCCGTTTTCTTTGAAAAAATTTTGAACGGCTATGCCTGCTTGATTCTTGCCCATATTTTTAATTTCATCTTTTTCGGGCAATTTTAAATCGATGAAAGTATCATAATACCGGCTTAATTCTTCCGCATTTGCCGTCTTCAATGCATTAATTACTGCGGTAGCATTATCCGAAGGCGTAAACGAAGTAAGAAAAAAAGCAAAACCTATAAGTAGAAGTATTTTTTTCATTGTTCTCTTTAAGTTCTGGCAATAGCTAAAAACATGCCAATAAATGTAAACTTTAAATAGGTTTTGTTAAGAAATGTCAGTATGGTATTTTTCTCTATTGTTAATTCGCCATTAAAATTCTTTATTTTGCCCCAATGAATTATGTACAGTTATGCTGGTATGCATTGGGTTATCTCTATCGGTTGTATCGGCAGCGTAATTTTATCAATAGTTATTTACTTCCTCGAGTTAATGATGTTTGTAGCAAATTCAATTATCAACCTTCCAAGAAAGAGGCGTTTAAAATTAAATTTTACTATCCACTTTTTAATCATGTTGTTAACTGCGAAAACTATTTAACCATAAAGAATAGGAAACTATCCAGCATCGAAACCAAGAGATTGGGGTTTGTGAGTGTCTGGGCAACCCTCTATGACGACTTTATTGACGAAGAAAAATGGACAGAAGATAAGTTGGTTGCCATTTTTGAGAAGAAATTGCCTAATAATGAACGTACCCCCAAAATGAATGTTTTCATGGCGATGGACGATGCATTTCAAGCAATTTTTCAACCCACGGAGTTATACAAGCAAAGTTTGAAACTAGCCATCGATTGGCAACTTGTTTCGGCCAAACAATTGGACAACACCATAAGTCTCGCGGAAGTGTTACAAATTTCCACTGAGAAATGTGGAAACAGTTCTTTGCTTTGGGCTAGTATTATGGATGAAGATTGGTCTGATGCCGAATTGACGTTTATTTATCAAAGTGGTTTTGTTGGTCAATTGGTAAATGATGCTTTTGACGCCTTTAAAGATATTCACGATGGTGGATTTACTTACATTAGAAAATTCAAATCTATCTCGGCTGCCAAAGCATTGTTTATAGAGGAATGTAGAAAACTGAACCAAGCTATTTATGGCTGTAATGGACCTAAAAAGTTTCAATTGAAAACGATTCGAAGAATGGCATGTATCCATGCATTCGGCTTGGTAGCTCTGGAGCACTTGGAAAAAATAGATACCAAATATCCAAGTCCCATTGTTTGGGAAAATGTAAATCGAGCAGATTTGATAACTGACATGGATTTTTGGGATAATCGCTTTAAGCTAATCGGCCACGCAATTTTCTTGGCTAATCTGATATGATTTAATTATCGAAACTCCAACATTACTGTTTTTATTCTTTTAATTTAATGGTGGTGCTAAGGTTTAAACATCCAATTTTAAAGCCTTTATTTTTCACATCCATTTTTAAGCACACGATTTATGAGTATTGTATTGTTTGATGGTAAAAATAGAAATAACTTCTTGCCTCTAGTAGCTACTAGAGCTATGGCATCCCTCCGTACCGGTCTTTTGACTACGCAGAAGCGTTGGGAATTGGCTACCAATCAGCAGGTTTATGTAAGTACGCAACCCTATCTACAACCTCTATATCAAGCGATTCCGCTTGAACCCCAAATTTGGCTTGATGCCAGTATAGTGTTTTGTGATGAACTATTAGATGCTCTGGCAAATCTGAATGAACAACAAATGCTGGTGGATGAATTTGGATTGGTAGCGTTAAAAACAACATTGCCTCCAGGCGATTTTGACGTATCAAAAGACTTAGAATTTTTTGTCAATTATGAGCGTATTTCTATTGCAACCCGTCGATTTCAGTACCCGCACCAACTGATACAATGGAATGAACAATTTTTTAAAGCCGATTTTGAATTATTAACCTTCCAGCGTAAATCACATACTATTTCGTTTTCTAATCAAGTACTAGGTCCGGAAAATATTTTTCTTGAAGAAGGGGTGACGATGGAGCTATGTACACTCAACGCTACAGCAGGCCCTATTTACATTGAGAAAGGGTCAACAATTATGGAGGGCTGCCTAATTCGAGGACCTTTCGGCTTAGGGGCTAATTCATTGCTGAAGATGGGAAGTAAAATCTATGGAGCATCATCATTTGGGCCAAATTGTGTAGGGGGTGGTGAGATTAAAAATGTAATCATGCAAGGATTTAGCAACAAAGCACATGATGGTTATTTAGGGGATAGCTATATCGGCGAATGGTGCAATTTTGGCGCAGGGACTAGCAACAGCAATGTAAAAAATACTGGCGGAGACGTACTTCTGTGGAATGAAGGCCTTGCTTCGTTTGTAAATGCCGGATTAAAGTGTGGTTTGTTTATGGGTGATTATAGCAGAGTCGCTATCAATAGTAGCATCAATACTGGGTCTTATATTGGCGTATGTTGCAACGTTTTTGGGAGTGGTTTATTGCCCAAAGTAGTAAATGATTTTAGCTGGGGATTCACAGAAAGGTATGATTTTCAAAAAGCTTTAGTAGATGTAGCAAATTGGAAAAAAATGAAGCACCGAAACGTATCTCAGGAGGAAACCGAGGTTTTACACATACTTTTTAGTCAGGCCAACAAGTTGTAGTTTATCATTGCAGAAATGATTGAATTCCATTGGATTGATTTCTATACCGTCTTCAATGGTTTAGCAATAAATTTCTACTATTTATTGGTTTAAATAGAGATCAGCAATAATAAGTGGGTTTAAATCAATAGCTACATTCAACTTACACTAGTTGTCTGTTGCATAATTTTACTTTATTAATTCTTTACTATAAATACAAAAATATCATGCGTAAACAAATTGTATCAGCCAACTGGAAAATGAATGGCACTTTAGAACAGGCAAACCAACTTTTAGATGCTTTTGCCGCCGCAGCCTTATTAGTAGACGAAAACAGGATAGCAGTTTTTGCGGTGCCTGCGCCCTTTTTAATGTTAGCAAAAGAAAAGCTAAGTGGTAATCCTTATTTATTTGCAGCGGCTCAAAATGCTTACAGCAAAAAGTCTGGTGCATACACTGGGGAAATTTCTGTAGAAATTTTGCAATCGCTTGGTATTCAATATTTGGTGCTCGGTCATTCCGAGAGAAGGGAATATTTCCAAGAAAGTAATGCTTTTTTAGCAGAAAAGGTAAACATTGCATTGGCTTTTGGCATTTGTCCAATTTTTTGCTGTGGCGAACCACTCGAAATTCGTGAGGCAAACACGCAAAATCAATTTGTAGCACAGCAATTGAAGGAAAGCCTGTTCCATTTAACTCCAGCAGAATTTTCTAAAATAGTTATCGCTTATGAACCCATCTGGGCTATTGGTACGGGCAAAACGGCTTCAAGTGAGCAGGCGCAAGAAATTCACCAATTTATTCGAGCAGAAATTGCAACACAATATGGTGAGCAAGTGGCTAATGAAGTTTCTATATTATACGGCGGTAGCGTAAAAGCCAATAATGCAAAAGAATTGTTTTCACAACCTGATGTGGATGGCGGTCTTGTTGGTGGTGCATCGTTGAATGCAGCAGAGTTTATCCAAATTATCAATTCGTAATCTTTCTTTTTTTTTCACTATAAACATACATGAATTTATGAAGAAGTTTATTCTTGCAGTTAGTATCTTGATTGTAAGCCAGTCTATTGTATCGGCACAAAGTAAATTTGAAGGGGCTATGGCTAAAGGTCTAGAGCAGATGAAAGCTGCCAAATCCTCGGCAGAGGTAACAGAATTATCCTCTTTTTTTGAGCGAGTTGGCGATGCTGAAAAAACTCAATGGCTTCCTTATTACTATGCTGCATTGTCTTTATACAAAGGTGCATGGATGGATCAAAAAACGGACAAAGACAAAGTGGCTGAAAAGTGTAAAGAACTTATCACAAAAGGTCAAGTAATTGAAAAAAGTGCCGATTTGTATTGTTTAGTACAACAGGTTGCTATTCTTCAAATGATGGTTGATCCTATGAGTCGTTGGCAGACTTACGGCCCAATTGCAAAAGCTGCTTTGGCAGATGCAAAAAAAGTAGATGCTACCAACCCAAGAATTTATTACTTGGAGGGAATGACTGTATTTAATACACCCGAAGCTTTTGGAGGTGGCAAAGCATTGGCAAAACCAATTTTCGAAAAATCTGTGGAGTTGTTTAAAACCTATAAACCTGCTACTCAATTCCATCCAAATTGGGGAAAAGAGGAAGCTGAAAAAATGCTAGAATCTTGTAATAATTAAAGCGTAGGTTTAGAATAAAGACTTTCTGCTTAAGGAGAAATTGTCAGAAAATAAAAAAGCCAGTTCAATAAATGATTGAACTGGCTTTTTTATTTTAGTAATACGCAATTATTTAAGTAGAACTTGCGCAATTGTTTTTCCAATATCAGCAGGGCTGGCTACAACGTGAATACCACATTCTGCCATAATTTTCATTTTGGCTTCAGCAGTATCATCTGCTCCGCCAATGATCGCACCTGCATGTCCCATTCTTCTTCCAGGAGGGGCAGTTTGGCCAGCAATAAATCCTACAACTGGTTTTGTAGCGTTATCTTTTATCCAATAGGCTGCATCAGCTTCCATGCTTCCGCCAATTTCACCAATCATAATGATACCATCCGTTTCAGGATCGTTCATTAATAATTTAACCGCTTCTACTGTTGGTGTACCAATAATGGGGTCTCCTCCAATTCCAATGGCTGTACTGATGCCTAACCCAGCTTTAACAGTTTGGTCTGCAGCTTCGTAAGTTAAAGTACCAGATTTAGATACAATACCAACCCTTCCTTTCTTAAATACAAACCCTGGCATGATACCTACTTTAGCTTCTTCCGCAGTAATAACTCCAGGGCAGTTAGGGCCAATCAATCTGGTGGGTTTGCCTAACAAGTAGTTCTTTACTTTAACCATGTCCTGAACTGGAATGCCTTCTGTAATACAAACTACTAGACCAATTCCAGCTTCAGTTGCTTCCATTATTGCATCCGCAGCAAATGCTGGCGGTACAAATATGATACTCACATCAGCACCCGTTGTTTTTACAGCATCAGCTACTGTATTAAAAACTGGCCTATCTAAATGTAAGGTGCCGCCTTTATTAGGTGTTACACCCCCAACTACGTTGGTTCCATACTCAATCATTTGAGACGCATGGAATGATCCCTCCGTTCCGGTAAAACCCTGAACAATAACTTTTGAATTTTTATTCACTAATACTGACATAGCAAACCTAACACCCTTTTTTTCGATGCCGGACAAAAGTAAGGCAAAGCACTATCCAATAATAACTTTTGCTTGCTTATTTCTATAGCTTTCTTTGGCAACGTTTGTTCAAGAAAAACAATTTTAATGAATAATGGCTTTTTAAAGGGAATAAATTGAGGCATAATTATCAATGATATTTTAATTAATATACTCTATACACTATTTTTAGTGGTGGCAGTTTCCGCTTTAATTAAAATCATGGAAACTTTACCTACCTAACTTTGTTGAGTTTTGAAAATTATCGACAGTATGGATTTAGCCGAATTGTATAAAAAAGCATTGGCCTTTGAATTTCTGAGCATTGCTGAAGGGATGTATTTATTTGAACACGCACCCTTGACAGAATTAATGTTCGTGGCAGATGAGTTGCGCAAAAAGCAAGTGCCTCACGGAAAAGTTACTTGGCAGATCGACAGGAATGTAAATACCACTAATGTATGTATTGCAAATTGTAAATTCTGCAACTTCTACCGCATTCCTGGACACGCCGAGGCATATATCACCGATATGGACACCTACCGAAAAAAAATAGCAGAAACCATCAAGTGGGGGGGCGATCAGTTACTCTTGCAAGGAGGCCATCACCCAGGATTAGGACTGCAATTTTATGTAGATACCTTCAGAGCCATTAAATCTGAGTTTCCCGATATTAAACTACATACCCTAGGACCTCCTGAAATTGCACACATCACCAAACTCGAAAAAAGTACCCATTACGAAGTACTAAAAGCGTTGCAAGAAGCGGGCATGGATTCTTTGCCAGGTGCAGGAGCAGAAATATTGGTGGATAGGGTACGTCGTTTAATTAGTAAAGGAAAATGTGGTGCAGACGAATGGCTTGAAATCATGCGTCAAGCACATCAGTTAAATATAACTACAAGTGCTACCATGATGTTTGGACATGTAGAAACCATTGAAGAACGGTTTATTCATTTAGTACGTATTCGGGAAATTCAGGCAAAAAAACCAGCCGATGCAAAAGGATTTTTGGCTTTCATACCTTGGACTTTCCAAGATGTGGACACGCTTCTTACCAAAATAAGAGGCGTACAAAATTTAACCACCCCCGATGAATATATCCGCATGATTGCTATGAGTAGAATCATGCTACCCAATGTAAAAAACATACAAGCTAGTTGGCTAACTGTAGGAAAACAAACTGCTCAGATTTGTTTACATGCTGGCGCTAATGATTTTGGCAGTATTATGCTAGAAGAAAATGTAGTTAGCGCAGCAGGTGCACCCCATCGCTTTACTTATAAAACCATACAAGATGCAATTAAGGAAGGTGGTTTTGAACCTCAACTGCGTAATCAACAATACGAATGGAGGTCAATACCACAATTGATTGAGGAACAGGTTATTGATTATTAGTAGTTAAATTGAATAAAAAAAGAGGCATTCAGTAATTTATCTGGATGCCTCTTTTTCGTTACTTGCTTTTCTTTCTATTCCAAAAATTTAAATCCCGTAAATCTTCTAGGTCTAACATTTCCATCACTAGAAAAGCAAGATATTGTTGATTTGTATGCCTTTTATGGGAATTTTTGCACAGCTATATGTTCTGCTATTACTCTAGCAATAAATTGTAAGGTTGTCTAAATTCAATCACATTTTAATCCCGTTACTTGATAACCAAACCACAATTTATTGACCAATCCCAGCCACAATTTCGCCCAATTCTTTTGTGATATCCCCAGTTTTACCGTATTCAACTACTCGTCCTATCTCTTTTCCTTTAACCATCACGATAAAGGTGGGCACATTTGTTATTGCATAGGTAATGTGCAAATTATTGAGCGATTGCTTTTGTCTATCCACCGCTACGAGTTTTACTTTATTGCTAGGATAGCCACTTTGATCTAATAATTTATAGAATAAAGGGAGTAGATTCTGGGTATCGCCGCACCAAGTACCACCAAATACCAACAAATCAAACTTGCTTTTCTGTGCCGTAAATTGTTGTACAGAAAGGGGAGTAGGTGTTCCGTACTTACTATTTTCTTTAAACCAAGCAAATGCAGTGTCGTTTTCCAGCATCGAACGAGTAATAACCCCTTTTAGCATTTTATGACCCTTATCTTCTAGCACTTCATATTTCACAGCAGTGGATATTTTACTATGGCTACATGCGGCAATCATACTGCCAAAAACTACCATGATTGTCAATTGTTTTATCATTTTCATACACCTAAACTAGCTTTTAACTCTAATAAAAAAGAACGAAACTTGGTGAGGGATTGGGTCAATTCAAAATGCAAATCTGCATGTTGTTTATTGGCCTTTAGATAATCTTTAGCCCCCTCTAGACTAAATTTTCTGTTGCGTAGTAAGTGGTGAATCAATTGCAGATTCTTAATATCTTCCACCCTAAATAAACGATCGCCTTTCTTGGTTTTTCGGGGTTGCAGCACATCAAATTCATTTTCCCAGAAACGAATTTGGGAGGTGTTCACCCCAAACCATTCGGCCACTTCACCTATGCCGTAATATAATTTCTTCTGCAAGGTTTCATCATCAGGAATATTCACTAAATCACTAGAAATTTCTACCGCTTTATAGCTTCTTCTTCCCCGCTTAGGAATAGTTTGTGCCGCCAATTCATGTTCATTGATAGGAAATTTATCTGCCATCACGGCATCTGGTGCAATATCTGGTATAAATGCTTGTACTATGTGTTCCGAATCAGATATTGGTTGTTCATTCCTAGTATTGAGGTTGTTTGAAATGGTTGGCAGGGCAACATGAATGGAGGACGACAATATTTCAGCGGTTAAATTACTGGGCGATGAACTTTCCATAACCACATTTTCTTTAGTATTTGGTTGTTCTGCGTGAATAGATAAAGGTGTAGCCTCTATTATTTCTGGGTAATTTAATGCTTCTGTTGCCTGATTGTTTTCCTCATTTTGCCAATTAGTTAGAGCAACTTCTTGTGAAAATGAGTCAGCTTCTATGGTGTTTTCGACCATTAATGGCTCTGTTCCATTCGTTTCTAAATCAGATTTAATTTCTGAGGGTTCTGTTTTTGATTCAGTCTCGGTGGTTGTGGGTAATTCAATGTCTGAAAGCGCTGTAATGGTTGCTGATAAATCAATGTCTGGGGCAGCAATCGCCGCTACTCCTACTATCTGCTCCTCTTTTGGAAACGCTTCTTCTATCAGTTCTTTCACAACCTCAGGGTTACCAATTTCTGAAACGATTGTATGGGCTAAAGAAATGCTTTGCAAATCAAGCGCAGGCTCATGGGCTTCAACTAATTCTTCTGATTCTACGGGTAAATTTTCTTCTACAGGAGCGGATTCTGTTAATAATTCATGCGCTACGGTTGTTTCAATTGCATTAGGCGTAACTATTTCTCCAACAATCTTTTCATCTGTTAGTATTGTTTCCAAATCAGTTGCTTTCTCTTGTGCATCTAAATTCGATACTGTAACCTCTTCAACATTATTTTCTACAATTGGTAATGGCGCTAATTCCATTTCTGGAACCAATGTTTCCTCATCAGCAGCTATTTGATGACCAATTGTTGCAACAATCTCTTTTTCAGAAGGCGAAACTTCTGATGCAATTTCAACATCTTTTACTTCCACCAGACTTCGCGCAGGAGTTTCTGCTATTATATTTTCTGGGGTATTTGTTGGCGTTATTGCCGTTTCAGGCACCGCTGTTGCTTCAACTATTACTGAATCTTCTATTGCTGTAGCCTCCATTTCAGTGGCAAGTTCTTCCGCTACTATTGGATTGTTCTGCAATTCCGTTTCCAAAGACGGAATTGAATCCATCGGATTTGAGGTAATATCAGAAGATATCAATTCAGCAGTTTCATAAATACTGGAAAAAGGATTCGTCAATAAGGGAGCTTTTGGAACCGTTAGGGTCGATGCTATCGTATCAAACGGCGACACAACTACAGCTTTTGGTTGTGCATCTTGTTGAATTGCCTCTATTGCTGGGGGCAATTCCGTTATTTGTTTTTGTTCTTCGATCTCGGAATGTTCGATTTTTATGGGTTCTTCTGGCATAGAATCAGATACTACTGTAGGCGCAGGTTTCAACTTTATTCTAACCCTAATTTGGTTATCACTATACACCACTTGGTTGTCAAGTGGCATTTCCTGCAACTGTACATCGTTATTTGTCTCCTTAGTCATTACACGACTTTCATTTTCGAGATTTTTTTCCATTGTATGCACCGCTTTTTTGTTTTTAGACCGCTCAGAGGAAAGTCCTTTTTTGGTAACGACCGCATTGGTTTCATCTCCCACTTCCGCCAGTTCCATTTCGGGAGTAGGGGGAGCAGACAATACCTTGCCGCTCGAGGTAATATATACGGGATTGCCAAATAAATCTAACTGTTCCAAAACCATAATGTCGAATATCAAAGCAAAATAAATTGAAAACCAATGTAGGTAGCAGCCTACCCCTACACTTTATGCGAACGCTTGACTGTTGATGGTGGCTTCGGTAATCGGGCCACTAGAACCATGCTCTACAAACCGTCTTTCTTCCACCAAAAAGCCATTGCCGTGGGTGCAGAAATGCACTTTAAGGTTTTCTACGCTTATGGGGTTTCCTTCGGGAATGTCTGCTATATTGGTAAAATTAACATCGTGTCCATCAATAATCATTACCAAGCCGCTACCAATAGCTTCCATGTGGTTACCGTTGGTAATAATCATTCCAGTATCCTCCCCCAAGCCAATACCAATGCAGGAAGGATTGGCCGCAACAGCTTGTGCTAGACGAGCAAAACGACCCCTTTTTTCAAAATGACTGTCAAAAATTACACTGTTCATAAAACTAAGCCCAGTGGTTATTTTCACTTGGCCTTTTAGGTGAGCCAAGCTAGCATTTCCTTCATAAATCATGGTATTGCTCATGGCCATTGCGCCTGCACTCGTACCAGCAATAATGAATTTTTCGTGTAAGTATCGTTGAGTAATGGTTTTTAAAAAAGCAGTGCCTCCAAAAACGGTGGTTAATCGATATTGGTTACCTCCGCTAAACATCACCCCGTCGCAATCGGTTATGCGTTGCAAATAGTCTGGCCTCAGGGCATCTTCGCGGGTTCTTATGTGGAGCAATCCCACATTGGTACAACCAATTTTACCAAAAGCATCTAAGTAATTTTCCCCCACTTCGTAAGGTATTGTAGAAGCAGTAGTAACTACTTCAATCCTGGCATTAACCCCACCAGCTTCTTCCACAATCCGCCTCAAGATGCCCAATTCACAGAATTTCAAATTACTCATGTTGAGTGTTTGAATGGACACTTCTCCTTTTTCCAATTCCGATCCTTTGTCTTCCGCCCCACCGATTGCAATTAATTTTCCCTTTGGTACACTCATGCTATTGATTAATAATTTCTATAGTTCCCAACAAAAATAAGTTAATTGCTAGGCTACCTACCTAAAGTGAAAATTTTGTGGAAATAAATATACTTTATGTTGAAAAGAAACAGCTTTTACCTATTTTACATGGTGGGTAATAATGAGGCTTTCGGATTTTCACAATTACATGTTGAACACCGATGCAGAAATACCCCCACTATCGGTATTGTTAGCATTCGCAGTTTTCTTTTCCAAATTTTGGTGGCCTTATTAGGTAGTTAAAATAATCGCACCACAATATGCAAAAAGCTTTTCCCAGTTGGGAAAAGCTCCCCGCAGTTTGCAGCGACGTTTTCCCAGTTGGGAAAAGCTCCCCGCAGTATGCAGCGACGTTTTCCCAGTTAGGAAAAGCTCCCCGCAGTATGCAGCGACGTTTTCCCAGTTGGGAAAAGCTCCCTGCAGTGTGCATGGACGTTTTGCCAGTTGGCAAAAGCTCCCCGCAGTGTGCATGGACGTTTTGCCAGTTGGCAAAAGCTCCCCGCAGTGTGCATGGACGTTTTGCCAGTTGGCAAAAGCTCCCC
>JAIXOJ010000092.1 GCA_027486835.1 Chitinophagaceae bacterium
CAATGCTAGCAAGTTTGAACTCCATACTACTTTTGCCATAACTGTTAAATTAAAATTGTTTGTAAAAGCAATTAAAATTTATCGGTTTGCTAATCCAGCTACCCAGTAAAATTTGTTGTTACTGTAATCCTCAAAGCCAATGCTTAATCAAAAATGTGTCAACCAAAAGCTCAAAATAAATGATCACTTGTACCGAATACATCCATTTTAAAATCCCCTAGCTGCATCCATTTTCTAAAACCCGGCTTTTTCACAAAGAAGACTCGCAAAAAAGCAAAATTCTCATGCAGGTAATACTGCATCCAAACAACAAAACTTGATAATGACTACCAAACCAAATTATTCAAACTACTTTATCCTGATAACGAATTTATTTACGATTGCAAAATAGTAGATTTCTTAAAACCAAACATATTTTCCAAAAAATTTTGAAAAAAATTTTTCCCCCTCTCCAATGGATATTTATAGAAACTTCCTTTTCACAAGCTAACCCGTCAAGCCATCGTCATAAAATAAACAATATCTACAGCAACTAAAGCAAGTAAAAAAACAATAAAAGCAATATCACCAAACACCTACCAGCCAATAATTCCAGTCATACATTCCAGTTCCCTCTCCATCGGAAGGGGTTGGGGTGAGGTTCACTCTTGCCTTACCAGACAAAACAGTATATTAATGCGGAGGTCGGTTGGACCCACAGTGCCGATTGAGTGGTACAGTTGTAGCTTCAAATAAACATAGGGGCTATTCAAGGCGTTGGGTTACTTTCGCTGCATGGCTGATTTACAAAATATTCGTCACTTATCTTTCCAGGAGTTGGAGAAATATTTGGTTGCTATAGGGGAAAAAAAATTTAGGGTAAAACAAGTGCATGAATGGTTGTGGCAAAAACATGCGCACCGCTTTGACGATATGACCAACCTGAGCAAGGATTTGCGGAAGAACTTGAGCGAACATTTTACACTTCCTGCTTTGGTGGTGGATACAGCGCAGCATAGCGAGGATGGCACGGTGAAGAGTCGATTTAAAACCTTTGACCATCATTTTATTGAGGGGGTGTTGATTCCTACTGAGGAGCGGAAAACGGCCTGTGTGTCTTCGCAAATTGGGTGTAGCTTGAGCTGTAAATTCTGCGCTACTGGCTATATGGAACGTAAACGCAACTTGTCATACGATGAAATTTATGACCAAGTGGTGCTGATTAATCAACAAAGTGAGGCGGCTTTTCAGCAAAAGCTTACCAATATTGTGTTTATGGGCATGGGCGAACCTTTGCTCAACTATACCAATGTGTTGAAGGCTATAGAGCGGATTAGTGCAGAGGATGGATTGTTTATGAGCCCTAGACGCATTACCGTTTCTACTGCGGGAGTGGCCAAACAAATTAAACATTTGGGTGACGACAAAGTGCGTTTTAAACTAGCGCTTTCTCTCCATGCAGGTACAGACAAGAAGCGCAATGAAATAATGCCCATTAATGAGAGTAACAACATTGCTGCTTTGGTTGAGGCTTTGAATTATTTCTATAAACAAACGGGCAATGAAATTACGTTTGAATATATTCTTTTGAAGGGTTTTAATGATTCGCTAAAAGATGCCGAAGATTTGGTGAAGATTTATCGCCAAGTGCCTGCAGATTTGGTAAACATCATTGAATACAACACCATCGATGCCTTTAAATTTTATAAGCCAGACGAAAATGTGGTGGAAGGATTTATGGAATATCTAAGCAAAAACCGGGTAAATGCTCGCTTGCGCAGAAGCCGTGGTAAAGATATTGATGCTGCTTGCGGACAATTGGCCAATAAGTAATAAGTAGTAGGTTTTGGGTTATAGGTGGTTATTGGAAATTTTGAGTTAAACCTGACAGGTTTTTGAATATAGCCTTTGAATATTCCGATTGTTAGACCTGACAGGTTTTAAAAACCTGTCAGGTCTGAACACCCACCTGAAATCCCAACTAATACCATTAGTAAAAACGCCGATTCCCCACCCTAGCTTTTACATCATTGGGCATTGGAGGCAACAATGGTGCAGTAATCCGTGTTTTCGGTTTATGGTGTAATGCCTATTTATACTATTTATTTATGCATCAATCTTCAACGGCAATCATCATCGGTTCAGGCGTGGCGGGTATGGCGGCGGCAATTCGGCTAGCAGTCAAAGGGTATGCAGTAACTGTGTATGAAAGCAATGGTTACCCAGGGGGTAAGCTGTCGCATTTTGAAAAGGAAGGGTTTCGGTTCGATGCTGGGCCAAGCTTGTTTACCCAACCAGAATTGATAACGGAGTTGTTTGCATTGGCTGGGGACCCGATGGAAGCTTATTTTTGTTATCAGCAACACCCAACAGCTTGTACCTATTTTTGGGAGGATGGCACCACCGTGCGGGCATTTACCGAGGCCAATGCTTTTGCCAAAGAGATGGAAACACAGGTGGGAGAATCACCCGAAGCCATCAAAGCCTATTTGCAGGCATCCGCCAAGGTGTATGAAAACATTGGCCGCATTTTCTTGAATTATTCGTTGCACAAAACCGCTACGCTTTTTAATGCCCCTATTAAAAAAGCATTGGCCACCGTGCAGGGCAAACTTCTTTTCCAAACCTTGCACGAGGTAAACAAAGCGAGTTTTAAGCATCCACATACGGTTCAACTCTTTAACAGGTATGCCACTTTTAATGGTAGCAACCCTTATGCTGCCCCGGGTATGCTTAGCTTGATTCCGCATCTGGATCATAACATTGGCACCTATTATCCCAAGGGGGGAATGATTTCCATAACGAATGCCCTGCAACAGTTGGCGATAAAAAAAGGGGTACAATTTCAATTGAATACCAAGGTGGAAGGGATTATCCAAGTGAACAACAAAGCAGTGGGGGTTAGGGCAAATGGGGAGAATCATTTTTCTGATATGGTGGTGAGTAATATGGATGTGTATTTTACCTACAAACATTTGCTCAATGACGAGCAAGGGGCCAAACAAATACTTAGACAAGAACGCAGCAGCAGCGCATTTATTTTCTATTGGGGCATGAATGCTCGTTTTCCCCAGCTTGACTTGCACAATATATTTTTTGCGGAAGATTATCGTGCAGAATTTAATGCCTTATTCGAGACCAAAACCCGGTACAGCGACCCCACAGTTTATATCAACATCACCAGCAAATGCGAACCGGGGGTGCAAGCACCAGAGGGAAAAGAAAATTGGTTTGTGATGGTGAATGCCCCTGCCAATGTGGGGCAAGACTGGGAAGCGTACCGCAAACAGTACAAACAAGCGATTATCCAAAAACTAAACCGATTGTTGAAAACAGATATTGCTCCATTAATAGCAGTGGAGGAAGTGCTTACTCCTGTGACCATTGAGGCGAGAACAGCCAGCTTTATGGGATCGTTATATGGCACCAGTTCTAACAGCAAGATGGCGGCTTTCCTTCGGCATCCTAATTTTAATAAAGACATCGCCAATCTATATTTTGTAGGGGGAAGCGTGCATCCAGGGGGCGGTATTCCTTTGTGTTTACAAAGCGCTAGGATTGTGGGCGAAATGGTTAGATAGTAGTGATTAGAATAATGCTACGTTGAAATTAACAGGTCGTAGGTGCGGCCTGCTTCCGCCCCTTCTATGTCCATTATTCGCTTGTGGAATAAACAGACAATAGTGAGCATCGCATTGTATCCAACAAATACTGACCATTAACAGTTGAAGGCGGTTTGACTACCGTTTATCATAAATAATATACACTACGACAATATTAATAATCACTATAACAAGCAAGCCAATAAGTTTGGCGCATTCTTCACACACACAAACAAAATAATCGATGGTTAAAATTCTATCTCTAGTCAAAAAACATCTTTGGATTTGCAGCATCTTTTTACTCATTGCACCGCAGCATCTATTTGCCCAAGCGGGTAATGGCATAATCAAGGGAATCGTGTTGGATTCAATTAAAAAAACACCGCTAGCCTTGGCCACCGTTTCGCTACTGGAAGAAGGTGGAAAAAATGTGATTAAAAAAACACTCACAAAAGAAGACGGCAGCTTTGAACTAAAAGGCATACCGATGAAACCGTATGAACTAGCGGTTTCGGCTGTAGGCTATGGGGTTAAAAACTTGCCACTCCTCTCCTTTCCAAACACCTCCACACCCACTATAGACATAGGCTCGGTAATGCTGGGCATGGTAGCCAAAGGGCTAGAAGAGGTGGTGGTTAGCAGCACCGTTGCTAAACCAATAATTAAACAAGAGGTGGACCGAATCAGCTACAACGTACAGTCTGATCCAGAAAATGTGGCCAATAATGTGTTAGAAATGTTGCGCAAAGTGCCGATGGTTTCGGTAGATGGTTCAGACAATATTCGTTTAAAAGGGAGTGGCAATTTTAAAATTCTCATCAATGGCAAACCATCGGCAATGGTGGCCAAGAATCCATCGGACGTGTTTAAGTCGATGCCCGCTAGCAATATTGAACGCATAGAAGTAATTACCACTCCACCAGCAAAATATGATGCAGAAGGCTTGGCAGGGATTATCAACATCATTACCAAATCGAAAATTGGCGAAGGATATAACGGAAACGTGAGTACCCGATATAATACGGCTTATGGTTCTGGCATAAATATTAATGGCACGTTAAAGCAAGGTAAGTTTGGGTTGAATGGCTATGTGGGTTATAACAAATGGTTGTACCCCATTACTACCCAAAATACCTTTACAAACGAAACCTTTAGCCCGATTGAGACAAAACTACAACAGGCTAGCAGCAACAGACAAGACAATAACAACCTATATGGCAATGGGGAGATAAGTTATGAAATAGACTCGCTTAACCTAATTACTGGTTCTATAGAAAGCTACAATGGCAATAATTCGCAAAATCGTAATCAGGCATCTATGTTGAAAAATGCCACTACAGTTTTACAGCAATTTGACTTGGGCATGGTGAACAAATCTGAGTATAATGGTACAGATTTAGCCGTCAATTACCAACGTGGATTTAAGGCAGATAAAGATCGATTATTGACCACTTCATACAAATACAGCAATCAATCTAACGAACAAGATGGCAATACTAGGTATGGACAACGCTTCAATTATGCAGTGCCAGATTTTAACCAATTCAATCATTCGGGAAACAAAGAACACACCGCACAGATAGATTATGTACATCCGCATAAAAAACTAACCATCGAAGCGGGCATAAAAGGCATTTTCCGCAACAACTTTAGTGATTTTAGCTTTGAGCAGTATGACGGAAGTAGTAAAAAGTTTGAAACAGTAGCAGCCCAAACCAACAATTTTGATTACCTACAAAACATATACAGTGCCTACAATTCCTATGAATGGAAACAGAAAGATTGGGTGGTAAAATCGGGTCTGCGTTTAGAAATAACTACCATCGACGCTAGATTTTCCTCCTTTGGCAGTACGCCGGTAACCAGCAACTACAACAACTTAGTACCCTCTTTCTCTGTACTTAAGAAGTTTAAAGGAAGCCATAGCCTCAACTTTGGTTTCTCGCAACGCATAGAACGTCCAGGCATTTGGCAACTAAATCCATTTGTGGACAAGACCAATCCCCAGTATATTTCTTATGGTAACCCCGATTTAAAACCAGTAACCAATAATTCATTTGAACTCAATTATAGCAATTTTAAAAAAGGGTCCATCAATGTGGGTTTAGCTTATTCCTTTGCCAATAATACGGTAGAGTATGTAGCTGCCATTAGCTCAGACACTATAACCGTAAACACGTATCAAAATGCAGGAAAGAACCGTGGGCTGGGCTTGACACTGAACACCAACTACCCCATTACCAAAAAACTAAGCCTGGATGTGAATGCACAGTTGCTGCATGTGTGGCTAACGGGTGTTTACTTAGGTAATTTTTATGACAGTAAGGGTTTTCAAGGACATTGTTTTGTAACTGGCAGCTACAATTTTGACAACGGATTTCATTTTTCCACAGACATTGGGTACGACAGTAGGTATGTGTTGTTACAAGGAAAAGACAATGAGTATTTCTACACTTCATTTACGGGATCTAAAGACTTCATGCAGAAAAAGGCGAACATTTCTATTAATGTAAGTGATCCATTTTTTCAATTCCGCGACATGGATTCGTATAGTTCTTCTGCCACTTTTAACCAACGCAGCACCTATCAAAATATTGGTCGCAGGCTGGGTATTAGCTTCCGTTACAAATTCGGGAAGTTTAGTGGTAGCATAAAAAAGAACGAAAGGGGCATTAGCAATAACGATGTGAGTAGTGGTAGGGGGCACTAGATAGGCATTAGGGGTCATGCTACTATTTCTTTAATTTTTGTTGGAAGGAGGCAATCTTTCCTTTGGTAGTTGATAAGTTCAATCTATCGAACAGGAAAAGTTTGCCTCTTTTTTGTTTTAGTGTATTTGTTTCAGGCGCATCCCTACTAGATAAGGATGCAGAAAATAGAAAATTGTCTTCAAAACTTTTGGGATTGAATAAAAAACAGCAAGAAACGGATTGTGCCAACAACACAGCACCTATAGTTTTGCTTCTTAAAGAGATGAATGATGATGCAAGATGACATGCCACCACTAGATTACCAACGAATTGCCACGGCCATTACCTATATGCAAACCCATTTTAAGGAGCAGCCAAATTTGGATGAATTAGCGCAGCAAGTGCATTTGAGTAGTTTTCACTTTCATAGGATGTTTACTGATTGGGCAGGTACTACCCCTAAGAAATTCCTGCAATACACCAGTGTGCAGTATGCCAAACAATTATTGCAACAACGAAACGCCACGCTTTTTGATGTGGCGGAGGAAACAGGATTGTCTAGTACGAGTCGCTTGCACGATTTGTTTATGCAAATTGAAGGCATGACTCCAGCTACCTATAAACAGGAAGGCAAGGACTTAATTATCCATTACCGTTTTGCCGAGACCATTTTTGGATGGGTATTAGTGGCCAATACTTCCATTGGTGTTTGTCACCTCAGCTTTGTTCATCTACCCACCGATGGTATTGCCTACTTGGAACAACAGTTCCCAAAAGCTACTTTAATAGAATCGGCACATCCCTTACAAGATGCTGCATTGTCGTTTTTTCAATCAGGCAATCATGCCTTACCCCATTTGAAACTACATTTAAAAGGCACTCCTTTTCAGTTGAAAGTGTGGGAGGCACTACTCAAGATTCCACTAGGGAAACTAGAAAGCTATGGCAACATTGCAAAACAAATACAACATCCAAAAGCATCAAGGGCGGTGGGTACAGCTATTGGAGATAACCCAATTGCTTTTCTCATTCCTTGCCATAGGGTTATTCAATCATCAGGTGCATTAGGAGGGTACATGTGGGGACTTACCCGAAAGACTGCAATGATTGGCTGGGAGGCGGCTAAGGTTGAAACGCTTTTTGACGAAATAATGTAAAATAGTCGTTTAAAAGTTCGTGTTATTAGAGCGAATGCGACTATTTTTTTTCTTAGTCGCATTCGGTAGATTGTTGTCACTATTCGTGCATTAGGGGCAACACCATTTGTTAACCACTAATTGCTAACCCCTGTAATTGCTTCATCCAAATCAGCCAATAAATCCTCTATACTCTCAATACCTACACTTAGGCGAATTAAGGAATCAGATAAGCCATTTTTTATACGCTCTTCTCTAGGAATGGACGCATGGGTCATGGTGGCGGGATGATTGATTAATGATTCTACACCGCCTAAACTTTCTGCTAAAGCAAAAACTTTGGTAGCAGCTAAAACACGCATGGTGTTGGAATGACTGTTGTCCTTTAGTTCAAAGCTCAGCATACCCCCAAAATCCTTCATTTGTTTACGAGCCACTGCATAGCCCGGATGATCTTCAAAACCACACCACCACACTTTTACTACGGCAGGATGGTTGCGTAAAAAATGGGCTACGGCTGCTCCGTTTTCACAATGTCTTTCCATCCTTACATGCAACGTTTTTAACCCCCTGAGTACCAAGAAACAATCTTGAGGTCCAGGTATGGCACCGCTAGATTTTTGAATAAAATATATTCGGTCTCTCAATGCTTTATCATTCATCACCAAACAACCTTGAATCACGTCGCTATGTCCACCTAAGTATTTGGTTGCGGAGTGCATCACAATATGGGCACCTTCGTTTAAAGGCAATTGTAAAAAGGGGGTAGCAAAGGTGTTATCCACACATAATAGCACATGCGCATCATTGGCTATTGTTGCCACTGCCTGAATATCGGTGATATTCATCAATGGGTTAGTGGGTGTTTCTATCCAGATAAGTTTAGTATTAGGAGTAATGGCTTCGGCCACTTTACTAGGATCCGTGGTATCCACAAACTTAAACACAATGCCAAAGCGGGCAAATACTTGTGTAAACAACCGATAAGTGCCCCCATACATATCATGGGCGGCAATCACTTCATCGCCAACGGACAATAATTTCAATACCGCATCTGTTGCGGCAACCCCACTACTAAATGCCAATCCATACTGACCATTTTCTATCGTTGCAAACGCTGATTCAAGTGCAAACCGTGTGGGGTTTTGGCTGCGGGCATATTCATAGCCTTTGTTAACCCCAGGGGCTTCTTGTACATAAGTAGAAGTTTGGTAAATGGGCGTCATTATAGCCCCGGTGGAGGGGTCGGGTACTGTGCCGGCGTGTACAAAACGTGTTGCTAATCTTTTATTTGTTAAGTCAGTCATTCTAGATAATATTTAGTGTTGCAATATTAAGGGGTTATAAAGGGAGTAGGTATGAATGGAAGAAATGGACTAATTCTTTTTTGTTTAAATCCAGTGAATGCTTAGTCATTATTTAATCACCACTTTCCATCCAGAATTGTTTGCTGCTACCTACTTATACTATTGATTCCAAGAAAATACTTCTACTTTCTATACAAAAAGCAACGGACTTACAAAAACGGGAAAACCATTTGGAAAATAAATTTCTCACCCTCAACAAGCCATCCCCTTATCTTAGCCACATGCAGAAGAAACTCTTTTTACTCGATGCGTTTGCACTCATTTTTAGGGCCTACTATGCCCTTATTCGTGCTCCTAGAATTACTAGTACAGGCCGTAATACCAATGCTCAATTTGGATTTACCAATACCCTCATAGAACTCATTAATAAAGAGAAACCCACCCATTTAGCGGTTTGTTTTGATATGGAAGGTCCCACCGAAAGGCATATTGATTTTGCAGATTACAAAGCCAACAGACAAGATGCCCCAGAAGATTTAATCATGGCTATACCAGACATCAAACGGATTGTGGAAGCGTTTAACATCCCGGTGATTGGTGTTTCTGGTTATGAAGCCGATGATGTAATTGGCACATTGGCGTGGGAAGCCCACGATGCAGGTTTTGAGGTACTGATGGTAACCCCCGATAAAGATTATGGCCAATTGGTTCGTGAAGGCATTAGCATTTTTAAACCAGGGTACCAAGGGGGCGATGTAGAAATCATGGGGCCTAAAGAGGTCTGTGCTAAATGGAATATAGAACGGGTAGATCAGGTGATTGATATGCTTGGCTTGATGGGTGATGCGGTAGATAACATACCTGGCATTGCGGGCGTTGGTGAAAAAACAGCAGCTAAACTCTTGAAAGAATACGATACCCTTGAAGGCGTGTTGGAAAATGCCGATAAAATCAAAGGAGCGTTAGGAGAGAAAGTGAGGGCAGGCAAGGAAAACGCGATAATGAGTAAAAAACTAGCCACGATTATTACCAATGTACCCATTGCTTTTCATGAAGAAAGCTGCCGTCTTGGCGAATGGAATAAAGAAGCTTTACAAACCATTTTTGCCGAATTGGAGTTTAGAACCATGGCGCAAAGGCTGAATCTCACTTTGCCACAGCCTCAACACCAGCCTAGCCCATTACCTGCATTAAACAATAAACGTACTACTTCAAAAGGGGGAAACAATCCAGCACAAGGCTCTTTGTTTGATGCGCCAACGGAGGCTACACCAATTAGTGCCACACCTGTTATTGGCGGCGGGGGTATAGGTTTATTTGGTAGTGTGCTAGACCAACCCAAGCCTGCCAATTTTACCACTGATCTAAACACCGCACCCGTTATAATTGATACAAACGAGTCAGGGGCTGAAGCCAATTTATTAAGTCAGCATAACATTAACAACACGGAACATACCTATCATTTAGTAGATACCGAAGCAGCAATTACTACCTTGGTTACGACTTTGTCTGCCGTTAAAGAGATTTGCTTCGATACGGAAACTACGCACATTGATGCCAATCAAGCCGAACTGGTGGGGTTGAGCTTCTCTATAAAAAAAGGCGAAGCTTATTACGTACCCTGCCCTGCCGAACGGGAGCTAGTGTTAGCACAACTTCAACATTTCCTACCCTTGTTTTCCAATCCTTCTATCACTTGGATTGGACAAAACATTAAGTATGATTTGCTGGTGCTTAAATGGTATGGCATTGAACTTTCTGGTCCATTGTACGATACCATGCTAGCGCATTATGTGATAGAACCAGAAGGCCGCCGTAGTATGGATTTACTCAGTAGCCAATACCTCCATTACGAACCCATACACATCGAAGAACTCATAGGCAAAAAAGGGAAAACACAGGGTACCATGCGCGATGTGGAAATTAACCTGATTAAGGAATATGCAGCTGAAGATGCCGACATTACCCTGCAATTGAAAACCGTATTTGAACCCATTGTTGCGGAAAAACAAGTGAACCAAGTGTTGTCAATCGCCGAAAATCCATTGGTGAAAGTATTGGCCGATATGGAATTTGAAGGCGTAAGGATTGACAATGACTTTTTAAAAGAATACAGTTTAGAATTGGAAAAAGCCGCTAAGGTTTTTGAAGAAAATGTGTATAGAGCAGCAGACCATAAATTTAATTTGGCCTCACCAAAGCAATTGGGCGAGGTATTATTTGATAAATTAAAGCTAGACCCTAAAGCAAAAAAGACAAAAACAGGACAATATGCCACAGGGGAGGACGTACTCACCAAATTGGCCCACCAACATAAAATTGTGGATGATATTCTCGGCTTTAGGCAATTGACCAAGCTTAAAAGCACTTATGTGGATGCTTTACCGCTGATGATTAATAGCAAAACGGGCAGGGTGCACACCAGTTATGCGCAAGCAGTTGCCGTAACGGGTCGCTTGAGTAGCAACAATCCCAATTTGCAAAACATTCCCATCCGGTCAGAAAGGGGGCGGGAAATTAGAAAAGCTTTTATTCCTAGGGATGCTAACCATGTGCTGGTAAGTGCTGATTACTCCCAAATAGAATTACGCATAGTGGCTGCCATTAGTGGCGACCCAAACATGTGTGAGGCATTTAGAATGGGCAAAGACATCCATACCGCCACTGCCGCTAAAGTATATGGCATTGCCGAGGCGGATGTAACCAAAGAACAACGGTACAAAGCCAAGAGTGTCAATTTTGGAATCATTTATGGACAGGGCGCTTTTGGATTGGCCGATAACTTGGGCATCCCCCGCTCTGAGGCCAAGGAAATAATTGACAATTACAAAAAGGAGTTTGTAGGTATTACCACTTACATGACGGACATTGTAAAATTTGCCCAAGAAAACGGCTATGTAGAAACCCTCTTGGGTAGAAAAAGATGGTTGAGAGATATTGGCTCTACCAATTTCACGGTGCGTGGGTTTGCAGAACGAAACGCTGTTAACAGCCCTATTCAAGGAACCGCAGCCGACATGATTAAGTTGGCCATGATAAAAATTCATGCTGCTATAAAAGAAGCCAATCTTCAATCAAAAATGATTTTGCAAGTGCATGATGAATTGGTGTTTGATGCCCACCAATCTGAATTAGAAATCCTCAAACCCTTGGTACTTGACAATATGAAATCTGCTTTGGTTTTACCTAACGATGTACCCGTAGAAGCAGAATTGGGTGTAGGTTTCAATTGGTTGGAGGCGCATTAGGATTGTTGCCAAAGTATTTTCAACATTTTTCACTTGTTTGGCGGATTCAAAATTTAAATCTCCCTTATTACTACATACTTTTTTCAGACCATAGAGGTTTTAAAACCTTTATGGTCTCCTTCTATTTTTCTTACCCACACAGGGCTGGATCTTTAGCAAAACAACTGCCCCCTTTTTACGGGTTCAATCTATTCTTTAGTATAATCATTACAACACCAGAAAACCCCAATAAATAAAATTGGCATAATAAATTCAACTTGTATCATGGTGGTGTCAATACACTTTCCTTCCTAATACTTAGAACTTAATGCTTACTATTTTCTACTGTCCAAAGAAGACCTTTTTAGGCACTAATGAATAAAAAAGTGATTGCATGTTGTCACTTTTTCAAATAGCCCAGCATCCTACAATTAATTCGGATGATTCAACGATTCGGGCAATTGGAGCGAATGCGACTAATATCACTGTTTGTAGGGTTAGACAGGTCTAAATCGCTATTCGTGCATTCGTGGCGTCAACCCTAGTATGGCTTATTACTCAAGTGGAGATTTTTTTGGAATACTTAGCAGAAAAACTAACTGAATGCTGATGATAATGGAGATGTTGAAGCACGATTTTATCCCATTTGAAGTGTAAATCGGACAGCCGAAGGCTATTCCAATGGTGGCCGCATCAAATCTTGCCCCCCTTATTGTTCATTTTCTTACCTAAATGGAGGTAAAAGACGTTCTAATACCCTTTGGAATTGCACTTACCCTTGATCACGTAGTTATTTCCTGTCCGCTATTGATTGCTTATCCTTATCCAAACTTTAAAAAACCGTTTCTTTTCCTTCTTAATGATGATTTTGGCAGCATAAACCCTCAAAAAGATAATTTTTATCGTCGTTTTAATACAAATATCCAATATGGCAGTACACTTTTCCAATATCGTGGTACATTTATCGAATATGGCAGTACACTTATCAAATGTAGCAGTACACTTTTCGAATGTAAACATATAAATATCAAATGTGGCAATACATTTATCGAATGCGACAGTACATTTATCCAATGTAATAGTACCAAAATTGAATAAACTAACAAAAAAGACGCTCCATTCAACAGCCAAACAATAGTAAGGGTAGCGGGAAGGATAGGAATAAATGGTTTTCACAGCTAACAACAAAGACTTACCGAATAATAAAAGTGGTTGAAATAGGTAAGGATAGTCTGGATAGTGCAGTGTTCTTGCAAATAAGGTTTATTGACCGCCATTGGTACATTACCGAAGGTTATGAATCAATTAGCAAGTGGTAAGTATTAGGTTCAAGGTTCTAAACAGAAACGATACATCTCCTAATAAAGTGAACTGGAGGCACTAGCCGTATTTCGGTATTGTAGCAATCATGTAATTAACCCCATCAATTGTATAATTAACAAAACAGGATGGTAAGCCAACTTTGCATTGTAATAATTCAGTTACAATTACAACAAATACAATGGCTACCATCACCCTGCGTACAATGCCCGAAGTGAAAAAAGTAACTTCTAATGAGTTGAGGAAGAAAGTGGAGGAGTTCAAGAAAAAAACAGATACCATTAAAATGGCTCAAATCCAGTTGTTCAACCACCCTTTTTCTATGCTCCAGAAATAGCTTTCCACCTTGCCAGAATTTACTTGCTAAAGCGTATCTGATTGGCATACCTTTTATTAATGTCTCAGTGTTGATTGCTTTTTCCTTTGCCAAGCAAGTAGCGGAAACTGAAAATTTAATGCCCTTATCCCAATCCTATAAAAACCATGAAATGGAATACAGTATGCTATTTGTTTTTAACCAGCTTCGTATTGTCTGATAGCCTAATAGCTCAAACTCCTTGGACGTTAAAAAGCTGTTTAGATACTGCCATCACTCGTAATCTTTCCATACAGCAGTCCTATTTCTCTAATGAAATTAGCAGCATCAATTTATCCCAAGCTCGATCTTCATTGCTGCCAAATTTATACCTCAACGATAGCCATAGCTTGAATGGTGGCTTTTCCCTAGACCCTTATACCAACCAATATGCCACCCAAAACATTTCGAGCAATACCCTTTCTCTAAACAGCGCTTTGGTTATTTTCAATGGGCATATTTTATGGTACACCATCAGGCAAAATAGGCTGTTGTACCAAGCGGGTTTGTTAGACATGGAAAAGCTTAAAGTAGATATTACCCTAAGCATCCTTACTGCCTACATGCAAGTATTGATGGATTATGAGGCAGTAGAAGTGACCAAACAGCAGGTGCTTACCTCCCAAGTGCAGGTAGGGCAAACGGCTAAATTTCTACAGTTTGGAAAAGTGGCTGCTTTGAGTTTATTACAAATTCAAGCCCAATTGGCTGCCGATGAACTACTACAAGTGAGTGCGGAAAACCAATTAAAAAACGATAAACTCATCCTTTTACAATTGATGGAGCGGCCTATGTTGCAAGAATTTGACATCAAGAAGCTCGACAACATAGACACTTTGGTAACCGACCCGCCTTCGCCCGATGACATCCATTTGGTTGCTTCTGGGTTTATGCCCCAGATAAAGAGCGCAAAGCTTAAAACCGACGCCAGTTTTGCTGCCGTTAAAATCGCTCAAACGCTGGGATTGCCTACGCTTACCTTGAGTGGGGGTTTAAAAACTGGTTATTCTAGCATCAGAAGTAATTTTAATACAGATACCACCTACCAGCTTTCGACCATTGGTTATGTAAAAGGCGATTTGGCACAACCTGTTACGGCAAACCTGCCATTCATTTCCAGTAACAAACAACCACAACCCTTGCGGGATCAGCTCAAAAACAACTTTGGACAATACGTTACCTTAAGTCTGTCAGTACCAATACTCAATAGATACATCGCCCGAAATAGCATTGCCATCGCTAGGGTTAATACAAAAACGGCACAACTAAATGAGCAACTGGCTACAAACGATTTGAGAAAACGGATTGAAACGGTCTATATCAACCAAGTGGCTGCGGGCAAAAAAATGCTAGCCGTTAAAGCCCAACTGGATTTGCAAAGCAGCACTTATGCCGACATGGAAAAAAAATATGCCTTTGGCGCTGTGGGTGCTACAGATTTTTTGATTGAGAAAAACAATTTCAACAAGGCCACGCTCTCGTTTATCCAAGCTAAATATGACTATGCTTTTAAAACTAAAATCATCAATTACTACCTCCATAAACCCATAACTGATTAACAAACCATGAAAAGAAATACCATCATCGCATTGGCAGTTGTGGCAGTAGCACTATTGATTGCAGGCTTTTTTTATTACCAATACCGACACAAACCCACCGTATATTATTGGAGAACTTCTCCCATTGAAAAGGGTGATATCAACGTTATGGTTACTGCCACTGGGGCTATGGCGGCAGATACTTCTGTGGATGTGGGTGTACAGGTATCGGGTATCATTGCCAAAATAAAAGCCGACTTCAACGAAACAGTTAAAAAAGGTCAGGTAATTGCAGTGCTGGATACAACCCTGTATTATGCCACTAAAATAGATGCACAGGCTAATGTGCAACGAGCAGACATTGCTACTAAGCAAGCCAAGATGGAATATGACCGCAGCAAAAATCTATTTGATAACAATGTGGGGGCAAAAGCCGATATGGAATTGGCTAAAACGGCCTATCAAAATGCCTTGGGCAATGTAACCTCTGCGCAAGCCATGCTTAAAAAAGCAGCCATCAATCTTAAATATTGCACCATCACTGCTCCCATTAGTGGGGTGATAATTGCTAGAAACATTCAATTGGGCAATATGGTAATTGCCAGTTTTAGCAGCCCCGTATTGTTTACCATTGCCTACGACCTTAAAAAGATGCAAGTGCAGGCCAATGTAGATGAAGCCGACATTGGACAATTAAAGTTGGGTCAGTTGGCTAAGTTTACAGTAGATGCTTTTCCGTCGGAAATATTTCAAGGGATGGTTACCCAAATTAGGCGACAGCCTGTTACGTTGGCCAATGTGGTGAATTATGTGGTGATTATTGAAGTGGATAATCCAGATTTGAAACTGATGCCCGGGCTTACGGCCAATGCCAATATCTATATTGAAGAACGAAAAAAAGTGTTGAAAGTACCCACCAATGCTTTCACATTTACCCCTCCCGTGGAATACATTCAAGCCTCCAAACTCCTGAGCGATTCAGCTAAACTGTTTTGGTTGCAAAAGCTGAAAGCGGCCAGCGAAGTGAAAAAACAAGAAATTGTGGAGATAAAAGGCGGGGTTGGTTTTTTGTGGGTGGTAAATAAAAAAGACATAGAGCCAGTTTTGGTAACCAAAGGGCTGAACGATGGCTCGTTTACAGAAATCTCGGGCAATATCCAAGAAGGAAGTTTGGTGGCAACAGGCATCAACCAAAACGCACCTTCCAAAACCGATGGAAAACAAAGCAGCCCGTTTATGCCGAAATTTCCGTCTAAAAAGAAATAACATGGCAGACGATATCACTTTAATCACGGTAAAAGATTTGACTAAAACCTACACTACAGGTTCGGTGCAAGTACTGGCCTTAAAAGCTGTTTCCCTCACCATAGTTAAAGGGGAGTTTTTGGCCATCATGGGTGCTAGCGGTTCGGGCAAGTCAACTTTTATGAATATTATCGGCTGTTTGGATAGCCCTACCAGCGGTACTTACTTCATGGAAGGTAAAGACGTGCTTACCCAAGACAGAGACGAGCTGGCTGCCTTGCGCAACAAAAAGCTCGGCTTTGTTTTCCAATCGTTCAACCTTTTGCCAAGAACTTCCGCTCAAGAAAATGTAGAATTACCGTTGCTGTATAACAATACGGTAGCGGCGGCTGATAGGGAGCAAAAAGCCATTGCCGCACTACAATCTGTTGGCCTTGGCGACCGTTTAGCGGCCATGCCCAATGAGTTGTCGGGTGGTCAGCAACAGCGGGTGGCCATCGCTAGGGCATTGGTAAACGAACCCATTATCGTGATGGCAGATGAACCCACGGGCAATCTCGATTCTAAAACGAGTTATGAGATAATGGAAATATTTCAAAAGCTCAATGACAAGGGCATCACCATTGTAATGGTAACGCATGAACCAGATATTGCTCAGTTTGCCAAAACGAATATCATTTTCAAAGACGGGCGCATCATTGCCAACGAACAGGTTGCATCTAGGAAAAACGCCACGGAAGAGTTACAGCTTATTGCCAAACTTTCAGATGAAAAATCTACCACATGAACCTAATTAACCTTTGCAGGATAGCCTATCGGTCGCTCAACAGAAACAAGTTGCGAAGTTTCCTTACCATGTTGGGTATTATCATTGGCGTAGCCTCTGTTATTGCCATGTTGGCCATTGGCGAAGGCAGCAACCAAACCATTCAAAAATCAATAGCCAGCTTAGGTACTAATTCTATATTCATTTACCCCGGCACCAATACAAACGGAGGAGTACGTGGTGGTGCAGGATCTAACCAAACCCTTAAACTAGAAGATGCCGATGCCATCGCGGCCCACTGCGATTTGGTGAAGTATGTTACCCCCATTGTACAGCGTCGTTCCCAATTGATATACGGACCCAAAAACTGGAATTCTATGATTATGGGCATACGCAACGACTACCTGTTAATCCGTTCCCTTAGTGTGGTCAAAGGCAGCGTATTCACCGAAGTGGATCAGCGTACGGCTGCCAAAGTGTGTTTAGTGGGCGTAACGGTGGTGTTTAATTTATTTGGGGACGAAGATTTTAATCCCATTGGAGAAATTATTCGCATCAATAGTATCCCGGTAAAGATTGTGGGGGTCTTAGCCAAAATGGGTCAAAACACTTTCGGGCAAGATCAGGACGATATTGTATTAGCCCCCTTTTTCACAGTGCAAAAAAGAATGATGATTTCCACCGACCACATTGGCAGCATCCTCGCCTCTGGCAAATCAGAATTGCAGGTGGTAGATGCCGTCGATCAAATCACAGGATTACTCCGAGAAAAACACAAGATTGCCCCATCAGATGATCTTGATTTCACGGTACGCACCCAGTCAGAAATCAGCAATATTTTTGGTAGTATTACCAAAGTAATGACGATACTCTTAGCAAGCATCGCTGGCATATCCTTATTAGTAGGCGGCATAGGCATCATGAACATCATGCTCGTTTCCGTAACAGAGCGCACCCGCGAGATCGGTATTCGCATGGCCATCGGTGCCCGAGGTAGGGATGTACTCTTGCAATTCGTGATAGAATCCATCCTCATCAGCGTTGTAGGAGGAATTATAGGCATTGCGGTAGGCATTCTAGCTTCCAAAACAGTAGCCATTTTTGGCGGATGGCCAGTAGTCATCACGGCCACATCCATCGCATTATCCTTTGGTTTCTCCTCAGCCATAGGTTTGTTCTTCGGCTGGTATCCAGCCCGAAAAGCCGCCGCCCTTAACCCCATAGATGCCTTGCGTTATGAATAAGAACTAGGCAAAAGAACCTCAATTGCAACCTCAACAGCACCAAAGTAAATCAGGAAATTCAAGAACATCACCGTTTAGCTGCCCCTCCTACATCCCTCACATCCCAGTTCCTTTTCCTTCGAAGAGGTGGGGTGAGGTAAATATAAAAAGCGTAAAAAGCATTTATGCTCCATCAATAATCTACCACCAACTGGTTCAAGCACGAACAGCCAAGAAACACTAATTAATGTAATACCCGAACGCTGCTATCCCTGCTTAGTTGTAGTGAAGGGTCTATGTGTTGTATCAGGTTAATGCCAGGCTTTTTGTCTGGTTCAAAACTGCCAAGGGATGAAGCGATTTGCAGGGCATTTGCCCCATTCATCGTTGCCCATCGCAACAAATTGTCCAATGTAATGGCTGGAAAATGTTGTTGAATGGTCTTCATTTCGTCTAAAATACTCAAGCCCTCATTGCTTGCAAGACTATCTGTACCTAACACAATCGGGAATCCACTATTAATGAGTAATGGAATGTTTGGCAATTGGTTTTCAATATAAATATTGGCATTAGGGCATAAGCAGAAATGAGCTAACCCAATTGCAAAATGTTGTTGTAACGCTGCAATATCCTCCGCATCTGTACAGGTGTTGTGTACAAAAATCATCGGTTGGGCAGTATCAAGTCTAGGCAAAATGGTTTGGAGGCTAGACTTGCCGCTAGGTTGGTAAAAACTGGCAATGTCAACGCCCAAGTTTTGATATAGCTGGTTAAAAGCACCCGAGCCATACTTAAAAAATTCATTTTCGTGTAGTGTTTCTTGGTTGTGCATGCTACTCAATCGGTTTCCATTTGATTTACCCACCAATGCAAACAATTCTGGCGACACCGAGTAAGGTGCATGCGGTACGAGAGAAGTTTGAAAAGGGAAATGCTGCGCAAATGCTTTATACACTGCCAATGCTGCCTGAAATCTTGTGTGGGCAATGGCCGGAGAAAAACCACTAACCTCAATAAAATGGTGGTAATACAATCTTTGTTTCAGCTTAATTGGTAGCGAATTAGATAGGTTAGAAATATCGCCCACTGCCACAATACCGTTGGAAAGCATCGATTGCTCTGCTGCATCCATCGCAATTAACATTTGTTCCTCGTCCCCACCCCTTTCTGAAAGAATATGTTGGATAAAATCTACTAACCCTGTTTGCTTAGGTACAATACCTTTCAAATGGCTCAATTCGAGGTGACAATGGCAATTAATAAACCCAGGGCAAAGAATTCCAGAAAATGTTTGTACATCCTCCCCTGCTTCTTCCAAAGGAACGATGTCCGCTATCGTTCCATCCTCAGATACAACTAATACGTCTGCTTTATCTCTGAAGTTATTGCCATCAAACAGGTAATCTGCCTGGTATTTATGATAGTTCATGTGCCAATATTTTTAAGTTACTTCTTATTGCCCTCTACCTCCTAACAAAAAAAATGGAAACAGAAACAAGTTGGGTGATGCAATAGAAAGCGGATAAATATCAGCTAATCTAATGATTGATGCCATTAGAGCGAATCCGACTATATTAAAAATGTGCAGTACGGTTCAATTGCAATTCGTGTATTCGTGGCGACATTCCAAAATGGCTAATTTTTTTAGATCAGATATTGAAGTACTTCTTGATAAAGAGACTTTAATAAGTTCATCAAGTTGAGTTACATTTACCCCGTACCGAACATTTACCCATTAGATTAATCTTTACCTACTTCAAATAATCGCTACATGCTCCAAAAAAGCAAATCAGTTCTAAATAATTACGAGGAAGCAACGCATCTTGAATGGTTGGAAACAAATGGATTAGGTGGTTTTGCATGTTCCACCCTCATTGGCAGCAATACAAGGCGATACCATGGATTGTTAGTAGCCGCCACACAACCACCCACTGGACGCATGGTAATGCTATCAAAAATGGAAGAGAAAATAGTGTGGAACGACCAATTTTTCGACTTGGGTGTAAGCGATTATGGCGATGCCATTCATCCACAGGGTCATACCTACTTAAAGGAATTTACCAAAGATTTATGTCCAAGCTGGTTATACTCCAAAAAAGGTCTTCAAATCAAGAAGACCTTGATTATGTTGCATGAAGAAAATACCATCATCATTATTTATACCCTTTTAAGAGGGGCACAAAATGTAGTGTTGGAGTTGCAACCGTTAATTGCTGCGAGGGATTATCATGAACTACAAAATAAAAACAGCCAAATGTGGTGGGATGTGTCTTTTAAAGATGGCATATTCTGCAATCAAGCATTTGAACACACGCCACCCTTATACATTTCTGCACCTAATAGTACCTATCACCATGCACCAAATTGGTTTGACCATTTCAATTATAGCCAAGAAAAGGAGCGTGGATTAGATTACAAAGAAGACTTGTTGAATCATGGCATACTATCAATTCCATTGAAACGAGACCAGCCAGTGGGGGTAATTGTATCTACCATCAATCCGAGTGGACGAAATGCGATGGTTCTTTTTGATTATGAAATAGAACGAAGAAAGTCCTTGCTATGGGCGATGCCTGCGACTAATATATTAAAGCAATTGACCCTAGCCGCCGATCAAATGATTGTAAAAAGGGGAGATAACTTAAAAAGTATTATCGCAGGGTATCCTTGGTTTACCGATTGGGGTAGAGATACCATGATTGCATTGCCAGGACTTTGCCTCTCCACCGGAAGATTTGAGGATGCAAAAAAAATCTTATTGGCCTTTTCTCAACATATTAGTATGGGGATGCTTCCAAATCGGTTTCAAGACAACGGAGAAGCCCCACAATACAACAATATTGACGGTACTTTATGGATGTTTATTGCCATTCATAAATATTTGGAAGCTACAAAAGACACACAATTTGTGCTGAAGCAATTACTCCCCGTTCTTAAAGAAGTAATTGAATGGCACTACAAGGGTACTCGTTATCATATTCATGTGGATGAAGACGAACTTTTATCTGGCGGAGAACAGGGCCAGCAACTAACTTGGATGGATGCAAAAATTGCCGATTGGGTGGTTACGCCTAGAATGGGTAAAGCTGTAGAGGTACAAGCCCTTTGGTACAATGCCCTCCATATTTATAGTGAGCTATTAGCGTTAAATGGAGAAGATGCATTGGCAAAACAATTTCTGGAAAAAGCATCTTTAGTAAAAACTAATTTCAAAAATTTATTTTGGTACGAAAAAGGCCAATACTTGTATGATGTGATTGATAAAAATAACATTGGTGATAGTAGTTTGAGACCCAACCAAATATTTGCTATTAGCCTTCCTTACCCATTATTGGTGGGTGAGGATGCCAAAAAAGTACTAAAAGTTATAGAGGAAAAACTCCTAACCCCCTTTGGTTTACGCACCTTACCATCCTATGATTTAAGATACGTTCCTTTTTATGAAGGAAGTGTTTTCAAACGCGATGCCAGCTATCATCAAGGAACTGTTTGGAGTTGGTTAATAGGCCCTTACATTGATTCATTAATCAGATTAAAGGGGCATAAAGGAAAAACCCAAGCGAAATTATTGGCAATCGAATTTGAAAGCCACTTAGACGACGCTGCAATTGGTACTATCTCAGAAATATTCAATGCCGCTTGGCCGCACCAACCAAAAGGATGCATTGCACAAGCCTGGAGTATTGGTGAATTTTTAAGAGTTGTAAAAGCCTATCAATTATAGTAATCAACGGCTATTAATATGCTCAATATATTTCCTGCCTATTTACAGGAGATATATTGAGCATACTAATTGATTTGGGAAAAGGAATTTAAAACCGTAAGCACATTGTCTTCAATTGAGGTTTCCCAAAACTCATAGTTAATTTGAAAAATCCAATTAGTAGTGCCATAAGATTTAAACCGATATTGGAAATGCGCCGCTGAAAATAGTTGCAATTCGTGTACTCGTGGCTACCTATGCTTATTTCATCATGGCAATAAAATTATCAAACAGATAGCGACTATCGTGTGGGCCTGGTGCGGCTTCGGGGTGATATTGTACACTAAATGCAGGTTTATCCTTGAGCCTAATTCCCTCAATACTACCATCATTTAGATTAAGGTGCGTAATTTCTACACCATCATTAGCCTCAATGTCTTTAGGATTTACACCAAATCCATGATTTTGCGTTGTTATTTCACACTGACCTGTGATGATATTTTTTACAGGATGGTTAAGCCCCCGATGCCCATGATGCATTTTAAAGGTGGAAATTCCATTTGCCAATGCAAGCAATTGATGTCCTAGGCAAATACCAAACAATGGTTTGTTCTCAACCAACATCTGTTGAATAGTACTAATAGCATATTCCATTGAAGCTGGATCCCCAGGGCCATTAGAAAGAAAGTATCCCGTAGGATGAAATGAACTTACTTCATTAAATGTAGCTTTAGCAGGAAAAATACGTAAATGTGTTCCCCGCTCAATCATGCAGTTTAGGATATTCCGTTTCACCCCAAAATCCATTACAGCAATCTTTATTGGGGAATCAAGGTCGCCCAAATCATAGGCTTGCGTGGTAGAAACTGTAGAAGATAATTCTAACCCATCCATATCAGGACAAGAGAGCAACTGTTGCTGTAAAATATCAACATCATATTCCACTGAAGAAATAACACAGTTCATTGCTCCTTTTTCACGGATATGTGCAACTAATGCCCTTGTGTCAATACCATCAATTGCAACAATTTTGTTTTTTATAAGATACTCTTCCAGTGTTCCATTTGCTTTAGAACGACTGAATTGACTCTCTAAATTTCGTGCTATCAATCCTTTAATGTGTACCTGGTTACTTTCTGAGTCAATATCCGAAACACCGTAGTTGCCAATATGCACATTATTCATGATTAACACTTGCCCCACATAACTAGGATCAGTAAATACTTCCTGATATCCAGTCATTCCAGTATTAAAACAAATTTCACCTTTAGCAGTACCCAGTGTGCCAAAAGCCCTTCCTTTTAATAAGGTGCCATCCGCTAATAAAAGCACCGCATTTGTATGTTTATTAAACATGTCTATTACGTTGAAATTCTTGAAAGTTCAGAATTAAGAAAAAAAAAGGCAAAATCAAAATGATTTTGCCTTTTCCACAATTAAATTATAGCATTATTATTCAGCTGGTTCGTTTGAACTAACGACAGCAGCATCATCTGTAGATGCTGTATTCTCTTCAACAATTGAATCATCAGTAGCCAATTCATCAGTCGCATCTACAACTTCGTCAGTTGCTATCACTTCTGAATCAGTAGCTACTACCTGAGCATCACCAGTTTTTTTAGAACGTCCACGTCTAGTACGTTTAGTGGTTTCTGCTTCACTTGCAGCTTCAACACCATATACCTCATTGAAATCTACCAATTCAATAAGTGCTTTTTCAGCGTTATCACCAGGACGAGTACCTAGTTTAATAATTCTAGTATAACCGCCAGGGCGTGATGCAATTTTAGGAGCAACAACAGTAAATAATTCCTTTACAGAATCTTTGTTTTGCAAATAACCAAACACAATTCTGTGTTGGTGCATGATTACTTCTTTACTGCTAACTTTCTTTGTTTTGGTAATTAGGGGTTCCACATATGTTCTTAAGGCTTTAGCCTTAGCTAAAGTGGTCACAATTCTTTTGTGAATGATTAATTGTGAAGCTAAATTACTCAAGAGGGCTTCTCTGTGAGCCTTTTTTCTACCTAAATTGTTGATTTTGTCTCCGTGACGCATTTGACATTTTGTTTAAATTCCGCACCGTGTCAGGAATTGCAGAACAAGTTATAAAAAAGTAGAACTATACAATCAGATGATTAGTCCAAATTGTCTAATCCCATTTTGGGTAAGTCCATACCAAAGCTTAAACCTCTTTCAATAAGTACTTGCTCAATTTCAGAAAGTGATTTTTGACCAAAGTTTCTGAATTTCATCAAATCTTCTTGCTCGTATTGAACAAGTTCACTTAATGAATTGATTTTAGCTGCTTTTAAGCAATTGAAAGCCCTAACGGACAAATCTAGATCTTCAAGTGGTGTCTTAAGCACCTTTCTTAAAACAAGAATTTGTTCGTCAATCACGTCATCTTTCTTTTCCTCTTTAATATCAAAAGTGATATTTTCATCGGTAATGATCATCAGATGCTGAATCAAAATTCTTGATGCTTGCTTGATGGCTTCCTCTGGGTGGATTGTTCCGTCAGTGGTAACGTTCAAAATAAGCTTTTCGTAGTCAGTCCTTTGTTCCACACGATAATTCTCAATAGCATACTTTACATTCTTGATGGGAGTATGGATGGAATCTATAGAAATGAAACCGAAAGTGCTATCCTTTACTCTATTTTCTTCAGCGGGGACGTAACCTCTGCCTTTAGAAACAGTAATTTCAATATCAATTTTAGAAGCAATGTCCATAATACAGATGTTTAAATCTGGATTCATTACTTTAAAATGCTGGGATGCTTCCCCAATCAATTTCGCATTAAAGTCAGTACGACCTTTAATAGAAAGATTAATCTTTTCAGAATAAATATCGATGTCGGTAATTTTCTTGAACCTTACTTGTTTGAGGTTCAAAATTATTTCAGTTACATCTTCAGTTACCCCGTGTATCGTTGCAAATTCATGATCAACACCATCTATTTTGATTCCGGTGATGGCATAACCCTCAAGGCTATTAAGTAATACTCTACGAAGTGCATTACCAATGGTAAGACCATATCCTGGTTCAAGTGGTCTGAATTCAAACTCACCATCAAAATCAGAAACTTTTTGTAGAACAATCTTATCAGGCTTCTGGAAATTTAATATAGCCATAATGTATAAATGATTTGTAAATTCTTGAAGAATAAATATTGGGAATGAATAAGAACACTACCATTCCTCTTTTGAAATACTATTTAGAATACAACTCTACGATAAGTTGTTCCTTGATATTTTCAGGAACATTTTCCCTTTCTGGATAAGTAATGAAAACACCTTTTAATTCAGTATCATTCCAATCAACCCAGCTAAATTTTGGATTTTTTCCTCTTTTCTTATTAAGAATTGAATCGTTAATTGCACTTTTATTTCTGTAAGTAATTACATCCCCAGGTTTGCAAGAATAAGATGGGATGTTCATTACATCGCCATTTACAGATATGTGCTTATGTGCCACTAATTGTCTTGCCTCTGATCTTGATGCAGTTAATCCAAGCCTGTAAATAGTATTATCTAACCTAGCCTCCAACAATTTAATTAGGTTTTCACCTTTTACACCCTTCATCTTAGAAGCCTCATCAAAGGTCTTTCTAAACTGACGCTCTAATAAGCCGTATGTATATTTTGCTTTTTGTTTTTCCCTTAGCTGTAAAGCGTATTCACCTAATGTTTTACGCTTACGTGTTGCCCCATGTTGACCAGGAGGGTTGCTATTCTTTGTTAACCACTTACCATTACCGAGAATTGGTTCTCCGTAAATCCTTGAAATCTTTGTTTTTGGTCCAGTATAACGTGCCATATTGTAATCTAGAAACGATTTTTTATTAATGGTAGTAGATTATTAAAAAATCGCAAAACAAAATCTACTACCGCTACTATTAATTTAATGAAATATTGTAAGCCTATTATACACGTCTAGCTTTAGGCGGACGGCAACCATTGTGTGGCATAGGTGTAACATCCTTTATAGAAGTAACTTCAATTCCGCTTTGAGTAAGAGATCTAATGGCACCCTCTCTTCCAGAACCAGGCCCTTTTACAAATACATCCACTCTTTTTAAACCTGCATCAATTGCAACTTTTGCTGCATCAGCAGCTGCCATTTGAGCAGCATAAGGAGTATTCTTTTTTGAACCCCTGAATCCCATTTTACCAGCAGAAGACCAAGAAATAACTTGTCCTTGCTTGTTAGTGATAGAAACAATGATATTGTTAAAAGTTGCACTAATGCGTACTTCTCCCGAAGCTTCTACTTTTACAATTCTCTTTTTCGCAGCGACTTTAGCACTGTTTTGAGCCTTTGATGGTTTGGCCATAATTTTAGGTAATCTTATAAAAATTAAAAAATGCCCCTATCTTTCATTAAGAAAGGTCTGGTGGCTAAAAAAAGAATTATCCAGCATTTTTCAATGTGGATAATTCCAATATAATTACTATTTCTTAGCAGCTTTTTTCTTTCCAGCAACGGTTTTACGTTTACCTTTTCTAGTTCTGCTGTTTGTTTTGGTTCTTTGACCCCTAACAGGAAGACCTTTTCTGTGTCTTAGACCTCTATAACATGCGATGTCTAATAATCGCTTAATGTTCATTTGGGTTTCACTCCTTAAAGCACCTTCAACCTTAAATTCAGCATTAATCAAATTTCTGATGGCTGTTTGCTCATCATCATTCCATTGATTTACTTTCTTGTCAAAAGAAATACTCGCTTTGGTTAAGATTTCCTTTGCTCTACTCCTTCCAATTCCGTAAATATAGGTTAGCCCTATTTCGCCTCTTTTATTTTTTGGTAAGTCTATACCGGCAATACGTGCCATAAACTGATTAAATTTTTATTATTAAAACCTATGTAATGATTACTATCCTTGTCTTTGTTTATATCTCGGATTCTTTTTGTTGATTACATAGAGTTTACCCTTTCTCTTAACTATTTTACAGTCGGCACTACGTTTTTTTATTGCTGCTCTAACTTTCATTCTATGTTATTTAGCTATTTCTTCTATTAAAAAATGATGAAACAAAATTTGAACTGAAAAATCTAACACTACTTATACCTGAAATTTATCCTTCCTCTTGTAAGGTCATATGGACTCATTTCAACTCCAACTTTATCACCTGGCAAAATCCTGATGTAGTGCATCCTCATCTTACCAGAAATTGTAGCTAATATTTCATGCCCATTTTCAAGCTTTACCCTGAACATAGCATTACTCATTGCTTCAATTATTTGACCATCTTGCTTTATAAGCTGTTGTTTAGACATATTTTTTCGGGCTGCAAAAATAGGGGGATACTCGTAACGTACGACTTTTTTCTAAAAAAATATTTGTGAATTTCTTTTTAGCAAGCAAGTATTCCCTCAAATTTCTGATTTGTAGAAATGATTTCGTGGTGGAATTTATTTATTCATTGTCTTTCTTTTTTTTACCTGTTTTCGGTGTCAACATTAAAAACATTCTTTTTCCTTCTAGTTTAGGTAAACTTTCTGGTTGACCACTATCTGCAAGACGCTCGGCAAATTTTAAAAGTACCAATTCACCTCGCTCTTTAAACATAATGGCACGACCCTTAAATTGTACATAGGCCTTTACCTTGTTTCCTTCCTTTAAGAATTTTTCTGCGTGTTTGGCTTTAAAATCAAAATCGTGGTCATCCGTTCCAGGTGTAAACCTTACTTCTTTTACCTCACTTTGCTTTGCGTTTGATTTCATCTCCTTCTCTTTACGTTTTTTTTCGTAAAGGAATTTCTTGTAATCAATAGCTTTACATACCGGAGGATCAGCATTAGGAGAAATTTCTACTAAGTCCAACTCGAGTTGTTGGGCAATTTTTAGTGCCTCTTGTATAGGATAAATGCCAATAGTTACATTTTCTCCCACAAGTCGAACCTGTAGAGCCCTAATCCTTTCATTGATTCTATGCTCAGGTTCTGGTTGTTTGTTAAACCGAGGGTTGTACCTTCCGCCCCCACTGCTACTTTTTGATGGTAATGCCATTAAACGATTTTAATTTGAAACTTTTGTGCCTTTTTCTTCTTTTTTTGAAGGCAACATGGTAAAAATAATATTATTCTTCACTACTACGCTCATAAATTTCTTTTGAAACATTTTCAACAAAAGAATCTAGCGTAATGCTGCCTATATCTCCCTTGCCTTGTCTCCTTACTGAAAGCAAATTTTCTTGCATCTCCTTTTCTCCTACAATTAGCATGTAGGGAACTCTACTTAGTTCTGCTTCCCTAATCTTTTTTCCTATCTTCTCTTGCCTTTCATCTATCTCAACTCTAATATTCAAATTCGCCAAAGTTTCTTTGACTTTTGAGGCATATTCTAAAAACTTATCGCTAATTGGTAATATTTTTACTTGCAAGGGTGCTAACCATACTGGGAATTTGCCAGCATAATGCTCTAACAAAAATCCTATAAAGCGCTCATGAGTTCCCAAAGGTGCTCTGTGAATAATCAAAGGAGTATCACTTTCATTGTTTTGGGTGGTATAATTTAATTTGAACTTTCTACCACTATTAAAATCAACTTGATTGGTGGCTAGAGTAAATTCTCTTCCTATGATACTCCAAATCTGAACGTCAATTTTTGGCCCATAAAATGCAGCTTCATCTTGAACTTCAATGAATGGTGTTCCTGTTTCAATGAGGACTTTTCTTACCATACTTTCGGTTTCTAGCCACAATTCTGGTTCGTTCACATATTTTTTACCAAGTTTTTCTGGATCATGTAAACTTAGTCTCATAACGTACTTGTCAATCCCAAATATTTTGAAATACTTCAGGTACATCTGATTTACAGCTTTAAATTCCTCAAAAAATTGCTCTTTGCTACAATAAATGTGCGCATCATTCATGTGCAAGCAGCGAACACGCATTAACCCAAACAATTCGCCACTTTGTTCGTAACGATAACAAGTGCCATACTCCGCTATCCGATAAGGCAAATCCCGATAGCTTTTAGGTTCTGCTGAAAATATTTTGTGATGGTGAGGGCAGTTCATTGCCTTCAAGTAATATTTTTCTCCATCCATTTCCATTGGAGGAAACATACTATCTGCATAATAAGGCAAGTGTCCACTAGTGTGATATAAACTCTCCTTTGCAATATGTGGAGTTACTACTCTTTTGTAACCACCTTTACCCTCTGTTTCCTTTGCTAATTTCTCTAACTCTTCAATGATGATGGTACCGTTTGGCATCCACAATGGTAAACCTTGGCCTATTTCATCATCCATAGTATAGATACCAAGTTCTTTTCCTAGTTTTCTGTGATCTCTTTTCTTTGCTTCTTCCAGCAAATGAAGGTATTCGTCTAGCTCCTTTTGGTTAGGAAAGCTAATGCCATACAGTCTTGTCAACTGTTTATTTTTTTCATCTCCTTTCCAATAGGCCCCTGCAATATTTGTTAGCTTCAGTGCTTTTATAAGACCTGTTGATGGAATATGTGGACCCCTGCATAAATCTGTAAAGCTACCCTGTGTGTATAGGGTAATACTACCATCTTCGAGATTGGTAAGCAAATCTAACTTATACTCATCCCCTTTAGTTTCGAATAGTTGAATGGCTTCTGCTTTCGAAATTTCCTTTCTTAGGTATTTATTGTTTTGTTTGGAAAGCTCCTGCATTTTTTTCTCAATGGCAGTTAAGTCTTCTTCTGTGAGCTTTCTATCACCTAAATCAATATCATAGTAAAATCCTTTTTCAAGGGCGGGTCCTACCCAAAATTTAACGCCAGGAAATAGCTGCTCTACTGCTTCTGCCATCAAATGTGCTGTCGAATGCCAGAAAGTATTTTTACCCTCTGCGTCGTCCCATGTTATTAATCGAAGTGAGGCATCTTCATGAATTGGACGGGTAATATCCCAAACCTGTCCATTAACTGATGCAACTAAAATTTTTCTTGCAAGACCTTCACTTATAGATTTCGCAATTTCCAAAGCGGTTACTCCTGCTTCGAATTGTCTAACTGCACCATCTGGAAACCCAATATTTATCATCATTATTATACTACTAGAAAAAAAACTGGGCAAATGTAGTACTTAGCGTATTGTACTTTCATAATAATTATTATTGTGCCTTTTTTGCTTCAGAGTACCTCTTTCAATAAGAGGCAATTTTCAACGCTTTCTTGCAAAAGAATATAGTGAAATTTAGTTTTAAGGTGCTAGATGTATTCCATATGTATCTTGGTTAACAGTATTGAGTACCATTTTATTTAAAAGTTCAGGAATTTAAGTTATTGCCCCACTAAAAATACCGCATTACTAAATAGCAGCTTCCCATTTTCCCAAAACAATCTAAACAAAGGGTTATCATTCAAATACACGATGCTTCCATTTCCCATTTCTTGAACACCCATTACAAGACCGTCTATTACCTTACTTTTTACTTTACTCCCACTAAAGCCGACTGTATAGCCATCTTTTTTTATTGTGCCAACATTCCAACCTTCTTTCAAGTATTGGTATATATTATCATCTTGTCTTAGGCTATAATAAGTACTTGCATATCCAAATCCTAAAGGATGTGTATTGTCTAGGTCAAGTTTATAAATAGCCCCGGGTACCATGCTTGCGAGTTCACTTCTTTCTCTATCCGCAAACCTTTTAATGTTATTTGGATTGTTTTCCTGAGAGTCAACAGCATCCTTTTCTGCTTTTTTATTTTCTTTATTTTTTATGCCCCAATCTGTTGTTGCCAAAAACTGTAAGGCGTTTTCAATGGCTATTATTTTTCCACCGTTTTGAACGTACTCTTTTATTTTATCAGCGATGGCTTTATCGTTCCAAATCTTATACGAACCATCTGGAACAATAATGGTGGTAAAGGATTTTAAATTTTGTTTTAATAACGCATCAGCATTTAGCATTGTTATTGGGTAATGGAGTTGTTGCTCAAAGAAATTCCATATTTCACCTACGTTTAAGGACGATGTCTGATCCCCCGTAATCAAGGCAACACTTGGAGCATTAATCAAGTGATTTTCAGGACTTCCTAAATCTACCCCTTTATCCATGAGCCCCGATGCAACTGCGTTTATAGTGATGTGTGATTCTGCTACTGCTTCTGCCAATATTCTAGTTAAGTTAACTTGATTACCCTTATTCAATACGATAAGTGTACCTCTTTCATAGGTTTCATTCGCATAACTAAATGGTTTTGAAGCCACCCTTAATTTAACTGACTTATTCAATAAGTGGGCTAATACTTTAGCACTGGTAAAACAGTTGTACTTTATCAGGTAGCCATAATTGCTTTGTGGAATTAGTGATGTTATGATAGTAGTAGGTTCTTGTTTTTCAATCACATGGACAGGCATCACATCCTTCAATGCATAAGCTTCTACACCATAAGCATATGGAAGTGACCATGCTGTGATATCGTAGGTGTTAGAATCACTTAGATTCCCTTTAGGTTCCAAGAGTACAGTAGCAAGCACACTACGGGTTTGCAACATACTTACTGCTGTGTGGTACTTTTTTAGCGTTACCGTTTCTTCCTTTTGGGAAAAATAATTATACCCTTTATAGTTGCTATTATTGGATAATGAACCATAGGTAATGCCATTGGCAGCCAGTAGTTTTTCCACTGCTTTTAATTTATCTGGTTGGTCGCTTGTGAGGATGTACGTTTTAAAAGATAGTTTTTTAGCCGCTCTACTATCTTCGAAAAATTGTTTATAAGCAGACATTAGTTCTTGTAAATGATTGCTCACGGTTTCAATGGTTGATAAGCCTGTAGTAAAATGGTGCTGAATCCTGTCTGCAAGTGTTAAGGTATCACCTTCGTCCGTTTTTATTCCCAATCCCCCTTTGATGCCACCTTGTTCGTAGGTCATACCCACTGCACCTGTGTAGATGGGATAGGTGTCTCCATAAGATGGGTAAAACAAATCGAATCGTTCCTTAGTAAAGTACAACCATCCATTTGCGTCGAAATAACGTGCATGGTTTTTCCCGATTAAATTTTGGAAACTGCGTTGAAAAGGGGTAATCACTTCGTGAAATGGCTCTGCTGCTGGGGCAAAATAATAGGGCTCATTATACCCTTGCTCATGATAATCCACATGTATTTGTGGCATCCATTGGTTATAAACCGCCATTCTAGCTTTTGTTTCTGCTTGTGTTTGCCATGCCCAATCTCGGTTAAGGTCAAAATTATAATGGTTGCTTCTGCCTTGTGGCCAAGGTTCTTGATGTTCTCTGGACAAGGGATTGGGGTCGTAATGTACACCTACCACACTGTTGTACCAGTTAACATATCTATCTCTACCATCTGGATTTAGGCATGGGTCAATAACCACTACGGTATTGGATAACCATTTTTTTAACGAGTCGGTTGCTGCATTGGCTAATGTGTACAAAGTTTGTAAAGCCGCTTCTGATGAAGCTGGTTCGTTTCCATGTACATTGTAGCTTAACCAAACGATGGCAGGCATTTGACTAATTGGGGGTGGGCTGCTGTCTTTCATTGCTCCCGCAAGCCTAAGATTATTTCGTCTTATTTCTTCTAAACGACCTATGTTCTCCGGGCTAGATACAAAAGCAAGTAGCAACTCTCTTCCTTCATTGGTTACACCATAAGGTTCAAGTTTTACTGTTGTAGGACTTTTGGCCGCAATTGTTTTGCAATAACCAACTAAGGCGTGGTGGCGAGTAAACTTGCTGCCGAGTGGGTATCCTAAAAACTGGTCGGGTGTGGGTATTAGTTGTGCGAATACCGTCGTTAGCCAGCCTAATAACAGAGATAATATGCCTATATACTTATTCATCGCCTTTTTTATTGTTAATGGCGTGAATGTAATAAAATCTGTAAAACCATTTGGGTGTAAAAACCCAAAGCGTGGATAAATTATCTTTTGGTTGGTAGTTGCTTTTCCGCTAATCAAATATCCTTTAGCAGATATAAAAATGGCGGGGTTAAGTTTTTTTGTAACCCCGCCATTTCAATTCGGTATCAATAAGCAACCAACTATTGTTGGCCTAATTTAGTTTTCGTTTTTGTTCAGATGGCTAAAGAGTACAATTGACCCCTATTCTTCTTTTTTTGAATTGATGGCATACTGCATAATCTTGTCCACCAAATCTTTGCTAGGCGACTGCAACTGTAAACTGTCAAGTTGGGCAATAGTTCTTTGAAGTGTCTTTACTTCGAGATCCAGCGCGATATTTTCTTTCATACTGGTTTCAATAGCCAGCTTTAAAATGGGCGAACATTCTCCATATAGATACTGAATGAGTTGTTCCTGCGAAAAATTGTGCATAATACATTTACTAATAAAAATGAAACAATAACTGTTTCAGAAGGACGGCTATTATATAACGGGAAAACAGCCAAATTATTGTGCATGGCCCTATTTATTTACTAAAATAGTGTCCTCAATGATGTAAATATCCTCCCCTTCTTTTTTCATATTGTATTGTTCTCGGGCAAACTTCTCTAGTGTTGATGAATTGCTTTGTAAATTAATTAGTTCTTGCTCTGCTATGGCAATCTCTCGTTCGTAATACTGTTTTTTAGCCAGTAGTTCATGTAGTTTAGCTTTTTGATCGAGGGTATTAAAGAGGTCTCTTTGGTCAAAAAAGCACATCCAAATGATGAACAAAACAATAGAAAGTAGGTATTTATTCGTAAGGATTTTGCCAACCGTTTGCATACAATTGTTTAGGTAAAAAGAATCATGGCTAGATATTAGGGCAACCCCTGAATATACCTGCCATGATTCATTGTGGTTAAATTATTTTCCAAATTTTATTTTTCCTGCGGGGAAGATGCCTGTTTTGCCAAGCTCTTCTTCAATACGGATAAGTTGGTTGTATTTGGCAATCCTATCAGTGCGGCTTGCAGAACCTGTTTTAATTTGTCCACAATTCAATGCTACAGCGAGGTCAGCAATGGTTACATCTTCTGTTTCACCACTGCGGTGGCTCATGATGGTGTTATAGCCATTGTGTTGGGCTAGGGTTACCGCATTGATGGTTTCTGTAACCGTACCAATTTGGTTCACTTTTACCAATAGTCCGTTTGCAATACCCTTGTCGATACCTTCTTGTAAACGCAACACGTTTGTAACAAATAAATCGTCACCCACTAATTGGGTTTTGGCACCAACTGCTTGGGTCAAAGCCTTCCAGCCATTCCAGTCGTCTTCGGCCATACCATCTTCTATAGATATGATTGGGTATTGGTTCACCCAGCTTTCCCAGAATTTTACCAATTCGTCGCTGCTTAATTCTTTACCGCTGCTTTTATGAAATACATATTTGCCTTTCTCACTGTTCCAAAGCTCACTATTGGCTGCATCCATAGCAATGGCAATTTGTGAACCTGTTTTATAACCTGCTGCTGTAATGGCTTCTAATACCGTTTCAATAGCTTCCTCGTTGCTTTGAATATTAGGGGCAAATCCACCTTCATCGCCCACATTCGTACTGTAGCCTCTTTTCTTCAATACACTCTTTAGGGTATGGAAAATTTCTACGCCCCAACGCAAGCCTTCGCTAAATGTGCTTGCACCTACAGGCATAATCATGAATTCCTGAAAATCAATTTTATTGTCGGCGTGTGCGCCTCCGTTTAAAATGTTCATCATTGGAATAGGTAATGTTCTTGCATTGGTGCCGCCGATGTAGCGATACAATGGAACGTTTGCTTCCGTTGCCGCCGCTTTTGCTGCAGCCATGCTCACCGCCAATATAGCGTTTGCACCCAAGTTTCCTTTGTTAGCAGTGCCATCTAGTTCAATCATTGCATGATCGATGGCTGCTTGCTCACTAACGTCGAAGTCCAAAAGGGCTTCTTCTATCTTTTCATTTACATTTTTTACTGCTTGCAATACCCCTTTGCCTACATAAACCGCTTTGTCGTTGTCGCGAAGTTCTACTGCTTCGTGAATACCTGTACTGGCACCACTCGGCACTGCTGCCCTGCCCACGGCTCCTGCCTCGGTTAATACATCTACCTCTACGGTTGGATTGCCACGACTATCTAATATTTGACGGGCATGTACTTTAACAATGTAACTCATAATGCTTCACTATTTGTTTAAAGAAAAAAAATGGTTTAAAAATTAAGGGGATTCACCCAATCGGTTAGGCTTTCTATAACTACTAAAGTCCCCGATATTGAGGCAAACCATGCGGTAAAAGTAATAAACTATTTTGTCGTAGTAAGATTCCTGAAAACATCTTCTAAATTACTTCCACTCTCGTTTGCTAAAGAAACTAAGTTCCATTCGTGTTTTACCACCAGTTCCATCAACTGTTTACGCAGTTGCTGAGGATGGGTAGTAGTAAACAACCATTTATGGCCCGAAAGCATCACTGGTGGGCTAGCAAGTCCGGCAAACATAGCTGCGTCCACTTCTTCTGCTAGCTCTAATACTATATGACTTTCCGCTTCTACAGACTCATTGGTTAATTTGCTTAATACATCATTAGCCACAATTTTTCCTTGGTTGATGATAATGATGCGGTTGCAAATGGCCTCTACCTCCTGCAAGATATGAGAGGAGAAAAGCACCGTTTTATTGACGCCTTGCTCTTTAATAACATTTCTGATTTCGATGATTTGATTAGGGTCTAAACCGCTTGTGGGTTCATCTAAAATCAGTACTTCTGGGTTATGAATCAACGCCGCAGCTAAACCTACCCGTTGTTTGTACCCTTTAGACAATTGACCCGTTCTTTTATTACTTTCTTTGGTAAGCCCTGTAAGTTGAATGGCTTTTTCTACGGCTTCTTTTACCTGCTCTATCCTGTGCACACCCGCAATAAACGATAGGTATTCTCGTACATACATGTCGTAATACAATGGATTAGCCTCTGCCAGATACCCAATCTTGCGCTTCGTGGCCATAGGGTTTTCTGCCACGTTGATACCGCACACTTCCACTTTTCCGGCATCGGGCATTAGGTAACCCGTAATCATTTTCATGGTAGTGCTTTTGCCCGCACCGTTTGGCCCCAAAAAACCCACAATTTCCCCTTTGCCTATGCTAAATGAAATCTCATCTACCGCCGTTTGCGCGCCATAGGTTTTGGTTAAATGCTGAATATTTATCGACATAATTTCATTGGTTCAATGGGTCGAAAGTAAATGTTTTGCTTCGCCAATGATTATTTTGGCTGATGTAGGGGTGTTTAGCAAGGATTATTCTTGATTTATTTGCTTTTAGGCCTTTGAACACTTTTAGAAGAATGGGATAAATCAATGCTCTTGTAATCACACGCAGATAAATTTTGTGTTTACAGATAATGAACCGCTCGAATTAACCAACTACCCAAATAGAAAGAGCTTAACTATTTCAATTGCCTTAATGCACATCATCCATCACGCCAAAATTTAAAAAGAAAAAAACTGTGACAAATAATTTGTGACATTTTAAAATGACACAAATTATTTGTCACAAAATTGTGTCATTTTTTTTGTGACATTTTTATTTGTCACAAAATTTATGTCACTAAAAAAATTCAAGAAAAAAAACGATTCCCCATCCGCGGCATATTTACAGGGTTCATCAATGATAAACTGGCTTCGCTAAACAGTAACCCAATTGGAGTTAGTGGTGTACATGCGAGGTTCATTTGCTGTAGGCGCAAATACTTATTTTAAAAATGGATGTTTAGAAAGATGTTGCTTGTTTCCTTTCAATTTTTAAAAGTATGGAACAAGGAAAGCGATGGTGACTAATTGAGTATTTCTAATCGGTCAAGTTTTTGGAACCTAACCGATTTGATGCGAAAAGTGCTAAGAAATAAGATTAAGCTGTTTAGTTTGTGTTCCTTAGGGCACACCTATCGGGACTATGATGATAGACCTTTTACGAGTAATTACAAAACTTCCATCATAAAAAACAGTTCCTTTAAAGTTGTACAATCGTACGAAAAGTAAGGTTAACCCTAGGGGTGGTTATGCGGGTGGAAGGCGGAAGGCGGTGTAGCCAATTGGTTTGGGTGGTGTCTTTCATCACCAATAGACTACCATGTTCTAATAGTAGCGACACGGTTTGGCCATTTGTTTTGTGCTTAAACGAGAATTTCCTTTCGGCACCGAAGCTGAGGGAGGCTATGGCGCCGTTTTTTTTCAAATCTTTTTCCCCATCGCTGTGCCAAGCCATGCCTTCTTGGCCGTTGTGGTAAAGGTTGAGCAAGCAGGCATTATAGGTTTCGCCACTGTTGCTTTCTGCAATGCCTTTCAATGCCAACAGCTCGGGCGTAAAGGGTAAGGCGTGTTTGGTGATTTTGCTGTAGGTGTAACTAAAAGATTCGCTGGCGTACCATGCTACCTTTCTTTTGGTAACCAAATGTTTACCAAAAATGATGGCTTCATCGTTTTGCCAAGCTATTTGATGCAACAGGTGGACCAAGTAAGCGTCTGCCGTTTTTACATCCATCACCGCACCATAATAGTTAACCGTACCATCATGGGGTAACCAGTTTTTTTCTGGGTCGGGGGCTGCGCTAAATAAATCTATCATGAGCAATAGTAGTTGTTAGTTATTAGTTATTAGTTATTAGTGGTTAGTGATTAGCTATTCCATACCTTTTGGGAGATAGAGAAGAATTGATTTAGTTACTAGCATTCGTCCGTTCATGCTGCTGCCATCTTTCCCTTTGTTTGGAGAGCAAGCAACCAACATTAATTAATGAGTATAGTTGCATTGAAGCTAGTGATATGGTTTTGATGGTTACTTGTTTCCCAATACACTTCATCAAACACCATCCTGCATTTGGATGGAATTATAATCGTCATGGTTTTTTTGGGAAGGTTGTGTTCATATTTTGCGATACGTGCATAGCTACTATCTAATTGGTGTATAAAACCAAGTATGTCCATTTCAAGTGGTGGTTGATTGGTATGCAATTGGGTGATAACCAGCTTACCTTTTTGCGAATTATAGCGCAACTGAACCGTGTCGTTTCCTGCTTGATAGGTGGTAACATAGTCATTACGTTGATTATTAAAGGAGGAAAAGCCATAGCTTTTAATGGCATACCGATATCCTTTTACATCAATCATGGTTGCGGTACTGTCTGCCTCGCTTTTGAGATAGTTGCTATTACTAACCGATGCGGTATCATTCGTTTCATACCGGTTTACATACTTTAAATTGATTAAATCTAGCACCTCCTCTGCACTACAATAAGCCACTCTACCATGATTTCGAAAGGTGTTTTTATGACGTGCCAATGAGTCCAAATTTTGGTGGAAATAGGGCTGCATACTGTTATAACTATGGTTGCTCACCAAATATTCCACTATGGAACTGATGGTTTTCCTGTCTTCAAAAGATGGTTGGTTAGTTACCGTGGTCAATTTGCCATTCACCAACAAATGGTATTTGCCAAAAAGCTGTGTTAATTGCTGGCGTTGACTGTAAAGCGAAACCGAAAAAGCACCCCAGGGGCCAAAAGAACTAGCAAATGCAAGCAGGAAAAGCGAAACAGGAATCCACTTAATATTTTTTTTCTTGCTGAAAATGAAATACAAAGCAGTAACCAGCAACCAAATGGCCAACAGCAACACAAAATATCGCGGTTCGGTGAAGCCATAATCTTTCAATCGCTTAATGATGGCTAAAAACAATAATCCTACGAGTGGCAGCAAAGCCAAATAGAAAAACCGTGCAAAGCTGATCATCCATTGATTGGCGGCCTGATGCCTGATGGGATGAATGAGCAATAAGGAAAGAATACCCAAGACCGAAAAGCACAATACCATGTACGACACCCAACCTACAGGCAACTGCCAATGGATGGCAATTTTACCTCCATAAGCATATAGAATGGCAAGGTAAATGGTGATAATGGGCAATAAAACGTATTGGGTAAATATTTTGAGCCCTTTGGGATAATTGGTGCTAGTTTCTAGGTTTTCCATTTGATTGGGGAAACCAGCTAGGAAGAACCAGGTATTAAATATGCCATTGAGTACCAACCATAAGTAGAAATACATTTTATTAAATTGATAGCCGAATAACATTTCCACCGCTAGCAGCGCAATAGCTAATCCAGCATAGAGCACCCAGGTGTACAGAAAGGAGGTGAGAATCCGTAAAAACAAGATTTTATTGTATTGCCAAAAGCCATTCATCTCGCCTTTGGCGGTAAAAGGTGCAAATGCAATTAACCAGTGTAGCCCGAGCGCAAACAACAGATTGCGCAACCAATCTTCGGTAAAAACAGTTGGTGCGGTAAAATAATAAGCCACCGCCAGCACTCCCCCCAAGGCACTAGCCATATTTTTTGCCAAGGCAGACCAGCCCTTTCGCTCTGTGTAAACTGTTATGGATACTTGAAGCAGCATGTATAAGTAACTGCACAACATCACATCCCACCAAAAGGCATTGTGTACATTTTCTATATCGAAACTGTGCTTGGACAAATACACAGCCGACGAAGTGCATACCACCGCAGCCAATAATGCCCATGAAAATCTTTTGGCCGTGCCAACGGCATTTTTCCATAACCAACCAATAGAAGGCAGCGATTTCATACTTTACTATTTGATGAATGAAAGCAATATAATGGAGAATGGTGAGTGGAGAATGGAGAATGTGAATGTGGAATTGTGAAGGGAGCATATCAATTCTCCTTTATTACCCCTCAACTCTTAATCCTCAATGCTCAAACCTCAATGCTCAATTCATAATGCTCAATTAAAACTCTTTTTCACCCCATTCGCTGTTTGGCTGTTTGGTTTTAGTAGAAAGTTTATTCAAGTTCATACTAAAATTTAGCAGCAACACATCGGTTTCATAGACATAATTGGTGGTGGTGTAGAAATCTTTGCCCCAAGTTGTTATGCGTTGTTGATTAGCTTGTAAACATCCTAGATTCATATTTTGCCATTGCAAAGCCACAGAAAATCGACCATTCTTTATTGTTTTTTTTACCGATGTATTGGGCGAAAAGAATCTGGAATCCTCCCCTTGTGCAGTTTTACGTAGCGATAAATAGTTGACATTGGCTTGCAAAGACCAATGTTTGCCCAATTCCATACCGGTGTTCATATTTACCGAGTACACCCAGCTTCCATTATCAACGGTGGATACATTCCCGAGTACATTCAATTGTCCGGTGATGCTGTAGTGATAAATATTTGCTCCCAGATATACCTGTAGCCATTTTTTGGGTTTTATGGTTGCGCCAAATTCCATTCCTACTGATTGGGCTTTTTCTGCATTGGTAAACAAGCGATTAAGGATCGTATCGGCATACACACTGTTCACTCTTTGTACGGGATGCTGGATATGCTGGTAATAAATAGTGGAGAAGAAGGAGGTATTTTTTGTTTGGCGCGAAATGCCCACCTCCGCCAAATGGATCATCGGAGGCTTCAAATTAGGGTCGCCTTGTTCTAGGGTTTCAGAATGTTCTCTTTCTGGTATAGGGTTTAGTTCGAAATTATTGTTGCGTTGTATTCTTTTGCTCCATCCAGTTTTCAGGCTCCATGCTTTGCCAAGGGCGTACATCAAATTAACGGAAGGGAATAGATTGCTTAACTCCATTTGGTGTGGGTAGCCATCGGTAGAAAGCAATACGGTTCGCTTGGCATACTCGTAGCGCAATCCTGTGGTGTAACTCAGTTTTTTCAGTTTGTTGCCATATTGCACATAGCCTGCATGAATCCAATTGGTCGTATTTGCAGTTCCTTTAAACATAGCAACATCTGCTTGATTGGCTACCACGGGGGTAACCATATAATCGAAGCTGCCCGCTTGCTTATCGGTTCTTACCTGGTAGCCAAAATCTATTTTTCCACTGCCAATGGGTTGGCTATAATCTGCTTTTACCCTAAGCCCGCTCAATGGGTTGGTGTAAGGATTTTGTACGGTTTGAAAAACAGTGTTCTTTGCTGGATAATCTAGGTTGCTGTTGCTGGTGTTACCATATAGGTTAGCATATTCGTAAATAGAAGCAAGCGTAAGCGTGGCCTTGTTGCTAAACGTGTGGGCATAGTCAAGACTAGCTAAGGCAAAAGTTCCCTCCTTGGTTTGTAGGTTGGTATTAAAGTAGGTTAATTTCCTAATTAGTGAGCCATCGATGGTACTATTTACAGTATTGTCATAAACAATATCGGCCCTCCGCTGCTGGTATTTTTGGCCCGCAAACAATCCAAAATTCCAACCATTGTTTTTGCTAGGCGTAAAAGATACTGCTGCCCTACCACCATATTGATAGCGGTCAAAACTCCGTTCGCCCACAGAAGGAAACCTCGTAATGGTTTGGTTGGTGGTGTTGGTGGTAAATACATCCCCTTCCCGCCGTCCATTGATGTCGTTTCTGTTGTAATAAGCACTCACCGCCAAATCCCATTGGCTTTTCTTGTAGTTGAGCATTACATCGCCCCCAAACCGCAGCGGTTTTGCTAGGTTGTTGTAAGGGGTGGTGCTGGGCAAGCCCATGAGTACATTGGTTTGTATAGCTAGCCCATCGGTTGTTCCTTTTTTAGTGGTTATGTTGATGATTCCCGCCTTTCCATCAGCATCGTATTTGGCACTAGGCGCTGTGATGAGTTCAATATTTTCGATAGTGTTGGCTGGCAATTGACTTAGAAAAGTGGCTGCATCCGTAACAATCGGCTTTCCATTAACGAGCAGCAGAAATCCACTTGCGCCCCTTACGGTTATATCACCATTGCTGTTTACGGCAATTGATGGTAAATTTTTAAGTACATCAATCGCATTACCTCCCTTGGCTGTTTCAAATTTGTCTGCTTGAAAAATTTGCTTATCCAGTTTATTGCTTACCATCGTTTTCTGTGTTTGCAACACCACTTCTTGCAAGGTATCTGTGGCTGCAAAAAGCCCTAGGCTTACGAATTCCGTTTGATTGGTACGTTGCAAAATGACTGGCACCGAGAGGTTTCGGAACCCAAGGGCGATTACTTTGATGGTGTAGCTACCCGTGTCTAGTTTATTAAAAACAAAAATTCCTTTATCATCCGAAAGCTTACCCAACAAGGGGGTTGTGTCCCTTGCTTTGGTTAAGGCAATGCTGGCAAATGGTATTGGTTGTTGTGTTTGTTGATTGATGACGATTCCTTTGAGTGTACCCTTTTGGTATTGGGCGGTAAGGGATTTCATAGTAAAAATGAAAAAGAAGAAAATAAGGCAAAACCTTACTATGGAGCATTTAATCATAAACCCTGGGGTTGTATTTTAGGAAAGACCAATAGCGATGAAAACATAAAACGATATAAAACACCTTGGCCAGAACGGCAATAGTAGATAGAATAATCTAGTACGAATAACAAATGTCAAGTTAATCCAAAAGCATTAACCACTTACTCTTTCAACACTATTCATCTCAAACGATTATCACACAAAAGGTTATACCTGCGGCTATTCACATTCAACCCTTTCAGAATTATGGGCAAATAGAACTACCTCTTATCCCTAACCACTATCCACTACTAACCACCAATCCCTAACCCCTAATAAATTATCATTGCAACACTTTAAACTGGATAGCTTGAAAGATTCATTGATTAATTGGGGCTTATTTGTGGTATTATCACTCATTTGGGGAAGTAGTTTTTTGCTAATGAAAATAGGTTTGCATTCTTTTACCCCCTATGAAGTGGCTGCCATACGCATATTAAGTGCAGGCATCGTACTTACGCCCTTTGCTTTAAATGCACTGCGTCAGCTCACCACACCACAAATTGGGCTGATTGTTTTATCAGGCTTTATCGGCAGTTTTATCCCTGCATTTCTGTTTTGCATGGCAGAAACACAACTCGATAGTGGTTTAACGGGTATGCTCAACTCACTCACTCCGTTGTTTGCGGTCATAATTGGAACGGTGTTTTTTCAAATGAAAACGGGGTTAAAACAAGTATTGGGCATCTTAATTGGTTTGGTGGGGTTGTATTTTTTGGTGTTTCCCTCGGGCGTGCCACAGTTGTTTCATCTAGGTTATATCAGCCTCATTTTGCTAGCCACAGTGCTGTATGCCATCAACGCCAACTTAGTAGGTAGGCGATTAAAAGCCTTTAGTCCCCTACATATTGCTTCGGTTGCTTTTGTACTACACATACCCCTTTGTGTGTTGGTACTCCTGATAACTGGTTTTTTTGCCAAACCATTAACCAACCACGACTATTTATATTCAGAATTAGCAGGAAGCGTATTAGGTATGATAGGTACAGCTTTTGCATCGGTGCTATTTTATCGATTGGTAAAAAGGGCAGGTGCGCTGTTCGCGTCTATGGTCACTTACGGTATTCCATTTATTGCTGCTGGTTGGGGTTGGGTATATGGCGAGCATATCACCCTACTGCAAATGGGCTGCCTAGGTATCATTCTATCAGGGGTTTACTTGGCAAAACCTGCATCAAAATAGGAAAAGGTTCGTGCTATTTATGCCGCTCTCATTTAATCTATGGATAATAAAAAGCCTCCCAAACGAGTGTATTGTTTGGGAGGCTTTTTTAATAGTAAACATTTAAATTAGGACATGATACTCCAACCTAGAACAGCTTTCAAGGGAAGATTTATTTCCCAGCAAGCTTTAGTTCCCATTCCCAAGCAGTACGCATCATATCTTCTAGATTGTATTGTACATGCCAGTTTAATCTTTCCACGGCATATTGGTTGTCGGCATAAATAGCTACTACATCCCCGCCGCGTCTTGGCGCTAATTCATAATTGAGTGCAACACCACTGATTGATTCAAACGTTTTAATGGCTTCTAAAACTGTACTGCCATTGCCCGATCCAAGGTTGAATACTTCGCATTTGCTACTGTTTTTTTGATCGATTAAAAACTGTAAAGCAAGCGTATGTGCATGGGCAATATCGCAAACATGAATATAGTCACGTACACAACTACCATCGCGGGTATCGTAGTCAAATCCATAAACTTTCATTATGGGTAATTTCCCAATGGCGGTTTGGGTAATCACGGGCACAAGATTCATTGGTTTACCCAAAGGAAGTTCGCCCAAATGCGTGGTGGGATGTGCACCAACGGGATTAAAATAACGAAGCAAAATGCTATTGGTATTGCGATATTTAGAGAAATCTTCTATCATTCTTTCCCCCATTTGCTTAGTAGCACCATAGGGGCTTTCTGCGGGTTTAGTGGGCGTTTTTTCAGTAACAGGTATTACTTCTGGATTGCCATAAACAGTGCAAGAAGAAGAGAATACAAAGTAAGGAACGTTAAATTCTTCTACGCATTTAAGTAAATTAATCAACGAAAACATGTTGTTTTCAAAATACAACAAAGGATTTTCCACTGATTCGCCAACGGCCTTGTAAGCGGCAAAATGGATAATACCAGTGATATCCGGGTTTTCTACAAATAGGTTTCTGGTAGCTTCAAAACCTTTTAAATCAACTGGATAGTTTTTTACTTTAATGCCGGTAATTTTTTCTATTCCTTCCAAAGCAATAGATGTGGAACGTGAGTTGTCATCTACCGAAATAACCTCAAAACCGTTTTCCAACAAATCGACGATGGTGTGGGAGCCAATAAAGCCACAACCGCCCGTAACCAATATTTTAGCCATAATAACTGAATTGTTAAGGGCGGAAAAGTAAGCAATATCATTTTATCGAAATCCAATAAATTCTATGAAAGCGCTATAAAATTTCCTCCATCAACTGTAAAGGAGGTAAGGGTGCATCATATTTTTTCGCCTCCTTAGCAAACCATGATGGGGTTTCAAACTCTATAAAGGTTGAAACGAAGCTTCAACGCGAAAAACATTTATGTACCCGGATGCCATTCCATTATGTAAACCCACTTTTAGCCTACCCATTTATGGATAGGCTTTGCTTTAGCAGCGAATATTCCTAACCATCTTTAGGATTCCACCCAATACTCGAATATCTTAGGTATTGGTTTGATTTACTACAAGTAGGTTAAAGGTGGAAGGAGGATCGATAATAACAAAGCAAACCTTAAAAATACCGTGGGCTTTTGATCCGTTCTGCGTCTCTTCGTTCAGGAAATAATAACCCCAGCGAAAACTCATGTGAGCCAGACTGGTAAGAAGATAATCCACTGGTAATAATATCGTAGGAATATCCAATTCTCAATCGGCTTGTAGCAAATAACTCTGCCATCAAGCTCACCGCACCATTCTTGTTTAGGCCATTGTCAACTGCTTCTTTTTTCCAAACTGTTGCTGCGGTTCTATATGAAGCCCCCACCCATATTTTCTCGGAAAGCAGCGCAAACAGATTTACATCTAAACTGGTAGGGCCATGGAAATCTTCTTTTATCAAAAGCGAAGGCTTTAGTTTTAGGTTATCATTTATGTTGGCCAATGCTCCCAAGCTTAAATAGACATGGGCTGCTTTTTTTTGCGTTGCATATACACTTCCATTGCTGAGATAGATGGTACGATTGCTGTTTAGCGAAAACAAATCCATCATGGCTATACCCGCATAAAAAGTAGGGGTAAAATAATATACGCCCAATCGAGCATCGGGTTTGATGGCACTGATTTGTCCAGTAGGAACGCTTTGATCGCCGGCATCGTTTGGTTGCAAGGCACTTCCATCCAATGAATATTGATTGATTCCAAAGCCAAAACCGATACAAAGTCTGCGGGTATCTTCTTCGTCAAACTGAATCCGATAAGCATAAGAACCAAAAATGGAAAGGTTTTTTTGTGCCCCTAGTTTGTCCCAGCTTACTTGCCCACCTACACCAGACACTTTTCCTTCTCCCCCAACTAATCCGTCTAAAGAAACGGCACCCGATTGTGGCGATCCTGGAAAACTGACCCATTGTTTTCGATAAACACTGTTGAAATACAGGTCTTCTTTATAGCCTGCATAGGCTGGGTTTACACTCAGCCCATTAAAGATGTACTGGCTAAATTGTATATCCTGCTGCGCGCGGAGTTCACGTGAGCCAACCAGTAAAAAAAAACTTATGATAACGAATAATTTTTGTTTCATGTTTCTAATGCGATTATGCAATATCAAAGCGTTGAATGAAATCTTATAAGAGTGTATTTACAAGGAAGTTACCTATTAAGCAACACCCACCCTTTCATAACCTCAGTGCCTCCTGTGGGTATCTTCAATTTTAATACATAAAAATAAGTACCTGTACTTAAGCCATTACCATTCCAATCATTGTTGTAGTTATTAGAGGTGTACACAAGGTTATCCCAACGATTAAAGATGGACAGTTCACTATTGGGGTATTTATTTAATCCTATGATCACAAATTGGTCATTCTTTCCATCGCCGTTTGGCGTAATCACATTTGGCACCACCAAGTTAGAAGGCAACACAATGGCTTGGGGTATGGAGTAAAAGTTATTAGTCGTATCAGGGTCGGGTTGAACGGCGGTTACAAAGGCAGTATTATCAAGCGTGGTGCCGCTGGCAATGGTCACTTCAAAAGTTAAACTAACAATTTGATTAGCATCCAAGGAACCAATATTCCAAGTTATTTTTCGAGTACTAGGGCTGTAAAATGCCGAACCTGCAGTGATATTGAGACGATTATAGTTAGAAAGATTATTAGCCAATACATCAGTAGCCACCACCCCTGTTGCATTATCTACGCCATTGTTGATGACAGTGATGGTAAAAGAAACAGTCTGTCCTAAGCTTAGCGGCTTGGGGGTATTCAGTTCTTTAATCAGAGCAATGTCAGCTTTCCTTGGGATAGCTGGAATAACTACAATGTTCACTTTAATAGGGGCAGAAACCACCCCATCTGGCGTAACCAATACATAATAGAAAGAATCATTACCCACAAAGCCCGAATTAGGAGTATAGGTTACTGTACCGTTTCCATTAGTCTGCACTGTTCCATTCAAAGGTGGGTTAGCAATTTGCACATTACTATTCGTGCCACTAACTCCGTCATTTTTGATGACGCCAACAGTTACGGGTATGTTAGCCTCCGTGGTATCCCTGTCTGGCTGCCCAACTGGTTTTACGATGATGGCAACACTTATGGGTGCAGAAGGGGTTGTGGTGCCTGGAGTGGTAAGGGTGTATTTTATACTGTCTTTACCTACATAGCCTGGAGTGGGGGTATAGGTTATCGTGCCATTAGGATTCACCACTACTGTACCATGAACGGGGGGTACGGATACTTTCACCGTGTCTTGTGCAGCAGATGGCCCGTCATTGTTCTTCACAGGTATAGTAACTGGGGTGTTGATAACCGTGGTATCGCTGTCGTTAGCTCCCTTTACATTCAAAGGTGTTACTGTGATATACACGGTGATAGGCAAAGAATTGACACCATCAGGGGTAGTAAGTATATAAGTAAAGCTGTCCTTACCCACAAAACCTGTGTTAGGCGTGTAAGAGGTAGTGCCATTAGCATTGACCACCACTGTACCATTGAGCGGTGGTGTGACCGTACTTACGGTGGTATTATTACCACTAGCACCATCATTATTTTTCACTGGAATAATTATAGGGGTATTTATTGGCGTTGTGGTGGTATCATTTACACCTTGTGGTCTTACGGCAATGCTCACTGTAATTGGAGTAGAAACCGAACCATTCGGCGAAGTAAGGGTGTAGGTCAGGCTATCCTTACCGGTATATCCATTATTGGGTGTATAAGTTACAGTTCCATTAGGATTTACTACAACAGTTCCGTGTACAGGGGGTGTAGCCAGTTTCACCGTGTCTTGAGGAGCATTAACACCATCATTGTTTTTTACTGGAATTGTTACTGGCACATTTATCACTGTGCTGTCCACATCTTTCACACCTGTTGGTGGCGGTGGTGTTACGGTGATATATACTTTGATAGGCAAAGAATTGACGCCATCAGGGGTTGTAAGTATGTAGGTAAAGCTGTCCTTACCCACAAAACCTGTGTTAGGCGTATAAGTGGTAGTGCCATTAGCATTAACCACGACAGTTCCATTGAGCGGTGGTGTGACCGTACTTACGGTGGTATTATTACCACTTGCACCATCATTATTTTTCACTGGAATAATTACAGGGGTATTAATTGGCGTAGTGGTAGTGTCATTTACACCTTTTGGTTTTACGGAAATACTCACAGTAATTGGCGTTGACACCGATCCATCTGGTGCGGTAAGGGTGTAAGTCAAGCTATCTTTACCGGTATATCCATTATTGGGCGTATAAGTAACAGTACCGTTAGGGTTCACCACAACAGTGCCGTTTACAGGGGGTGTAGCCAATTTCACCGTGTCTTGAGGAGCATTAACACCATCATTGTTTTTTACTGGAATTGTTACTGGCACATTTATCACAGTGCTGTCCACATCTTTCACACCTGTTGGTGGCGGTAGCTTGACCGTTACTAA
>JAIXOJ010000195.1 GCA_027486835.1 Chitinophagaceae bacterium
ACGCCGTCTGCCCCCCTTTCCAATGCCCAACCATCGTCAATACACAGGTATTGATAACCCGCAGCCTTCAGTCCTTTGGATTCAAAAGCATCTGCAATTTCCTTTATTTTATCCTCCGATATATTTTCTTGGAAGGTGTTCCAACTGTTCCAGCCGAGCGGCGGGGTGGGCAGATAGTTTTTAATACTTGCGTTTTGGGCAGTTGCAAATTGTAGATCACATAATAAACCAAATACCAATAAAACTAACCTAATCACTTTCATATTCTTTCTTGTTGAAACTAAAAAATTATTTTAAAGAGGGCAATCAAAATTGCTTTGCCTTTTTTTAATTGCGCAACTAATCGACTTAGTTTTGAAAAAATTAATCTTGAATAATAGTCTTCTTCAATAAAGTATTCCTCAAAGAACTCACAACCAAAATACTATATCCCCCTTTTTCAATTTCCCTCCCATTTTTTCTCTCATTATAATACTGATTATAATACTGAAAGGATTCTTTGGGCAATGAAATGGTTACAGATTTAGATTCACCAGCTTTTAAAAAACCTTTTTTTGGAATCCCTTCATTTCATTTTCGGCCAGTTCAAACGCTGAATTTTATTTGTGGATATATAAATTAGCAACTCCACTACCGCTTCTTTTTCTGGTATTTATAATCTTAAATGTAGCAGTTACTAGTCCTTTGGTTGATTTTGAAACTTGTAGGTTTGAAAAAGCTAAACTAGTAAACTAAATCTATTCCCAAAGGCAAATAATGGCGGTAAAGTTTTGGTATCATGCCAACAGTTTCCAGACAAAATACCTTCTTTATATTCTTCCTTGTGTCCATTTTCATCCCTAGGATAGGATGTTTTACCAAAGGATATTGCCACTTTATCTGTAGGCTTAACTGGAAAAGTAAAAGGTAATTTCCCCGATGAAATAACATCCTCCGAAAATATATTGGCAATGATATCGCCGCATTCTGTCCCTCCATTCCATGCCTGTACTGTTGCAGGCACATCCTTCACCAAAGGCATCTCTACGGCGTTATCAAAAACCAATACCACATTTTTATTCACTTTCAATATATCAGTCAATAGTTCGTTTTGCCCAAAAAGTGTGTCCATTGGACACGTATCTAATACAAATCTATTGGGTGTCTAGATAATATCTCATACCCATTTTTCTTAACCAAAACATTATCTTCCATGCTTACTCCTACTTCAATTTCTGGCACATAGATACCCGGCTCGATTGTTATTACCATTCCTTCCTTGAGTATCAATTCCGAGTTGGGTCGTAAACTCTGGCCATAATCATGGTACCTAAAGCCTACGTGATGCCCCAATGCGTGTTGATAATATTCCCCGAATCCATTGTGCGTGATGTATTCCCTGACTTTACGATCTATTTCACCCGCATTTGAGCCTGATTTTACCAATCCTAAGGCTAAGTTGTATGCAGATTTAACAACACTAAAAATGTGTTGCTTTTCTTCGCAAATATCTCCTATTGTGCCCACCCTAGTCAAATCACTCCAATAGCCGTTTACGCATACGGCCAATTCTAACAATACAATATCCCCATTTTCCAAGCGTCTTCCGGAATTACGCCCAAAAGTCCCCCCAAAAATGGAATTGATACCGGACATCACAAAGGCCCATGCCTTTGCATATCTAACGCCGGAATTTCCTGTTTGGGATTGTATTTTGGATTCAACCAATGAGGAAAGCTCAACTTCAGTAAGCCCCACCCTTATATTTCGATAGAAACATTCCAACCCAGTAACAGCTATTTTATTGGCCAATTTTATCCTTTCAATTTCGAGTACGGTTTTAATTACAAACAGCTCAACAATTTCATTATCATAATTTTTAAACCCGCCCTCGGAGATTTGAATTAAATTTTCAATTAAATCCAATGGCAAAGCTGGTTCTTCTGCTGCTATTTGGGACAAAGAGGACTGACTTGCAGTCTTTTGGAAAGTAATGGGCAATTTGTTAGGGTTTAAGGTACACAAATCTTGTTGTACCATTTGATACAATCCCGCCCAAGGATTAACCACATTTAATTTTCCCCATTCAAATTCCTTTATAAGGAATCCATTGGGCAATTGATCCTTAGGTTCTAGGGCTGGGACGTAAACTATTGGTTCACCATAATCTGGGTACAAACAAAATGACAAACCCCACAATGGATAATAACCCGTGGCCATAACCAACTCTTCCGGTCTCCAAAAGATGATAGCCCCAATATTATTTTCCAAAAGAAAATGCCTGATCAAACCGTCCCGTTCTTTGTCCATATTTTGTAAATACTCGCATTCCAGTATTTATTAAATAAGTAGCCGAAATGCGATTCCCGATAATTCCTTTATTTTATCCAATGTTTCTAAATACTTCTTCAAAAGCATTTATATAATTATTATACTTTAACGAAAGAAATCAAAGATTCATTCTTACTGAAATTATTGCTACGCCAAATTGTAAATAAAATAAGCTGCCAAGGACAACAAATAAACCTTTTTCTAACAATCTTGCATAATTGAACTTCTTCCTCCATCCAACAGATAAGTACAACCAGATGCAAAGCCCCCGTAACTGCTTGCTAAAAACACACACCATGTCCCTACTTCTTCTACCGTACCTATCCGTTTTACCGGGTGCAGATTTATTGTCCTGTCCAGTTCTAAGTGGGGATCAGGAAAAGAATCAAACCACTTTTTGTTTCCAGGGGTGTCTATAAACCCTGGGGCCAATCCCAATGTCCTTATGTTAGGTCCCCATTCAATTGCAAGACTCCTCACCAAACCTGTGAGGGCAGTTTTTGAAACATTGTATGGAAAACAATTTGGAATAGTTTGAAACGCATGGTTCGAGGTGATAATTATAATAACACCATTATTTTTTTCCAAATAAGGCTTACATTCTTATGAAAGCTGCCAATGTGATTTAAGGTTCAGGTCTATATTTTGGTTCCAATTCTCATTATTGCAATTCAAAGCCCCCTCAAAGAAATTCTGTCCGGCATTGGAAACCAAAATATGAATCTCCCCAAATTTAATTACACTTTCAGTTACAAATCGACGCAGTTCCCCTTCATTTGTAACATCACTTTTAGTATATAAGGCTTGCACGCCACTATCCTTCATGTCTTTTGTAAAACCGTTGTCATCTTCAGACAAATCACAACCAGAAACATTTGCACCTGCAATAGCAAACGACTTTGCAATTCCAGCACCGATACCAGATAAAACACCTGTAATCAATACGGTTTTCCCTTTAAGATCTATTTGTAACATACTGTTTTGTTGTGAATTTACACATAAAACCCAGGTCTTGGAACAATAACCCCAGGGTGTTTTTCCATTTCAGCTTCAATTAAATCAACGCCCAAACCTGGCTGATAGCTCAATTGCAAGTGGCCATCTTTTATCATATCGTTTATTGGCCGTGTTATCACTTTGTCCCGCCAAGGAACATCATTAAACATAAACTCCTGTCTGAAAAAGTTTGGCACGGATGCACAAACATGGGCAGATGCTAAAGTGGATAAAGGCCCGTTAGGATTGTGCGGAGCCAACAAAACATTGTATGCCTCCATCATTGTTGCCATTCTTTTCATTTCGGAAGGTCCGCCACAACGGGTTATATCGGGCATCATGATATCGCAGATGTTTTTTTCTAAAACTGGTCGAATGCCATGTCGGGTGTAGTGACGTTCGCCCACACAAATGGAAACTTTAGACGGGATGCGTTCTCTCATTGCCCTAAGAGTGTCTGCACTTTCTGGACCGGCTGGCTCTTCATACCATGTTATATCCAATTCCGATAAGCGTTGCGCCATTTTTACCGCTACTCTATAATTCAACATAGCATGTGTTTCAATCATAATGTCGAAATTTTCCCCGACGGCATCACGAACTGCTTTGCTTACTTCAAAAGCCAAATCTTGTTGTTCGGAACTAAGTGATAAATTGCTTGATAAATCATCCCCATATAAATAGTTGGTATGGGCAAAGGGGTCGAATTTTAGTCCAGTGAATCCCGATTCTTTTACCTTCTTTGCCTGTATGGCATAATCCTCTTTATTATGGCCTCCGCCAATAAACCAATAGTTGGCATATAATAAAATATCTTTTCTGTATGCCCCCCCTAGCAAATCATAACAAGGCACACCTAAAATCTTACCTTTTAAATCGAGCAAAGCCATATCGATACCACTAATAGCACACATGCTCGCCCCAAAAGGGCCGAGCCAATTCAAGTCCCGATACAATTTTGTCCAAATGAAATCTGTCCGCATCGGATCTAGACCGATTATCCTTTCCCCAACATGTTTTGCTGCATGAAACACAATTGGACTTCCTGGCCAATTTGTTGCTTCCCCCACCCCGGTATGTCCCGTATCTGTATATATCTTTAGTAGCGTCCAATTGTATTTCACTCCTTCGACCAGCCATACTTTTACATCAGTAATTATCATAATGAATTATTCTGCATTTTTTCCTAATAATCATTGAATTTTCATTTCCTTGTTTAACCCAACTTTTAAGCTTGGTTCAAATAGTCTTACATGATACCATATTTCTCAAATGCATCTTTGGCCCCCATTCCTTCTTTAATTTTTGTCAAAACCATTTTTTCCCCTCTCGCTTTTTCAATTGCCAATTTGAATATTTCATTTTCATTCTCTCTTGGCACAATACAAACACCGTCAATATCCCCTACTACAATGTCGCCTGGTTTAATATGTACACCGTTCATGATAATTGGGACACGAAAATCGATTACCTTACCCCTTGGCGCTTGGTCTTGCGCATACCTGCCATACGAAAAAACTGGAAAATCCAACTTCAAAATTCCATGCGTATCCCTTGAATAACCATCTACAACTGCACCTGCAGCCCCCAATTTTATTGCTCTGGCACTCATTAGTTCACCCCATAGGGCATAGCTCGGGGAAGCACCAGTACATATATATACTTCGTTTTTTCTTAGGTCATCCAGTGCTTCAAGCATCAATCCGAACGGCTTATTTAAAACAAAGTTATGTTGGCTCGATTCTGAAAAAGTATCTGCTTCCAAAACCGGCATTGCCCTACCGACCATAAATGCCCCCTCTTTTAATGGTTTAATATGAGGCGACAAAAACTGATGTAAAAGCCCAAGTTTATCCATTATATCCCCAACGACCGCTGTATAAAGCTCCTCACGTACTAAATCAAATAGTTCTTCGTCATTCTTCCAAAGTCCTAAAGATTTTTCCAAACCATTTTTCATAATGCAATATTTTTCATGAATTAATTTGTTTAAACAATTATCTATCTCATTTCCAGATAGGAAAAAAAAGGAATTGCTGTAACCCTTTAAAAATCAAATCAATTGCCAGCTATCGGTTTAATCCAAACTGCCTGTCCAACACTTGGATTCAACGATATTTTTAATTTGCTTTTCCAATCTATTTTCAATTTTGAAATACCAACATGAGTCCTAGTAGCAACACTTTCATCATCAGCATATATTGTTGCTTCGTACTGTTTGTTTTTGTTAAGGAATGAAAAAGATAGTTCCATTTCCCTTGCTTCTGTGTTAGTGATAGTCCCTATGAACCAGTTTTCCTTGCTTTTACGTGCAATAGACACATATTTTCCAATTTCTCCCTGCAACACCTTAGTATCGTCCCAAACAGTTGGCATATAGTCCCACAATTCGATTTCCGGTTCGCCCCGATAACTTCCAGGTATGTCATACCAGAACAAATATTGTAACGGACTATAATAGACCAATGGTAGGGCTAGTTGATGAGCTGAGGTAGTTTTAATATACCTATTGGTGTTGCCACCTGAACCAATCAAATCCCTCCTTGAATAATAACAAAAAGTATAATCGGCAGGACCAGCCAGATAACGTGTAAACGGCAATGTAGCGTTGTTGTCGGCATCTGGGTATTCTTCATTTCCGCGCACCCCTTCTTGGGTCAAAAGGTTTGGATAGGTTCGACTGAAGCCCGTTGGGCGATATTCATCGTGCACATCGGCCATGATCTCGTATTTCGCACATTTTTGGATGGCTTCGTGCAACCAAACAGTCCAGCGATGAGAGCCAACATGCACAAACCCGAATTTAATGCCGCTAATCCCCCATTTTTGATAAAGTGGCAAAAGAGAATCAAGTTGTAAAGTAAGAGGTCGTTGATTTACATATAACCAAACGCCCACTCCATTTGCTTTGGCATACCGAATTATCTCAAACATATCGTAGGGCTTGGTACTCCGCCATTTGGGAATATCCGGTTTTGTGGCATTGTAGGTAAGGTCGTCACCGTTCCAAAAGGTTAGGTCAAGGTACTGGATATGGTGTTTTACACAAAAATCAATGGTCTTTTTTGCACCCTCTGTAGAAAGCGATAACTCGCGCATTGCTTTCCCGGGCCTTATCCAAGCAGTGTTCCCGATTTCACAAGGCTTATTCAGGTTCAGCACCAAATCATTGTTTTGAAGAAGTTCGCCAGGGTCATTGGCCACCATAATTACCCGCCATGGCGTGCTAAAAGGCGGCAATTCATCTACATATCCATACATTGATCCAACTATGGTATTGGATTTTTCAGGTGAAAGTTTAAACTTGGTTCGAGCATAATTGGTCATTTGTGCTTCCATCAGGGCTGTGTACAAGCCGTTGGACAACTGCAAAACGAGCGGTCTGTCAGATTCGCTAGGCCAATTTTTCAATGGCAATAAAGTATGTAATGTTTGGGCACGAAGCGTATGCCATGCCTTTGTGTTTTCTTCAAATACAAATTCGGTTGTTTCGTCCGTGATTTGAAAAGGGGGTAAGCCATATATCTTAGAAGTCTCCGTGAAATTGTACCTAAAAGCCATGCCTTGGTCATAAGCTCTTACTGTGAGCGAAATGGCAATTTCCTTATCGTCTTCCTTTCTTAAGTCAAAGGTTGTTTCATTGTATTTGTCCGTAACCAAAGCCCGTTCGCCATATACTGGTTTCCAAATGGTATCCTGACTGCGTTGGGCTGCAAGCTTAATAGACAGCTTGCTCTCCCATGCTTTATTGTTGCAGGTAATGCTGAATTTGGATTTCAACAGAACGGGTTTCCCTTTAAAATTGACGGTATAAGCAAGCCTTCCTTGGGGCTGTTCGAGTTCCAACTCCATTACCAACCGTTTGTCAGGGGACTTAATCTGGTATTTATCATTTTGCGAATAAACATTACCAATTATCAACTGGCACAAAGCAATAAGCGTAATTATCTTCTTCATATCATTTTTACTTTTTAGTGGACTATTTTTTTTTAATTATGAAGACCACATTATCCGTCCCAACTTTCTGTTTTAATGACTAAAAAAAAGAAGAACTTATAAAAAATGTTTTTCCATGATACTATTTTGGTCAATTTACTCACCTCTCAAGGTCGCAACCCCGTCAAATCAGACTCAATCCTAATTTTTCCACCACCACTATTGATCTTAGCATGAAATCCCTTGTTCAGTTCTATATTACCAAAAGTTTTTAGGTAGATTTCTTTGCCTACGATATTATTGGTAAGAAAATCGAACGGTTGATTTTGATTAAACACGCACCCATACACACTAATGCTCGTTTTGCCATAATCGCTCAAGGCTTTGTTGCCATAAAATTCAATTTTGTTGTTTCTGAAGCTGGAATTGGTAATGGTTACCATATCCATTGGGGAGGAAACCTGTAAAAAAGGAACAGGCTTATCATGCAATACCCGAACGTTATCGAAAGTAATCTGCTCTTGAACAGGAATCTCTGCACCGGGGTAATAAGATCGGTTGTATTTATCGTTATCAAAATATATAGAAAGGCCAACACGAGGCTTATCCAAAAAAATATTTCGAAAAATGACATTCTTTACCCCACAAGTGTGAAAAGTGTCGTTTTGCACAACTCCCCAACTAATACCATCGAGCATTTTCTTTCCGCTTTCATGCGTTGGCTTGGTAAGGGAAGTATAGATTGTACCATCCGGTTGCGCCTGAACCCTATATATTTTTCCGTTGGAAACAACAGCATCGCTTTGTTGTACTTTCATTCCCTGCTTCCAGTCAATCCAACCTCCCGCTGTGATCCTGCAGAAGAACCCGGTTGTATTTTCGGCATCCAAATCATGACAATTTTCAATGACCCCATCCTCTATCCACCCTAATTCCGGATTTCCGGTAGAATAATCTTGGGCATTTAAAGCAACCGCATCATCAAAAGTTTGGAATACGCCGTTAGAAATGGAGAACCGCTTCCCCCTGCCCAAATGCACACCGTCTTTCATGCCTTTTATAATGACATCGTTTATGATGATATCCTCAAAATTGCAAACTTGTATCCCATATTGGGCTTTTCCCAAATCCAGGCACCTAAAATGGTCTATGTGCAAGTCCCTTACATAGTAGAAAGCCAATTGGCCATGCAAGCCATAGGCTTCTTTGAAAGCCCGAACATCTACCCCATTAACTATTATACTAAGGCCATTAACGGAAATATGGTCATTATAAGTTTTAGTTAGCGCCCCTTTGTTCAGTAACACATGGGAAAACGCACCAAGTTCGTTTACTTTTTCAATAAACACATTGTTGCCAAATTCCAATGTCGTATGGCTGCCGATATATACAGTGCCTGCCAATTTATAGGTGCCGGGCTGGCTTACCACAATGGTTCCGCCTACATCAACGGCTTTTTGTAATGCCTTTAGATTGTCTGTCCCAGAAGAATTGGGCATAAAACCAAAACTTGCGGCGTTTGTGTATCCAATATTGGTAGTTTGTGATAATAAAACCATAGGGCAATTAACTACCATTATACACAGCCATTTCAATAAACGCCGAAATTTTATCCAGTTGAGAATATTCATAAATTTTATATTTATTTAGAATTTTAAGTGCTTTATTAAATTACTAACATTGAAGTTTCAAGAGTAAACGAAAAACAAAATCATCGAATGTTAACAGTTTGTTTTGCATAAGGAAATGCCCTGTTTAAGAACAAATGTGCCATTTTAGTTTCTGGTTCGTGATCGCAACGCAGATTTTTTCCGTTTGAAAATGCTTTCACCGCTTTAGAAACATTGTACAAATCAATCCGGTACACTTTTACAGGCGATGGGTAAGCACCGATTTGTTTATCGATGTCTATTGTCGTAATCCCGCTCTTCGTTTCCTGTGTTGCATGAATGATGGCATAACCCCCAGCTTGATATGCCTTGTCCTTACCGTTGTCATCATAAAATTCCATCCTCCCTTTGGACCCTGGCATTACTGCGAGTATCAAGGTATCAGGTATGCTTTCCATATTCCGAAAATTGGGATACATCGGGACAATCGTCCCCGACTTTAGAAAGACAGGAATTTGGGATATGGTGTATCCTTTTTCAAAAACCTTATTGCCATGTACTGTTTCTTTGTTTGTCCAATCAAACCATTCTCCTTCCGGCAACCAAACCTTTACGTTTACCCTATCATTTCCATTTTCGATACTGTCCGAAACTGGAGCAGTAATTATGTCTTCCCCGAAATAATATTATCCTTTGTATTGATAGGCTTCTTTGTTTTCTGGGTGTTTATAATACATGGGTCGGCAAATGGAAACACCTGTTCGGTATGCTTTATTCGCTGCAGTGTAGATATAGGGCAACAACGCATATCGGAGTAGCATTGCTTCGTGCATGGCATTATAATTTTCGATAGGGTATTTCCATATCCTACGCTCGAAATCACCGCTACTATGTGTTCTTATGATAGGGCTGAAAACACCGAACTGTATCCAACGTGTGTATAATTCTGGGGTGGATTGTTCGGTTTTTACATGACCTCCTATATCATGGCTCCAGTATCCATAGCAAACGTTGGAAGCAGTTGAAGTAAAGTATTTCTGATAATTCAACCCATACCAAGTACTATAAGCATCCCCAGAAAAACCAATCTGATAACGGTGGTTACCAAGCCCACCCCAACGATGAAACAACAATGGTCTCTTAGGTGAGTTTTTTTCCATATCGGTGTAAAAGCAGTAATTGATCCACCAAAGTTGTGTAAGACCAGGAATGGGTGTTTCTTTATAATGTTGCCAATCCAGCCACCAAAAATCTGCACCTTGTTTTTCAATCGGCCTGAGTGTTTCTCTAAAATAGGCTTTTGCAAAGTTCTTGTTAGTAATGTCCCAAGTGATGTTTTTACCTAGGTTCGTAGTATCCCAACCCGCAATTTTTGCCATGTAGGAGTTGTAAAGAAAATTTTTGGAAGTATCAAATCCCATTGCCCTTACCATTCTTTGATAGGATTCCTCATCGGTCAATATGCCCGATTGGGGATGCAAATTCAATGCGTTTTTAATTTTATGTTCATCCATCCAATTAAAAAACTTTACGGGTTCAGGAAAATACTTCTTGTTCCAAGTATATCCGGTCCACCCTTTACTAATGTCCATTATATCCTTAACCTTGGTGTTATGCTCCCTATTGTAGGCATAGTGCCAATCCATATCGATCACCACCACATCAAGCGGGATTTTTCTGGCTTCAATTTCAAGTACAAGTTCTTTCAATTCTTGGTCACTATAATTCTGATACCTACTCCACCAATAGCCAAAGGCTTAACGAGGGGGAAGCGGTATTTTTCCAGCTATCTTAGTAAAATCATATAAAGCCTTGGTATAGTTGTGGCCATAACCCATAAAATATAAATCCTGATTAGATGTATTCATTCGAGGCATTGCCCAGTTCCATTCCTTGTCCCCATCGAAAAGTGCGGTAGCAGAATCATTCACTATAGACCAGCCACTTCGTGATACCAATCCTTCTTCTAATTTTCTTTTAAAACCAACTGCCCCTGGCTTTCCCCGATTAAAGCCTGTTTTATCAATCCAAGGATATTCCAGATCGCCGTCCCAACAATCCAAGGTTCGTGTCGTGCCCAACAAATTAAGGGTATCTATATCGCCATAGTGCCACAACACATTTCCTCCGTTCATTTCAAAGCTTAGCTCAAGGTTCTCTTTGGTGAATTTGCCACTATTTTTTTTGTACCGCAATTTCAGCTTATCAGTCATAATCACAAGCCATCCATTCTCTTCCAAAGTAGAAAACCGTATCAATGGCATTAATCGGTTAATAAAAACCATCGAAGCATGATCCTCAAATTGTCTTTTTTCACTCCACTCCATCCGGATTATTTCTGGAGTTAGCACGGTGAAGCGCGCATTTCCGCTTAATATGATGACTTTTTTGTCCGCAATTGGATTTACTTTATCTTGAGCCTTGCCCTCGATAGCAATTACAAAACATAGAAACGGTAATAAAAAATTCATTCTAACACTGCGATTTATATCACTTATACTTGCCAACCTATCCATACAATTAATAAACCATTACTTGGAACAGCAACTTTTCAATCACTAGAACATTTAAATAAAGTGTAGTTGAATAAATGAACTAACAACATTCCAATTGTATATTCAATATTATTTTTTAAAAAGCCCCTTTCGCTCAATAAGCTGTGTATAATTTTGGTATTTTACTATAATTTTCTAAACCTAATGCCAAACATGCTTTTACAAATCAGAAAAAGCTTTATCGAAAAATGCTTATATACCATCATCCTTCCTTTCATCAACGCCCCTTGTATTTCACTGCATCTGCATTAACAATCAAATTATTTCCAAACAAACTCCCTGCGTTCAAATTCATCAAAGGGTTATTTTTATCAGCGTGCCAAAACATAAAGGCGATTGTTTTTGGCCAGTTGCTTTTAAGATTTTTTACCAAAGTATTACAATCGTAAGGGTTTTCTATTTTACCTGAAGGTCCCCTAGGCCCAAATTCTGCAATGATAAATGGCTTGCCAGAACTTGTCAAGTATTGATATTGGCCTTCATACTGGTTAAAATCAGGACTATATACATCTAAACCCACCATATCAATATAGTTTTTTAAGGGTTCATAGAGTGGGCTTAAATCTGATGAACCTGCTGAGGGCGTAAACAACCAAATAACATTATTGCATTTCTTTTCATTGGTTATGTAATTGTGTATGTCTTTCCACAGTTCAATTTGTTGTGTAGTGGTGATTTTCCCCCACCAAAACCATTTCCCATTCAATTCATGCAAAGGCCCATAAATGACCGAGATACCTTTGGCATCCAAATCCTGAAATCCTTGGGCAACCTCATCCAATAAAGCCAACCACCTGTTTCTTTCCGTGGTACCATTTGTTAGTATGGCTTCTATTTTTATAGCCGTGTCCCTAAGTCCCCCGTATTTGGGGTTAGTCGGGTTTGGGAAATGTGTCAATACCCTAATAATCCCACCTTTTTCCCAATGCTCTTCCAATAATGGATTAGCTTTTTTCCATTCAATTGCTTGGGAAGCACTCGAAGCAAAATAACTTCCACTAGCAAAACAATATTCCAACCCTACCAAGGAAGGCCATTTTCCCGTTTCTTTAAATACTTCTTCTGCTCCTGCAGCATCCGTTCTTCCCGGAAACCTCACACCATATATGCCTGAAAGTATTTTGCCGTTAGCAGGATTTTTAGTATTACTTGCCGACAATTCAACTAAGTACTTATACAATGCCTTTGTACTTTTATTAGACTTTACATTACATAGCTCGTTTTGAGCATTTACTACCATTGCAAAACATGTCAATGCAATAAGCATTGAAGAAAACTTACATCTCACACTTTTAAATTTTAAAATGACGAATATTTATTTCAACTAATTACAAACCTGAATACTTTTTCACAGTGCATAAAAATCATCCGAAACAAAATCCTGCAACCAAATGTCAATTACATTACTTTAAAGAAATCCATTCCAACTAATACAGCTTATTTTTTTCACCCTCTTTACAATCCATAAACCAGAAAATAACTAATCACTCCTATTGCCCCCCCCTTAAATGTTAATACATTTAGACTTTGGATTAAGGTAAGTCTCTTTAGCTAAACATCGTTTCGACTATCGAGCGACTAACAACTAACCGCTATTTCATCCATTCAGGCACAAATCCCAAACGCTTTTTGAGTTGATATTCATATAAAGATTCAGGGAAAACTTTCTTACCGTTAGAAAGCATCAACTTGTAATGCCCTTCAATCAAAGAAGTAGGTTTTCCATGTAAACCAACAATGACCATCGGCGAAAACCTACCCTCATAAATGCTTTTTTCCGGCCAAAAATCAACTTGTACTTTTCTACTGTCAGTCCTTTTATAATTCCATAATACCAAACCTTTCAAATGGTTGGGATGATTTACTTCTGCCCCGCCCGCGCTTGTGGGTATCAATCCTCCTTCCACACAATCGAACAAGGTATTTCTGGGCTGATAAGAATGGCTTTCAAAACAAGTTGTGGGTGTATAACTGCATCGCCAAACAACCGTGTTCATCGTAAATCCGTCAACACCAATAGAATGAAACGTACCCGCACTATCCGCACATTTTCCAATCAAAACATTGGTAGATCTATCGGAACGGACGGACTCATGGGATGGATTTCCAGTAACCACACAATTCAATACACTTACTTGTGCTGAATTGACAACTGCAAGACCGATGCTAACATCCGTAAACCTGCAATCCTGAATCCAGGAGTTAACTACCCCAATAAAATGAAACATATTCCAACCGCTGTCATCCTGCCAAGAACCGTGATGCTTAAAATGCTTGGTGAAATTCCCAACAAATGCTATGTTTTCTACCCCTATTTCTTCATTGGGTTTATATAAAAAAACCTGCCATGGTTGATGGGTGGAAATGGGATAACCTATTGAACTATTCAAAAACAACTTGTTTCCCCTAACGCTTTTAACTTGATGATATTCCCTGATGATGATTCCCTCATTATCCAGAACGGTATGCCAATTCGGACTAATTGGATGATTTCCGATTTCCTGACGCAATAAATAGGTGTCTTTGACATTCAAAGACAATAGAATCCAGTCGCCCGCCTTTATATTGTCCACCTTGCTTAATTGTATCGTCAATCCCCCTTCCGAAACATTGGCAATAGGGGTCCCTATAAAATCCCCAACTAGCGCATGGCCAAATTCAAACATGGGTGGTGTACTCCACATCTCATTTGCATTTCGGGGCAACAAGGTATTATTCATAAACAATTCTGTCCCCCCCTTCCCCGAACCACTGCCTCTGAAAACAATATTATTGCCCAGCAAACGAATGGTGGTCTTCGCATCCATGTCTTCATTTACCAAAAAACGTCCTGGCGGAAAAAATACTATTCCAGAACCGTTTTTCTCGGCAGCGGCGATTGTTTTTTCTATAGCTTTTTTATCGGAAAGCGTATCATTAGGAATAGCTCCATAATCAACCACATTAAATACTTTGTAGTTAGGACTAGGTATAGCGATTTCACCACTGTGATAGCCCGCATAAGAAAAATCGGGAAGCACTTGTAGAGCCTCCTTGCTTTTCAACCAATTACTTATGTCCGTACCGATTTGTGATTGAACGTAATTTGTGATCAAGAGCAGGAATCCAATTCCGACAACTACATATCTATTTATTCGCATAAATTGTCTTTCGCTTTTTATTGCTTTATCAGTTTGAGTGTAGTACCCCAATCTTTACTAGTCAAGCTCAACAAATAGTATCCGGATTGCAATTCACGGAAAACTGACGCTAACAAATTGTTTAACTGGGCGTTGTTCCCTTTACCCGAACGAATCAATTTACCAGCTATGTTGGTAATCCTTATTTCATACAAACCAGCTTTATCTGATATATCCAAAATAGCCTTTTCCGTGAAAGGATTGGGTGAAATTTTTGCAGTAATATCCGCTCCGATTGCTATGGAAACTACATTACTATAAAGTACACTGCCGTCTTTTAGATTAATCTTCAATCGGTATAGGTTCGTTTTTTGGGGCTGCCCGTCCCAAAATTTATAGTTGTTGTTAGTTCCATTGTTGGCAATTATGACACCTAAGGAATCCCAAGATTCACCTGCATTTTGGCGTTGCAAAATGAAATAATCCACTTGTTGTTGACCGAATGTTTCCCAAGTGAGGCTTACCGCACTTCCTACAATTTTGCCATTGAGTAGAACTTTGTTCAAAGGAAGCGGTGAAGTAACGGTAACAATGCAGGTAGAGGTAACGCCAGTTTGGTTAGAAACATACGTTATCGTAGCAGTTCCAAGCCCAACCCCAGTAACCACCCCGTAAGGATTTACGGTAGCAACCAATGGATTATTGGAAGTGATCGTGACAGATTGATTAACAGCCAATACAGGAATAATAGTATCAAAAAGTTGATAACTTGACCCTATGCCCAAAGTCAAAGCAGTTTTATTGAGCAATATTTTTGTAACCGTAGTGTTCGTAATGTCATTTAAGGTTATTGAATCCAAAAACACAGAAGCTGTATCTCCTCCAAATGCGAACAATATTTGAGATGTCAAATCAGAAGTGCCAGTCCGAAACGTGTAAGGCCCATATACAGTAGATTGGGTAGTAATATTTTCAGTTGATTGCAAATAATACGTGTATGGTGGAACAATTGCTGCTCTCACAACCATTATTTGTCTATCTACTACCGATTTTGCCTTAAAATAGAGTTCATATTTCTTTCCATTAACCAATGTATAGCTGTTTGCGGTTAATCGCAAACTGTTGATGTTAGTTCCTGTATTTGTTATGGTAATCTTTGCAGCATTCGATCCGGATAATCCTGCTCCGCTAACTACAGAAAAAGTGCCCGCTCCACCTAGTTGTTGGGAAAAATTCCAGCCTGCGGTACCCAAGTTAAATTCTGAGTTTTGTATTAAATTTGAAAGAACTGATACTGTTACGTTGCAGCTAGCGGATAGCCCACTTTGCAAATTCGACGCTGTTATTATTGTATTTCCACTGGTTATAGCATTTACCACACCGTTTTCATCAACGGTTGCTATATTGGCATTGCCGGAAGACCAAACCAAATTAGGATTACAGACATTATTTGGCGTAAAAATTGGATTAATTTGTTTTTGCCCTCCAACCAAAAGCACCAAAGAAGAACTTGAAAAGTTCAACCCTGTCAATGGATTCGCTGCACTAGTTACAACCACCGTACCGGTAGCGGCTTTACTTCCATCTTGAGTGGTCACGGTTACCGTAGCAGTACCACATTTATAAGGAATTAAAAGACCGTTACCATTAACATAGACAACGCTATTGTTAGAAGAAGTCCAAATCAGGTTTTTGTTAGTAGCGTTTGCAGGTACTATCGTTGCCGTCAACAGATAAACAGTACCAATATTCAATGAAACATTCGAGCTATTAAGCGAAACACCAGTTGGAACAATATTGCCTACATTTCCGATATTAGTTTTTAGGGTATAAATACGGCTATTTGTCCAGTAATTAAATACCCCCTGGTACCTGAAATCACCTGTTTGTTTAAAATATTCCCTGTCCAAACCCGTAGAACTCACATTAGATGCACCTCTGGGAAAAGCAGTTGGTGTTCCTGAAAGAGTTGTCCAATTGATACCATCATTTGTATAATCGATCTTGGTATTGTTGTACCAAGCTGCATAACCATTGGGCCTGCACATAAAAATATTAGTAGGATTAGGTACAGTAAATTCCACCCAAACATTACCGTTCCATTTGATATTATGCTTGCTTTGGTCACTATTCAACATATAGCTTATAATAGGCGTATTGGTATCGAATGCCCCCAATTCACATTCACCTCCAATTATATCATGTTGTGCAGTTCTGTTCAATGCAATTGAAGCATTGGATACAGTTAAAGGCAAAGATGCAATTGCCCCGCCTCCTGCCTTCTTCCATGTTTTTCCAGAATCATCAGAATAGGCATATAATATATGGGTATGGGATTCATACCCCCCCTTTAACAAACTCGGGCTATATACATCGGTATCTGAAAAAGTTCCCAAACATATATTGATTACTGTAGCAATAAAATGCATTCGGTTGTTGCCGTCAAAATAAATCCGATGCCCAGGTTTAATATACCAACAATCATTTCCGCCAAAACCTCTAGCCCAAGCCATGGTTTTTGTTTTGGATGCAAGACCGTTTTTTTCAACATAACTAACGCCACCAACCATCGAAAATGTGCTGTTTTCCACATTATATTTGGCAATACCTACTCGATGATTTCCATCACCAAGTGAATCGCTACGATGACGGAAAAGGATATACATCTCCCTGTTTTTATCATAAAAAATAGTAGGATAAGTAACACTTAATCCTGGAAGGTCATATCTTCTTGTCCAACCACTAATATCCTCTGGCTTATTTGACCTATAATATTTCCATGCATCATTGTGCATATCGCCACACACATGGATATATCCATTTTTATCTACCCCTATTGTAGGACATATATGGTATTTTTCATCCAGCCCCATTTCCAAATCAAACACAGTGTCTAACAGAACTACACCTGTAGGGCTTATCTTCCCTACCACCATTTGCCTTGCAGGATTGGTAAAAACATAATAGGTAGAACCGTTGTAGGTGGTTACACTGGTTGGATTTTGGTTGTTGGATGTGTCAGTAAAGTAAGCGGCGTTTGTAGTCCAAGAAACCGTTTGGGCATGACTTGCAATAGAAAAAAATAGAAATAAAAAAAATACTACACGTATTTCCTTAGCACTAAAAAAATAGTTTCTAAAAATTTGATTGTAAATCATTTTATTATGTATTTATACTAAAAAAAAGGATTATTACTTGCTGAAAAAATTTGGTTTACTGGGGTAATAGATACTGTCGAAATTAGATGCCCTATAAGCCATAAATTCTTTGCTTTTAAATCGAATAAAACTAATTTTGTGGGATTACCGTTACAACCGTTGTCGCAATTTTTCCTCCGTCAGAAGTAACAGCCGTTATAATGGCAGTTCCCTCAATGGATGCGGTTACTAATCCAGTATTGCTTACCGCAGCTACAGCTAGGTTATTGGAAGCCCAAAACACTTTTTTATTCATTGCTCCAGCTGGCGAAACGATAGCTGATAACTGTAAAGAAGACCCCGTAGTCAAAGACAAGGAACTATTGCTCAAACTAATACTGGTGACCCTGCTATCCGAAACATCGTTGATGACGACCGAATCAATATAAACCGTCTTGTTGCTATTGGCAACTTGAAACTGTAACTGTGATGATAGTTCAGTTGGCAATGTTTTAACTAGAAAAGGTCCGAAAACAGTTGGCGTAGCTGAAAGAGTAATATTGTTGGTCCAATATGCGGTGTATGGGGACAACGAAGCACCTCTGTACATGCCAATTGTCCTATCGAAATCTGCCTTTGCTTTTACTGATATATTATAAAGTTTGCTTGTTTCAAAAGAAAAGTTTTGAATCAATTTAAGCAAATTGGCATTACTGCTCCCTGTAGTAATGGTCAACTTAGCTGCATTAGCCCCAGAAAGTCCAGCCCCTGCCGCTACCGTAAAAGTTCCGGATGTGCCTCCGTTCTGTACCCAGGAATAGCCGCTAGTACCCCCGTCAAATTCTGGATTATTAGCAAGATTGGTATAATTAGAAACCGTGATGGAGCAGGTAGCGGTCTTGGTCCCATCTTTAGTGGTCACCGTAATCGTAGCGGTACCCGCCTTGATGGCTGTAACATAACCCAAACTATTCACTGTTGCTACGGAGTTATTGCTGGACATCCAAATGAGCGTGTCGTTACATGGATTCAAGGGATTTAAAGTAGCGAGCAACTGACTCCCCGAGCCGGTCTTCATGCTTAGGGTACTAACATTTAGCGTGACCCCCGTTACAGGATACATTCCCGTTACCGTTACTGTACAGGTTGTGGTCTTGCCCCCCGCCAAAGTGGTAACGGTAATAATTGCCGTGCCGCAGCCATAGGTGGTAATCAATCCATTACCGTTCACGTATGCTACTTTGGCGTTGCTAGATGTCCAAATCATTTTTTTGTTCGTGGCATTTGCAGGGCTGATGGTTGCTACCAAGTTACTTGTAGTGCCTTTTATCAAAGAAAGCGAGGTGTTGTTCAATGACACGCTGCTTACCGCAATATTTCCTCCGTTCCCAACATTGCAAGCTATCGTATATATCTTACTAGACGTGTACGATTGAGCGGATGCCTCATATCTAAAATTGCCTGTTTGCTTGAAATATTCCCTATCAATTCCTGTAGCGGAAATTCCGTTCAATCCATTAGGAAAAGAATTGCCAGTAGGACCAGTCAAGGTCGTCCAATTAACCCCGTCCTTGGTGTAGTCCAAATAAGTGCCATTGTACCAAGCAGTAAAACCGTTTGGCCTACACATAAACACATTTGTAGAATGTGGCAATATCAGTTCCACCCAAGCTGTACCGTTCCATTTCAAGGCATGTTTAGAATTGTCGCTATATAATTGATAACTGATGACGGGCGTTAACTTATCAAATGCGCCCAGTTCGCACTCCCCACCTACTATATCGTGCTGCATCTTTCTACTTAATGCAATCGATGCGTTGTCCACAGTCAGTGGAAGTGAAGTGATTAATGCTCCTCCGGCCTTACGCCATGTATTTCCATAATCGTCTGAATAGGCATAAAGTATATGAGTATTTGATTCATAACCGCCCCTGAACAAACTGGCATTATATACATCCGTAGGCAAAAAAGCGTCTAAGCAGGTATCTATCACCGCTGCAATAAAATGAAGGCGGTTGCTGCTGTCAAAATAGACACGGTGGCCAGGTTTGATGTACCAACAACCGTTTCCGCCATATCCTTTTGCCCAAGCCATGGTCTTGGTAGTTGGGGTGGAGGCATCTTTTTCAAAATAACTAAGCCCCCCCATCATGGTAAAAGTGGTACTGTCGGCATTGTATTTAATAATACCTACACGATGATTTCCTGAACCGGTGGAATCTTGGCGATGCCGGAAAAGCAAATACATCTCCCGGCTTTTATCGTAGAAAATAGTTGGATAGGTTACGTCTGTACCGGGCAAATCATACCGCCTTGTCCAACTAGTTATGTTTTCTGGGAAATTCGAACGGAAATATTTCCAACCGCCGTTGTGCATATCGCCTGTGATATGTACATACCCATATTTATCAACCCCAATGGTAGGGCATATATGATATTTTTCATCCAATCCGAGTTCCAAGTCGAATACAGTATCTAGTTTTACAATGCTAGTCGGAGATATTTTTCCAACGACCATCTGTCTTGCAGGGTTGGTATAGATATAATAGATAGAGCCGTTATAAGTGGTTATACTGGTTGGGTTTTGATTGTTAGATGTGTCTGACAGATAAGAAACTTGCGTCGTCCATGCTGCTGTTTGGGAATAACTTGAGACAACAGAACAGGCAAAAAAAATAGCACAAAAGATGAAAAACCGAATCAACATCCGCATAAAATACATTTTATTTGTCAAGTAATTCCAACGCTTCGCCAACTCAGTCACAATTAGAAAATTGTATCTGATAAATTGATATTATAAACATTCTTACCAAGGTTTTTATCCTATTGCTAAGAAAAATACAATTTGAATAAGTGGCAGTTAAACTTCTCTATCGCTTAAAACGATGTTAAAGTAAATGTATTTTTTTATTATATTTAAATATAAAAAAATACTAAAGAGTATTTGTCATTTTGATAGTATAACAAATACTCGCTTATTTATTATAAGGTAAATTAACAATTAGCATTTATAGAAAGATATTAACCAAAAAGCCCAATTTTAATTATATTAAAATATTTAACTCTTCTTCAATCTCACCACAAAACTGTTCTCCCCTTTCTTAATATCCGCACCAAAAGAAACACCTACCCTACCAGGAGCAGAAATTTCAAAATCAAAATGACCAACCCTATGAGTGGGTATAAATAAGTGATGGTTAACGCCTGGTCGGTAGTTTTTTCCTGTACTAGGATCTTTCAACTCGGCAAAAGGCAAATGACTATCGTCTTCATCTGCAACAATTAAAAAATCAATTTCATTGTGTTTAGCCCCAGGAATTATCAAAGCAGAAGCCAATTCAAGCTCCCCTACCACTGCAGGAAACACATCTCCGATGTAACTATCCGCCAACATCAAAATATTTTCCACCACATCATCTGCTTGTTCAAACAAGCCTTTTAATACATCTGTACCCGAAGCCTTCACCGAAATAGTTACTTCCTGCGCATCGTCTTTTATCAATTCATACGCATTTATATCCGCATCTATCAAAGCAATATCTGTTGCCTTAATATTGGTAAACAACTTCAAATTATCATTCAACACATTCCGTGTCGCTTTCGCACGATTCACCAAATCAGTTTTTGGGCCATTGGTATAATAAGTTTCTGGTTCATCTAATTGACCTTTTAACTCCAAATCCTTGGCTTTCTTAGCTTTAACGTAAGCTCGCTGTACATATTTGTACAAGGTAGCACCCATTTTCTTAGCCGCAGCCTGGGAGGCTTCAGTACCAAAAGGCTGTGTTTGTTGCACAACACCTGCACCACCAATCTTTACATAACAATCGGTCAGCTCTTTTACCTCATCTTGAAGACCATCAACATCTTTTAATTCATTTGGATATTTTTTTACGGTATCCAATACCCGTATATAACTTTCATTTTTAGCTCTCTGACGTTTATTCATAATTAAAAATCAAAAAATGGTGAAAAAAATATTTAAAACAATAACAAAAAATTTAAAATAAAAAAAGCCCAAAACATTAAATTCACTTGTCGGTACTGAAAGTCCGACCAAACTACTCCACAGCACCCCTTTAGGAGACGAGGGCTTTCCCTCGCCTTTGGAGAGGGGTTGGGATGAGGTTAAATGCAACATCAATCTCCACAACATCCCTTTAGGTGATGGGGGCAACACTCCTTAAATTGACCGTCAACACTGCTTAAATGACCGTCAACACTGCTTAAATGACCGTCAACACTGCTTAAATGACCGTCAAGACCATCAACACTGCTTAGAAGACCATCAACACTGCTTAAAAGACCATCAACACTGCTTAAAAGACCTTCAACACTGCTTAAAAGACCATCAACACTGCTTAAAA
>JAIXOJ010000078.1 GCA_027486835.1 Chitinophagaceae bacterium
ACGCCGTCTGCCCCCCTTTCCAATGCCCAACCATCGTCAATACACAGGTATTGATAACCCGCAGCCTTCAGTCCTTTGGATTCAAAAGCATCTGCAATTTCCTTTATTTTATCCTCCGAAATATTTTCTTGGAAGGTGTTCCAACTGTTCCAGCCAAGCGGCGGGGTGGGCAGATAGTTTTTAATACTTGCGTTTTGGGCAAATAAAGCATTGCCAAAACATAAGGAAAGCAAAAGCACTATCTGGCATTTCAAAGCCGCATTTCTCATCATAATCAATGTTTTCATAACTATATTCATTTTTACAACCCATCGGAAGCAGTTAATAGGGTATTAGGTTTTTTCAGACCAATCAGGTATTTGAAGATGCCGATGAGCAGCTTAGGTAGAAAGCGATGTGATTTGTAGCAATACCAGATAATTAAAATCCCTCAACCCCAACTCTCCCATAGCTAAGACCCCTCTTGAAATCTTTGCAAAGTCTGCTAATAATTGTTGTGTAAGCCCTGTTGCATCTCTTAGTTCAATCATAACTATGGTATTATGGTTACAATTTTACAGAGAATAAAAAATTTGCAACAGTTTTGTTGCAAATTTTAAGCAAATCAATTATTTGCAACAATTTTGTTGCATTTTTTTGCTGAATAAGAATTTTGCAACAAAATTGTTGCTAAAAAATCATTCATGCAAAATGTGCAACAATCTTGCTGATATTGTGCTTTCGCTATGTTATTTATCGCTGCTATGATTTAGTGATATTAGCCTTGTAGGTATGCTTAATACATCTATTTATCCTGATTATCGTAACCTCAGTTTTACAAATGATGCTTATTCTTTCCCAACTGGAAGTTAATTTGAGAAAATTGTTACCCATTGACATTGCCAAAAGCTATATGGCATATTAAACCTGCTCTACAATTCACATACAATCAAGAACGCTTAGAGAATCGTTGTTATTCAATATGCAATTCTATTGTAACTCCGATAACCATTTTGGCACAAAACCCAACCGCTTCTTCAATTGATATGCATATAAGGATTCTGGAGAAACCTTTTGCCCATTGGATAAAAGGAATTTGTACTGACCTTCAATGAAGGAGGAGGGTTTACCATGTAGCCCAACGATCACCATCGGCGAAATCCTGCCATCATAAACGCTTTTTTCAGGCCAAAAATCAATTGTCTCCTTTTTGTTATCTGTCCGTTTGTAATTCCACAATACCAATCCCTTCAAATGGTTGGGGTGGTTGTCTTCTGAACCGCCAGCATGATTGGGCAGCAATCCCCCTTCCATGTTATCCAATAAAGTATTGCGAGGTTGGTAAGAATGGCTCTCAAATGAAGTAGAAGGCAAATAACTACATCTCCAAATCACTGAATTCATCGCAAAACCATCCACACCAATGGAATGAAACATCCCTGCATTGTCCTTGCACTTACCAATAAAAACATTTGTGGAACGATTGGCTTGAAAGGCTTCATGGGTGCCATTGCCAGTGATATGACAATTCAACAAGCTTACCTGAGCTGAATTTTTAACCATTACCCCAATACTCACATTCGTAAATCGGCAATCTTTCATCCACGAATTGACCACTCCATTAAAATGAAACAAGTTCCACCCGCTATCATCTATCCAAGAACGATGGTGTACAAATGGATAGGTGAAATTGCCAACAAAAGCAATTTGTTCAACTCCTATTTCCGATTTTGGATGATAGAGAAATACTTTCCAAGGTTGATTCACAGACATATCATAACCAATGGAAGCATTCAATTCTACCGTATTGCTATCTATTTTTTTTACTTGATAATATGCTTTAACGATAAGTCCCTCCTTATTCAATAGGGCTTTCCATTTGGGATTGATGGGATGCTTCCCAATTTCTTCTCGCAGCAAATTGGTGTCTTTCACATTTAAACTAAGCTGTAACCAGTCCCCGATTTTTATATCATTGGTGGTACTTAGGGTGATTGAATTAGTGCCTTCCTCAGCATTTTTACTAATAGTTGCAATCTGTTTGCCTATTTGAAACTTACCAAATTCAAACATGGGTGGTGTAGAATACTTTTGGGTGGAATCTCTTGGGTTCAAAGTGTTTTTCATAAACAACTCTGTACCGCCAATCTCCGACCCACTCCCTCTGAATAGGATATTACTACTCAATACTCTAATCGTAGTTTTCACATCTCCATCTTCATTCACCAAAAAGCGACCTTTCGGAAAGAACACCACACCAGAACCATTTTTTTCAGCAGCAGCAATTGCTTTTTCAATGGCTTGCTTATCAGATAGGGTATCGTTCGGAATTGCTCCATAATCCACCACATTGAACACTTTGTAATTAGGGCTTGGTATTCCAACTTCCCCGTTTCGATAGCCCGAATAGGAGAAGTTGGGAAGGGCTTTCAAAGCTTCCTTGCTGTTCAACCAATTAGACATATCCGTTTGAATTTGGGCATGAATGCCGTTAGATAACATCAACAACAAAGTGCCGATTACTATAAACCCTTTTGTATGCATTATTATTTTTTTTGTAAGTATATTATTGCTTGATTAATTTAAGCGTGGTAACCAATTCTTTCCCATTAACGCTCAACAAATACGTTCCAGCCTTTAATTCATGGAAAACTGGGGCTAACTTATTGTTTAACTGGGCATTATTTCCCCGACCAGAGAGTAGGACTTTGCCCGCTACGTTGGTTAGTTGAATTTGGTAAATCCCCTCTTTATCCGATAGTTCCAGCACTGCTTTTTCCTTAAATGGATTGGGCAATAGCCTAGCTGAAATACCTGTACTTAAGGTTAAGGAAACTTGGTTACTATAAAGCACATTGCCGTCTTTGAGTACAACCTTCAATCGATATAAGTTCTTTTTTTGGGGCTGCTTGTCCCAAAGCTGGTAGTTGCTATTGTTTTGCTTGGTCAATTGAACCGCTCCAATAGATTCCCATTTATCATTTGTATTTTGCCTTTGAAGGACAAAATAATCCACTTCCTGTTGGCCAATTACTTCCCAAGTTAAGCTTGATGAACCTGCTACAATTTTGCCATTGAGTTGGATATTATTCAAGGGAAGCGGAGTTCCAACTGTAACAAGACAAGTTGAGGTTACACCTGTTTGATTGGACACATAGGTTATCGTTGCCGTACCTACACCAACCGCTGTAACCAAACCATACGGAGTAACAGTGGCCACCAATGGGTTATTGGAAGTAATGGTAACAGCTTGGTTGAACGCAGCCGCTGGAAGAATGGTATCAAATAGTGAATAGGTTGCTCCAACACTCAGGTTCAGTGCATTTTTATTTAGGTTGATATTGGTTACCTTGTTTTCTGTAACATCAGTAAGCGTTACGGAATCTATATAGACGGCAGCACTTTTACCCCCCAACGCAAATAAAATTCTTGAGGGTACATCCGTTGCTCCTGTGTTAATGGTAAAAGGTCCATATAGGGTGGATTGAGTGGTGATGTTTACCGATGATTGCCAATAATAAATAAAGGGAGATACCGTCTGGGTTCTTGCAACGATGATGGAGCGATTGCTATCGGCTTTGGCCTTGAAATACAATTCATATTTTTTCCCGTTTGCCAATATAAAACTTGTAGCGTTCAAGCGCAGACTGTTCGTACTTGTTCCAGCATTGTTAATGGTAATCTTTGCCGCATTCGAACCTGATAAGCCCGCCCCATTAACGACTGATAATGTTCCAGCACCTCCTAAAGCAAAGGTTAAACTCCAACCAGTAGTTCCTAAATCAAACTCCGGATTTTGAATAAAATTAGTTGCCTCAGTTACAGAAACATTGCAGCTTGCCGTAAGCCCACTTTGCAAATTGGAAGCCACAATCGTTGCATTTCCTGAACTAACACCATAAACCACCCCGTTTTCATCAACAGTTGCCACATTCGTATTGCTGGATGTCCAAACTATCGCGGAATTACAAACATTGTTTGGTGTAAATGAAGGAACAATCTTTTTATACTGATTTTTTAAAACTACTAAATTGGAAGTTGACAAGCTCAAACCCGTTAATGTGTTAGAAGGACTTGAAACAACCACCGTTGCGGTTGCTGTTCTGTTTCCAGCTTGGGTTTTTACAGTAATTGTGGCAGTTCCGCACTTGTAAGGTATCAATAAGCCGTTCCCGTTTACATAGACAACGCTGTTGTCAGAAGAACTCCATATCAAGTTTTTGTTGGTTGCTGTTGTTGGGGAAATAGTAGCCGTTAATTGTTGAACAGCTCCCATTGTCAACGCAACATTTGTATTACTAAGGGATACAACCGATGGGACAATATTGCCTACATTACCAATATCACTATTGATGGTGAAAATGGAACTATTGGTAAATGAATTAAAAGTGCCTTGATACCTGAAATGACCCGTCTGTTTAAAATATTCCCTATCAATACCAGTTGCCCCGACTCCATTTACCCCCCTCAATGTAGTAAAAATATTATTCAAGGTTCCCCATGTAACACCGTCATTGGTATAATCTACCCTTGTTCCATTGTACCAAGCTGCATATCCATTGGGTCTGAACATGAAAAGATTCCCACTTCGAGGAGTAGTAAATTCCACCCAATTGCTTCCATTCCACTTTATAGAATGGTTGCTGTTGTCACTAAATAATCTATAACTGATTACAGGCGTATTGGTATTAAAAGCACCCAATTCACTTTCCCCACCAATGATGTCATGCTGGGCAGTCCTATCCAATGCGATAGAGGCATTGTTTACGGTCAAGGGCAAAGAAGATATTAATGCCCCTCCAGCCTTGCGCCAAGTTCGGCCAGTATCATCTGAATAAGCATATAATATATGGGTATTGGATTCATAGCCACCCTTTAACAAACTGGGACTATATACATCAGTACTTGATAATGTTCCCAAGCATACATTAATTACACAAGCTATGAAGTGCATTCTATTGTTGCCATCAAAATAAACACGATGCGAAGGCTTGATATACCAACAATCATTTCCTCCCCATCCATTTGCCCAAGCCATTGTTTTGGTAGTGGGCACTGTACCGTTTTTCTCGGTATAGCTAATACCGCCTAACATAGTAAACGTGCTGCTTTCTACATTGTATTTTGCAATACCTGCTCTATGATTACCGCCCCCTGTACCATCTTGACGATGCCTGAACAGCAGGTACATCTCCCTATTTTTATCGTAGAATATGGTTGGGTAAGTCACGCTCAGCCCTGGCAAATCATATCGCCTTGTCCAAGTGGAGATGTCTTCAGGACGATTAGAACGGAAATATTTCCATCCATCGTTGTGCATATCCCCACAGATATGTATGTATCCGTTTTTGTCCACACCAATGGTAGGGCAGATATGGTATTTTTCATCCAATCCCATTTCCAAATCAAACACCGTATCCAATTGTTTCACCCCAGCAGGATTGATTTTACCCACCACCATCTGCCTTGCAGGATTGGTATAGACATAATAGATGGAACCATTGTAGGTGGTAATGCTTGTTGGGTTTTGGTTGTTGGAAGTGTCAGATAAGTAGGAAGCATCGGTTGAAAAAGTAACCGTCTGCCCATAACCCGTAACAACGGAACATGCAATAATAATTGAACAAAAAACAAATGATTGTACAAGTAACCGCATAAACTATAATTTAATTTAAAAGTATTTTCAAAGCTTCGCTATCTCAGTCACAATGAAGAAATGTGTCTGATTAAAATTTCATGTTGAACGTATTTGAACAGCTCATTTTTCTTGTGAAGAGATATAAATTGTTCACTTTATTTTATTGTAAGCCCTAAAAAAGACACCTACCCTTACTAAGCCATTTATTTCAAAGTCAAATTGAACAAATCAGCTTTTGATTGTAAAACTCAGCTTGTTTAAATTGGATAATAATTACCATACAACGATTATCCTGAATAAACCTTTCAGGTTTGAAAACCAACTTTTCGTAAACATCTTTTTATCCTAACAGATACTTGTAAACTTTTCTAGACTACTCGTAAACTTTTCTAGACAATTAATTTCACTGCTGTAATTTTTTTTACTACCTCCCCTTTACAACACACCTTCAATGGATGTAGGCTTCCCTTCTACTTCCCTCTATTTTGGTGAGTGGTGTGAGGTTCAAATCAACACCTCGGAAATGCCCACCAATACCTCGGAAATGACCGTCAACACCTCGGAAAAGACCATCAACACCTCGGAAAAGACCGTCAACACCTTGGAAATGACCATCAACACCTCTGGAAAGACCATCAACACCTCTGGAAAGACCGTCAACTCCTCGGAAATGACCGTCAACATCAATCTCCACAACACCCCTTTAGGGGACGGGGGCAACACTCCTTAAATGACCGTCAACACTCCAATAAGAACATCAAATACCAATCTCTGCAACACCCCTTTAGGGGATGGGGCAAAACTCCTCCACAACACCTCTTTAGGGGACTGGGGCTTTAGACCAGGCCCACCCTTCCAGTTCCCTCGCCCTAGTAGAGGGGTTGGGGTGAGGTTAAATTCACCCCCCCTTTAGGTGACAGGGGCTAAACTTCTTCTGGGAACGGGGGCTAAATAAAAGCAGCACAGGATTATTACATCCCGTACTGCTTTATTACTCATTTGCTTAGAAAAGCTGGAGTCTATTGATTGATATACCTCTAACGATGGGTTGCCTTCCATCATTCTATTTATGATTATTCTACGATAAACTTAGACTCGCCTTTAACCTTGCCTTCTTGTACTACTGTTAATTGATAACCTCCCTTAGCCAATGCCTCAGGTAGTTTGCAACTAATTACAGACCCAGCATAGTTGTAAACACCGCTATGTACTTGTTGACCTAAGCTATTGTAAACATTCACCACATATTTACCCAACGCTGCTTCACTGCCCAAGCGAACACTTATCGTTTTGCCTACCAATGGGTTAGGATAAACACTCAAGGTGCTAGCAACTATAGGTTCAACTGTTGTAACTTTTGATGCTGCCTTAAATACCACACTGAATCGGTTGGTATAGGTTGCAGGATTGCTCGCATCTACGGTAAAGCTGATGGTGTTTTTGCCTGATGTCAACGAGGTTTCGCTCTTGTCTAAAGCGTCAATCAAGTAAACCTCTAGGTTATCTGCTTGATAAGCAGAAGCATCAACGGTTAATTGATAATCGCTACTGGCCAACTGGCTCAAACTCAATGGTAATCTTTCATCTGCGATTGCCGGCTTACGACCTTCAATGCTTAATGATTGTCCATCATGGATGATAGCTAGATTTTCACTTGGGTTCGTCATTTTCCTAGCATCCTCTCTGCCAATTCCATTGCTAAACGATGGGTCAAAAACTACTGTTGCACCATCCATTTGTTTCAACTCACTTCCAGTCGCTTTCATCAAGCCGATGGTCAAACGACTGCGACTAGCATTACCAAAAACAGAAGTTTTGGTGGAACTAATCGCTTTGTCTGCTTCAGTAATGGTCAAGCTTGGTGAAGTGCTGCTGTTGTTTTCCACAAAGAATGCCTGACCCGCTTGGATGTACCTACGGCTACCAATAGCACCATTGCTTGTTACATCTAACAACGCATTGTATGATACATACGCTCCTGTAGAACCAATCGTTGGATCTAGATAGTAGTAGTTGGCAGTTAGATTCACCGCACGGTTGTTGTCCCAAATGTTCTTCCAATCTATGGGGGCTACATAAGGGTTAGCTACCGAACTAAAACCTGTGGTAGAACTACTGTTTAATCCAAAAGACGCACTATTATAGGTAGCACCTGCAACAGCATTGGTAATGCCTGAAGTACTATACACCACATTTCCAGTAACTAAATTACCTGTTGCTCGAATGGTGGTTGGATTCACCATTAATAAGAATCCAGTTGTTCCCACTGTAGAAATTGGCGTGTTGAACAAATCGTATGTCCTATCGCCTCGCACCAACACACGATAGCCTAAGAATGGATTGAGGTTGGTGGTTTTAGTATTGGTTACCGCAGTCCAAGTACCGTTGGTGAAAGTGTAGGCTGATTTCACGCTGTTAACCGTTTGGTCAAGGCCAGTTGTTGCATCTACGGCATGAGCATTGGTAGCCGCAGTTGTACCTGTGATAAACAAACCATAACCGCTATTGGCATAGCTGCCTGCTTCCTGCCAATTGTTGTAAATACTGCCAGCATTAAACACGCTAGGTGCCATATCTCTCCAAGCACGGTAAGCTTTAGGGATAAAACGTTCCACTTGTACCGTTCCACTGATGGTTCCCGTATTGCCGCTTATGCCTACTGGGGCAACAACAGCACTGTTTGCGATGCTGGTGGATTTCAATACTACGTTGCCGTTGGTAGTGAAGGCACCTGCTTGGAGGGTTAGAGTGCCTGTGATGTTCAACTTGTTAGCTCCGCTGCTAAGGGTAACGCCAGCGGCGTTGTTAATGGTGAGATTAGGGACGGTCGTTGTGCCAGAAATGGTTTGGGCAACTGTGCCGCTTAATGTCAACGTATTATTGACATTGAGGGTGGTGTTGTTCACCAATGAAGCACCTGTTACTGTGAGATTGTTAGATGTTGTAAGCGTACCGCTTGTAAGGGTCAATGAGCCAATGGTGACAGCAGCACCAGTAAGGGTGACGCCACTTGGGTTGTTGATAATCAAGCTTGGGCTGTTAGTAAAGCCGCCAGTTGCGTTTATAGTTTGGGCGGTAGTGCCGTTCATTACCAAGTTACCGGTCTGGCCTGTACTGGTCGTGGTGGAGAAAGTTGAACCTGATACTTTGGTGAAATTACCTTTTACATTAAGATTGGCAGTAGAAGCACCCAAAACACCAACAACTGCATTCCCCACTGTACTAAGGTTTATCGTAGAACCGCTACCCATTGTCACATTTCCGTTAACTGTTAAATTAGAAGTTACTGCAACAGCAGGAGTTGCAGAAGCAGCATATAGTCCTCCATCTAATATTGTTAATACTCCACTATTGAACGTTAGATTGCCTGTAACTGTCCAATCAGCTGTTCCTCTACCAGTGTAAAGTCTAGTGCTCGTAATAGAGAGATTACCTCCTATTGAAACAGTGGAAGGACTTCCAGTATTTGGACCAAGTGTTCCAGTTGTAGATCCATTTGTTATGGAAGCATTCCCAGAAATAGTTAATGAAGTGCCCGTTGCTACTGCAAATCTAGTAGAAGCAGCACCAGTAATACTAGGGGTGTTCCATGTCAAAGTTTTGATGCTTGCGGGCAACGATAGGGATGGCGTATATGATGAAGATACAATTCCCAGAATGGACAGATTGACACCTGACATGTCCGCAGCGGTTGGGAAGTTGGAAATACCATCTGGTCTATTGAATATATAATTTGAGCCATTGGTAAATAACAATCTTGTATTGGAAACATTTTCAATAATGATTGATTTGTTTTCGATAGTACCCGTAGCGGCAACCGTGGTAATGCCGTTTAAAACATTATATGAATTGGTAAAGCCTCCATATTGACTACCGCTTGTAAATGAGCCTGATATCACAGAACCTAGGTAGGTCAACACAGCAGTACCGTTGGTAGCTGTTGTACCAAAAATTGCAGCAGGAATTGTTGTAGTATTCGCAGTCGTGCCTGCAGTAGTAACTGCATACACATTTTGAGAAGAAAATACATAAGTACCTAAAGCATAAGCGGTGCTGGCCGCCAATGCAGTTGGGGTGGATGGCAAGGTAAAAGTAGCATTGCGCTCAATGGTCAATTTACCTGCAATGTTCGCTTTAGGGGAACTTCCTGTCAAAATAATCGTCAGCCCATTGGAAATCTTATCCCTATCATTTACACCCACGGTATAAGAACTTGGAATGGCTATTGTTCCAAAACTATTGGCAGCTATTTTCAATTCACAACCAACGGGGATTTGTAAGTCATTATCACTTGAAGTGGTGTTTCCAATGCTTAATGTTCTATTGGCGTTGACCCCAGAAACATACCCTGTGGCTGGTTGCAGGCTAACCACAGTACTGCTGCCAGACAATATCAATTGAGCGATGGTTTGAGTAGGTACGTTAGAAATAATTCCTGAAGGTGATGAAGTGAACCGTAAAATATCTTCCGCTGTGGAACTGGTTCTGTTGGGACTCCAGTTGGTAGCTTCTTGAAAATCGTTGTTGGTAGTTCCTGTCCAAGTATAATCCGTTGTTAAGGATGCCAAAGCAAAATTGGCAAAAGCCAATGTGCTTGCTGTGGAGGAACTAACAGTATTCACAGGAGAATTGATATTCGCCCCACCAAGAGATAAATAAGCAGTACTAGAAGGGGTAAGCCCAGTCACCACAATGATGGCACTGCCATAACCCGCATCGGTAAAGCGCAATTTGCTATTAGTAAAGCTCGAGCTATTCACTGGTTTGGTAAGAGTCCAATAGCGGTTGGTGTTCAAGACGTAGTTACCACTGTTTCCACTACCACCAGCATTGGAAGGGATTGCTTCTGCTCTCACTTCCGTAAGATTTGTAGAAGAAGTAGTGGTTGGGTCTATCAACTCAACTGGGTTATAACTACCACTTTTCCCAATCGGGAAAACGTAGGTGCTGCCTGCTGCCAAACTTTGAGGCAACCTTCTTTGTAGCATACCATTGATGTAGGCTGTTGCACTACCACCGGTAATGCCGCTGGTTGCGGTATTGGTTACTATAATCGTAGTGTCGCTGGTAACAATGCCGCTAGTCAGGGTAAGAGTTCCTACTGAAATAGGACCATTGTTGATGGTTACACCATTGCTATTGTTGATGGTAAGATTGGGGCTATTGCTAAAACCTCCGCTTGCATCTACGGTTTGGGCAGAGGTACCGTTTAAAACAAGGTTTCCAACTTGTCCAGCACCTGTAGAGGTATTAAAAGTACTGCCCGTAACCTTTGTAAAGTTTCCTTTAACAGTCAAGTTGGCGGTACAAGCTCCTAAACTTCCAGAAGCTGCACCCAAGTTGTTTAACCTTACAGTATTTGTTCCATTGATAGTAAAATTACCGTTAACAGTTAGGTTGGAAGTGATGGGTGAAGAACCCGTATATGCCCCATCCAACACGTTCAACGACCCACTTGTATTCATGGTTAAATTACCACCAACGGTCCAATCAGCCGTTCCTCTCCCCATAAAAAAACTGGTAGTAGTAAGGGTTAGGTTACCCCCAATGTTAACAGTGGTTGGGTTTCCGGAAAGTGGACCAATAGTGCCAGTGGTACCTCCGAGCGAAAATGAAACATCACCTGTTGTGGTTAATGTAGTACCGGTGGATACAGCGAACCTTGGTGCTACCGATCCTGTGATGTTCGGTGTATTCCAAGTAAGCGTTTTCAACGCTGGCGGAACATAAGCAGTTACGCCGATTGTACTGGTTACAATCCCTTTGACGGTAAGGTTTACTCCACTCATATCAGCAGAAGTAGGTATGGCTCCTTGACCATCCTCACGGTTATATATATAGTTAGAGCCATTAGCAAAAAGCAAACTTGTAAGGCTTTGACCACCAATTGAATTGGATTTGTTTTCAATCGTACCTGTACTTGAAACAGAGGTTACAGCATTGGTGGTGGTATATTGGTTGTTAAAAACACCATATTGGGAGAAGCCATTAACAACTCCAGTAATACTTGAACCGATATAGGTGAACGTAGCATTTCCGTTAGCTGTTCCTGTTCCGAAAGTAGCAGATGTTACGGTGCTCACATCTGCTGATGACTTAGCATCACCAGTAACCGCAGTAACCGCATAAACACTAAGGTTGCGGAAAACATAGTCGCCCACTGCGTAAGTTGTGTTGGCCGTTAACGCTGAAGGTGTAGTGGGAAGGGTGTAGGTTGCGTTGCGCTCAATGGTCAGCTTGCCTGCAATATTTGCTTTTGGAGTATTAGATGCAGTAAAAGCAACTGAAAGTGCATTACTTATTTTGTCTCTATCGTTTGTCCCGCTTGCATAAGCTGCAGGAATGGCGATTGTACCATAGCTATTGGCAGCAATGATAAGTTCCGTTCCACTTGGGACTTGTAGGTCGTCATCGGAGGTTGTGGTATTACCAATGGTAAGCGTCCTAGTACCATTGCCCACCGCAGGGCTTAAACTAACCACTGTGCCGCTTCCAGATAATATCAATTGACCAATGGTTTGGCTAGGGACGTTGGTGATTGTAGCCGAACTGGTAAAGTTCAAGGTTTGGTAAGTTGTGGATGCAGTTGCACGATTTGGTGTCCAGTTGTTCGGAGTTTGATAGTCTGTTGTGCCTGCTGCCCCGGTCCAGGTATGACTCGTACGAGGTATCAGGTCCGTAGCGGCATTGTTGCTGGCAATGACTACATAAAGATCCGACCCTGAAGGAATTGTTAGGTCAGTTGATGCATAATCTATACTACCAGCAGTAGTTGATCCAGTTATAGTTGGAGATCCTGAGAGTGCAGTCCAAGTGCCTGAATTGGCGGTATTAGAAGCTAAAATCAAATGACTGGTACTGGTTATCGAACCGCTAGCATAACTGTAATCCACCTTAACCCTTGCTGTTATGCTAGAACCAGTAGATACCCTAACTGCATGATTACTTATTCTATCCAATACCCCGCCTGAAATACTACCGGAAGGAACATTAGCAGGGTTTACTTGAAAAGTAACTGCGGTGGCAGCTTGAGGGGTGATTGTGATAGGACGAAAAGCCCCCCCACTACCAGTTGGAAGGGTAAAAGCCGAAGTAGATGAAGAGGATTTCCTGATATGGCCAGCAACATAAGAGGTATTGCTACCGCCAGTGTATGTGCCATTTAAAAACAAAGGATAGGATGAAGAAGTAAATAAATTTCCGCTGGTTAAAGTAAGATTGTTAATAGCCAACTGCTTATTCGTTGATGCAGTAATCGTGACTCCTTTGCTATTGTTGATGATCAAATTGGGATTATTTGAAAAACCCCCTGAATAGGTAAATAGCTGTGCGGAGGTACCATTAAATACAATATTGCTTGCTTGGCTTGGTACAAAAGCAGTACCTGCGTTGAGTTGAGCGGTTGCAGCGACAGAAAGACTTCCCTTTACATTTAAATTGGCGGTACACGCACCTAAAGCTCCTGATGATGCTGCTAAACAATTGAGTCTTAATACCGCGGAGTTATTGACATTAACATCACCATTAACGGTAAGATTTGCAGTTATGGCCGGTGCAGATGCATAAAGCGTGCTTAGAATATCGATATTACCACTGTTCAATATTAAATTACCAGTCACTGCCCAAGTAGTTGCGCCTCTTGCGATGTATAAATTACAATTCGTAACAGTCAAATTACCACCAATATTAACTGTAATAGTGCCAGAACTAGGACCAAAACTAGTGGAAGTTGTACCATTCGTTAAACTGACATCCCCGGTGATATTTAAAGTAGAACCGCTTGCAATACTAAACCTCGTTGAAGTTCCACCAGTAATATTTGGCGTATTCCAAGTAAGCGTTTTAATTGAATTTGGTAGCGTAACAGTTATCGTTACAGAACTGGAAAAAATACCTTGAACGGTAAGATTAACACCCGACATACTTGTACCATTAGGTATCGCCCCTGATCCATCTGCCCTATTGTGGATATAGTTTGAACCATCAGCAAAAATTAAGCTCGAAGAGTTAATAGTACCGCCTATTGAGTTAGACTTATTTTCTATAGTACCTGTACTGGCAACTGTGGTAACCGAATTGGTTGTAATGGTATATTGATTGGTAAAAACACCATATTGGGTCAATGCAGTGATAGACCCAGTTGTAGTTGAACCTATGTATGTTAGCGTAACCCCGCCATTTACGGCAGTAGTTCCAAATGAATTTGTAGGAACTGTAGTGTTATTGGCAGTAATTCCAGTAGTAATTGCTGTTACCGCATATACGTTTAGGTTTAAATAAACATAAGCTCCCACCGCAAAAGTGGCAGATGCAGTTAAAAGCGTAGGGGTTGAAGGAAGGGTGTAAGTGGCATTACGCTCAATGGTTAATTTTCCAGCGATATTGCCTTTTGGTGTATTGCTTCCAGCATAAGTAAGCACCAATCCATTGCTGATTTTATCACGGTCATTTGCACCGCTTGCATATGCTCCTGGAATGGCAATCGTGCCATGGCTATTGGCAGCAATAATTAATTCACAGCCACTTGGAATTTGCAAATCATCATCGGATGTTGTTGTGTTACCAATGGTAAGCGTTCTATTACCATTACCAACAGCAGGTTGCAAACTAACCACAGTAGTAGTTCCAGATAAAATCAATTGACCAATTGATTGATCAGGCACATTGGTTACTGTGGCACTACTACTAAACTGCAAAATGTCGGTAGAAGCAGGAGTAGTTCGAGGGGCTGGGGTTACGGCTGTACTTGCCCAATTGGCCGCTACTTGATAATCACCTGAACTGCCGCCTACCCAATTATAAGTAGTCTGGGCATTTACAACAAAAATCACCAACATCATGGCGATGAGCAAAAAACCATTTTTCTTTTTCATATAAAGCAACATTTAAGAGGTAAACAATTTTGAGAATTAATAGCCAGGATTTTGAGAGTTAATACTTGAGTTTAGCACTATTTCTGCGTTTTGAGGTATTGGCATTAACAAAAACTTTTGTTGGAATTTAGGTACACTCACAGAATCTGTTCTACCACCTTTCCATGTTTTGGTAAGTGTATCAAATACTGGATAACCAGCTGGATAAGTAGGAATAACTGTATTTAATTGATATTCAAACATAGTAGTACCAGACGGACTTTTCATTCTACATAAATCGAACCACCTAACCCCCTCTCCCACTAACTCTATTGCTCGTTCGTTTACTATTGCGGCTCTAAATTGCTCTTTGGTTAAACCAGAAGTCAGATTAGGTGGCGTAGTTCTGGAAGTAATACCGTCTGCTGCTCTAGCTCTAGCGCGTATTTTATTAAATTCTGTATATGCTGATGCTGTTGGACCATTGATTTCATTCTCCATTTCAGCCTTAGTCAATATAATGTCGGCTAATCGTAACGCAAAAAAATCATTCTCCGCATTTTGGGAATCAAAGGATTGACCATCTACATATTTAAATAAATAAGGCGAACTGGGCGCTCCCTCTATAATATTAGTACCTACAGCAACTGGAGCAGGAAAAGTGATTTGCCTTCTACCAGATGTATTTGTCCAACTAGAAGCAAAGAAACGTTCGCCTCTATAATCTTTTGCGTAATCACCACTTGTATATTTATCAACAAACCAAGGTTGTAATCTAAAATTGGCGACTCCCGTTTTGTTAACACCATTACCAGCAACATTAGGCATAGAGTTAGGTAAAAAAAATCCAGGCAGTTGTGAACCGAGAGAAGGTGTATTTGCTACCTGTGCATCTCGCATGTAAGCAATACCAAATAATACTTCGTTATAAGCATCTCGTTCTTTTGCTACATCAAATAAATCTTTCACATTCTGTACTAGATTGTATTGGCCAGATAGTAATACACTATCACAATAATTCTCTGATAACTGATAGTATGTTAGCGCACCTGCAGCGTCTCCTTTTAAGTCTAAATAATTTCCATATGCTTGATATGCTTTTGCTAGATAGCCAAACGCAGCACCCTTTGTTGCGCGGTTAAACTCAGCTGCAGGTTGTGCAGTGCGCCTATACAAACTAACTTTAGCATCTAACAAATCAGCAAAAATTTGTTGATAAACACTATCAACGCTAACACGTGGTGATTTGAAACCTTCAGTGGATGTTGTTGGTGTCAACTTTAATGGCACTGCACCCCAAGTTCTTACCAAATAAAAATAGGAGAAAGCGCGTAGGAATTTGGCTTCACATTTGGTTCTAACTTTAAACAAAGAATCAATATCAGTACTATCAATTCTACTTAAAATGAAGTTAGCTTGATTAATAGCTTTGTAAAACCCATTCCATAAACCTGCCGTGGGAGCACTTGTAGGATTATGGGTTCTGTTGGGATAAATCAAATTACCACCAGTTGTCCCAAAAATATCATCCCCAGTTGCAAAAAATGGGGCATAGTTTGATTTGAAACAATTAATGTTAAAAGTGGCATAAGTACCATTGATAAATGACGTAACATCATCTTTGGTAGAAAAAGAATTTTCTGTTGTGAGTGTATCATACAGAACTTCTTTCACAGAACAACTACCAATAAAAAATAGAACAAGGTATAATAGATACTTTTTCATACTAAATAACAAGCATTTATTAGATTAAAACAAAAGGTTTAAGCCAGTTGAATAGGATTTATATTGAGGAATAACACCAATATCTACTCCTGGATTGAGAGCGCTTGTTCCTTGTGCGCTCACCTCTGGATCATATCCTTTATAATTAGAAAGGGTTAGCAAGTTTGTAGCAGTAACAAAAAACTTAGCGTTTTTAACAAACTTTAATTTCTTAACAGGTATCTGATAAGAGAAAGTAATATTTTTTAAACGAATAAATGAACCATCCTCTAAGAAAAAATTACTAAATCTATTAGAGAAAACCAAATCATGTTGGGGATTTCCTCTGGGGGCAGGATAATAATTACTTGTACCTTCTCCCCTCCATCTATTTTCCCAAGCTTCCCTTCTTATGTTATAACCTGTTCTAGTTACCATGGCATCAAGAGTTACTCTGTTCATATTGGCAATTTCTTGACCTACATTTCCCATAATAAAAATGGACAAGGAAAATCTTTTATAAGAGAAATCATTTGTTAACCCGAAATTATAATCTGGATAAGGATTTCCAATGATAGAACGATCATCTAAAGTAATTTTACCATCTCCATTAATATCCTTATACCTTATGTCACCTGGTTTAGGGTTGGTTTCGTCAAAAGGTCCATCAAGAACCTCTTTTGGGGTTTGGTAAATCCCATCCATAGTATAGCCAAAAAATGAACCTATAGGGCTTCCTACTACAGCAGTACTTACCTGTTGATTAAATGAAACCTGACCTACGGCCCAATAATTAGCTCCAAAAATTTGTGCGTTATCACCCAGTGTTATAATTTTATTTCTATTGAAGCTGATGTTTCCTGCTATGTTCCAAACTAATTTTTTTGTGAGTGCTTTTACGTTTACACTCAATTCCAATCCCTTGTTTTCTAAAGATCCAAAATTGGTTGCATAAGTGGATATACCAGTAGAACCTGGCAAGGGAAGATTAATTAATAAGTTATTAGTCTTTCGGAGGTACATCTCAGCAGAAAAAACAACTCTTCTCTTTAGCAAAGTTGCATCAATTCCAAAATTAATGTTATCTGTATTTTCCCAACCTAATTCTGTATTCCCTAGTGCATTCTGCCATACGGAAGTAACGATAGAACCATTAACAATGGAACGTGTAGTGCCTACCTTATTTCTGGATGAACCTACAGGAATGGATTGATTACCAGATTTACCATAGGTAGCACGTAATTTCATTTCATTTACCCAATCATTCTTTTTAAAGAATTTCTCATTATGTAAGTTCCAACCAAGTGCAACTGCAGGAAAGAAAGCCCACTTATTTCCTTCTGACAATCTTGATGACCCATCAGATCTTCCCGTGAGGGTTACTAGATACCTACTATCGTAAGTATAGTTAATCCTGCCTAAATAGGAGGACAAACCTGAAACTTGATAGGTAGTTACCGGAATAGTTGAACCACTTCCTAGAGACAAACTATTAAAATCTAATTGGTCAATGGCAAAATTACTTACCTGAAAACCCAAACCTTTTGCATTGAATTGCTGAAAAGTATAACCAGCAACAGCATTAATTCTGTGCTTTGATTTGAATACTTTGTTGTAGTTAAATGTATTTTCAATGAGATAGTTCACATTCTCTGCCTCACTCCTTACAGCCAATCCATTAGATTGATTACCCTGAAAAGTTCCTTTAGGTAAATAAGCATTACGAATAGAATTGGTTGAATTAACTCCACTATTTATTAAAAAAGTAAGACCATCAATTATTTTATACTCAACTTTTAAGTTAAACAAATAAACCTGTGCTCTCGATACATTTTTTCCTTTTTGTATTAAAGTAACTGGATTTCCTGATAAGTTTAAATTAGGATCTTCATCATTTGCTGCAAATGGATCAGAAATTGGAGAAAAATTCAAGGCTCCTGTAACCAAAGACCCGGAAGGTTCACCATTACCGTTACTTTGTTGAGCCGCTTTGTTAACGTTTAAATTACCAGAAAACAATGCAGATAGTTTAAAAGCTTTGGTAACTTGTCTATCAATATTCAACCTGACAGATCCTGTAGAAAATTCTGAGTTTTTTACAATGCCCTGTACTTTTCTGTAGTTACCAGATAAAGTATATTTTGTTTTTTCATCACCACCTGATAAGGACAATTGATTGTCAACAGATAGTGATGGCTGGTAAATTAAATCTTGCCAAAAAGAATTGGATGTTTCAGACAATGAATCTTTTTGTCGTTGGGTATATTGAGGAGTTAGACCACTATTTTTCCTAGCTTCATTAATGTAATCAATATATTCAGGAGTACTTAATACTTCTATCTTTTTAGGCAACATACTGTAATCAGCCCTCACTGATGCACTTACTTGATCTACTTTAGATTTCCCTCTTTTGGTTGTTATCATCACTACCCCATTGGCTCCTCTGGAACCGTAAATGGCTGTTGAGGATGCATCTTTCAAAATTTCAATTGACTCTATATCATTTGGATTGATAGATGCCAAAGGATTAGTAGCAGGTACTGATGATGACCAACCATCAGAACTAGTTCTTGGGCTAAGTGACTGATCGCCAGCTTCAACCGGATAGCCATCAACTACAAATAGTGGCTGATTAGAACCACTTACAGAGGAAGCGCCACGAATAAGAAATGACATTCCAGAACCTGGAGCACCTGAGTTTTGGGTCAACTGCACTCCAGCAACCCTGCCCTGGATAAATTGGTCGATGGTTGTAATAGGTTTGTCTTCATTACCTTCTACTTTCAGCTTTGCAACTGAACCTGTTAAATCAGATTTTTTAACTGTTCCGTATCCAATTACAACTACATCCTCAAGTGTTTGGACTGTTGGATTTAAAGTAACATTCAAAACCTTTTGATTTTTAGCATAAATCACTTGGTCATTGTAGCCAATATGACTAATTATCAATGCGGCTTTAGCATCTTTTACTTTTAATTTATATTCGCCCTTTTTATTAGAAAACGTTTTGTTTTCTGTGCCCTTTTCAGAAATTGTTACACCTTCTATCGGCAATCCTTTATCATCAGTTATCACACCACTAATAAATACGTCAATATTTATAGGTGCACCCTTTTTTGTAGAAATCACCACCATCTGTTCTCCTAGTAATTTCCATTCTAGGGGCAAATTGAACAATAGTTGATCCATTACTCTATTTATTGGAGCATCATTTACTACAAGACTAACCTTGGTATCAATATTTACTTCGTCATTACTAAAATAAAATTGATACTTAGACTGTTTCTCAATCTCTTTCAGAATTTTTCCAATAGACGCAAATTCTGAATTAATTGTAATCGTCTCTTGACCATAATTCTTTGCTGATACCTGCATGGCAAGTAAGAAAAGAAAGGTGAAAATTTTCATAACAAGCATCGTTTTACTCCTAACAATTAAAATTTTTGTTAGAAAGTGTACTTTTTTCATACATTAGCAATTCGTAGTTAATAAATATTCGTTGATAAACGTCAATTTATCAGCGAACCATTACAGAAAAGGGGATGCGTCAACATCCTCTTTTTTTGTTGAGTACGTTTAATTCATGTCTAGTAAATAGTAATTACATTTCCATTTGTTTTATAATTAATTTTCTTTGATAATTGAATAATAACAAGCACGTTTTCAAGAGTTATGTTTCCAAAAACTCCAGTATATCTATACTTTTTCACCTCTTCATTTTTAAAAATCACTTTTACCCCAAAATGCCTTTCAAGTTCTGCAGCAATGTTTTCCAAGGGCTCGTTGATAAAAACCATTTTATCATTTACCCAAGAGGTTTCAGCTATGGTACTATCGGAAGTAGCATAACTTACTTTGGTTAATTCAACAGTGTTTTTAGATAATGTTGTAGAATTATCATTGCTATCATTTTTTTGCATGATCAGCTTTTCTAACGGCTTAAGAATGATTTTATCACCCACTCTATCTGTAAATGAAACTTCAATCTTACCACGCATCAAACTTGTTTGCAGCGTTTTTTCTGATGGATAATTTCTGACGTTAAAAGCAGTACCTAATACTTTAATATTCGCATTTCCAGAGTGAATTACAAATGGATGGGCTTCATCGTGAGTAACATCAAAAAAGGCTTCCCCAATTAAAACAACTTCTCTATTGTTGGAAAAATCTGCAGAATAAATAAGCTTACTATCAGAATTTAACCAAACTTGAGTACCATCTGGTAATTTCAGGTTTGATTTAGACCCTTTTTTGGTGGTCACTTCATTACTTACGGTTGGATTAATTTTCTTTGACAGGAAAACAGCTTTAAATAAGAAAAAACTAAGTAAACAAGCTGCTATAGCCGAAATATATTTTAATTTACGAATTATTTTACTTGACTTGTTTTCTACAAAATGTTCGGTTTGACCAGATGTGTTGTTTTCTGAAAAATGTCCATTAATGCGCATTTTAGTAGTATGTACAGCATAAGCAAGTCGAGAAAATTTGTTTTCTTCATCAATCGAAAAAGGATGTTGAAGTATTTGGTCGTACAGAAATTGCCATTCAGGATTTAGAAGTAATTGTTCTTGCAAAAGAATTAATTGCTCAGGCGTGGCATCGCTTGAAAGTTTCAAGCATAACAAATCGTAAAATTGATTTTCTGTAATTCTTTTCATAATGGCCTGTAAGTAAGACTTGAAAAGAAAACTTTACCGTGAAAAGAAAAAATTATTTTTTTGGAAACAGATAAGCATCCAAGGCTTGGCGAATTTTTTTTAGGGCAATACGCATCTGTGATTCTATGGTATTTTGAGAAATTTCTAGTGTTGCTATCACATCCTTGTGCGAAAGTCCCTCTTCTCTTATCAATCGATAAATCAACTGACATTGTTTAGGTAAATTCTGTATAGCGTTTTCTGTTAGCCATTGCAGCTCTGTATAAATGTATCTAGATTCTGGGTTTTCTTGCTTGCCTATTGAAAAATCATTTTCATTCATTTCGGTAATATCAACAATTTGCTTTTCAACTTTTGATAATTGTGAAAGACTTGCGTTTTTTATTGCTGTTAATAGATATACATTCAATTTGTCGACATAAGCGAGCTTAATTTCCATTTCCCAAATACGCATCATTACATCTGACACTATTTCCTCTGCCAACCCTTCTCTCTTAACAATACTATTAGAAAACCTAAACAATGATGGGTAAAAATGTAGGAATAGTTTCTTATATGCCTGTTCGTCCCTTGCATAAGCTACCCTATTTTGTAGTACCAATATTTCTTGAGGAGTAAGGGTCATAGATTAGTCTAAATCACTTTTTTTTTGAAAAGTGAGTACAAATATATAAGCCGCTCGGTTGAATTATTCATACCGTTTGATTTGAATGATGGAAAGTTTTGAATGTTTTACTACAAGCAATTAACCAATAATGGATAATAATTACTTACTTAATTGTATGGAGAAAACGCAATAAAAGTACAAATAGAATAATTAAAATAAAACCGTATAAATCATGAAGGAATTTGTGATGAAGCCTGAAAAACAAAAAGGCTGCCACCCGTGAGGATAACAGCCTTTAGCTCATTTCAGCAACAATAAACCTACTATTTGTTTGCAGACATTTGCAATACTTGCTTAATGATAAGCAAGTTATCAATAGTCTTGTGCTAATGGGTTCGGTACATAGATGCTTTTAGCCCCCTATTCAAATAGGCTTCTCTCCAAAAATGGTTATCCAATCAATTATTTCTTTCACAAAATACTTTGGAGATTTTGTAGCGTATTTAAATAGACGGCTTTTGTTTATTACCTGTATATCTTGTGCGAGTACCACACCGTCTTATAGCTAGCCTTCAAGAGCGGAATTTTAGCTAGAGCAGCTAGAAATAGTCATTTTTTTGCAAGTAATTTTATCGTAGTTGCACAGAGGAATGTGGCTCAGTGGTTCACTGTGACTTCTCAGTGAAATAACTTCAAGTACCATCAACCAAATATTTACAAAATGCAATTGCAAAACCAGTTATGCCCCCTTCACAATCACTTGCCAGCTAGCTTTTTCTGTTTTGCTTAGGTTGGCTATTAATAGATAGTTGCTGCCTGTTTTGCCTAACTGAACAGATAAAAAATCGGAACTATAAACTAATTGGGCGGCAGCATAAACGTTATTAAATTTATCAATTCTTATTTTCAATAAATTATTTATTTTACTGCCAAATAATCAATTATGCCTTATTTAGTAGCTTGGGTAAATAATCTAAAGCAAGAGGGTCTCTTTCTTTGAAATACTTTTCAGCACTTTCGTAAATCCACTTTTCATTAATGTATCTTATAAAAATTGGCAAAGCGTCTATATGATACATATTGGCTTCCACTTCACGCCCATCAGGGAAACTGTGCATGTATGTCTTATGTGAATTATAAAATTCGGAATTGTTGTGTTTAAGAAATTTAGCAAATCCTATTCCGACTGAAATATCAGGCATTAATTGTTTGCCACTTTGCCCTTTATCTGGTATCGAATAGCCAACCTTCTCCAACTCCATGTATAGCCTTGCGAACATTTCGGATATTACAGAAAAATGGTCATTTGGTAACTTGTGGTAGTTGTCCTTATACCTTGTAATGAAGTTTGGCAACTGCGTTCTATCAATTTTGCCATAAAACCCTTTTTTTCTAATTGAGGGAACAACTTCTTCAAATAGCCAAGTCTCAAACGCTTCAGCAGAAGGTAGTTGGGATTTAAATATAAGCCTATATACGTTTGGTTCATTTATTAATAAAACTTCTTGTTCCCCACCTTCTGTAGGGATACGGTCTTTTACCGTACCCTTTTCTTTGCAGTGTTGTCGTACTGCTTCGGCAGGTCTTTTATATCCTAATGTTTTTGCTACATCTGATGCTACAAACCAAATTTCACCGTCTTTTTCAACGCTTCTTATCTCGTTTAGCATTTCTGCTTCTTGTGACTGGTATTTAAAAACTGATAACTGCATAAACTTTATCGTAATTATTTGACACAATAGCTTTAGCTGTTAACTTATAGCTGAAAATAAATTATTACTAAGGCTTTTTTATAGGATGTGAAAATAAAACAACTTAAATAAAAGACAAGAATTAATTCCCAAATAACTTTTTCTAGGGATAAAAAACTTATTTATTACTTATTTAATTTTCCTAACTTCAAGTAGTTTTTTAAGAAGTTCATCAAACATGATAGCGGTATCTTTTCTGTTATTATAGCGGTACACAAATTCAGCAATGTAGTTAGGTAGTTTTTCAGGGCTAACACTATGATATTGTCCCATGATGCCTCGTTCGATAATTGCCCAAAAGGATTCAATAGAGTTACTGTTTACACCACGATAACTATACATCTGCTTATGGTCAATTTTGATGTGGTCAATTATTTTCTTCATGGAGTTGTAGCCTTTGTAGTTATCAGTAATTAAAACGCTCTTTTCTTCCTTTACATACTTCATAACCATCTTTTTAAGGTTCTCGTATGTGAGTGTTTTCATTACCTCTGCAACTACATTTCCATTCCTTTCTACCATGCCTACTACTGGGATGTTTTGAGTACCTCTCCCTCGCTTTGAATTTTCGGTACACTTTCCTTTATTCTTTCCTAGAGGGGCGAAGTCGAAGCCTTTTTTCTCTACTCTATCAATTTCTTTGTCGAGTTCTTCTCTACGCATCGGCTCAAAGCAAGGGTTACCAAACTTTCTAGGTTTGCCGCCTATGAACGTTTCATCCATTTCGATTATCCCATTAAGGTTCTTTACTTCCTTTTTGTTGTTATCCATCATTAACTCTCGCAACTTATGATACATGGAAAATGCAGTAGGATAGCTAACATTGATATTCCTTTGAAGCTGCAAAGCACTCATTCCCTTTTTGGCATCTGTAATAACCGATACTGCGTAGAACCAAGTCTTTAAAGATATTCTAGTATCGTGCAAATTGGTATTAATGGTTACGGATGTGCTTTTACCACACGATAAACATTTGTGCCTGTTATCAGCATTACGCCTACCGAGGTTTTCACTATTACAATAAGCACATTTCACCTTTTTGCCAAAGCGTATTTTTTCGGCGTATTCGATACAAGACAATTCTGTTGGGAAAGTATTGGATAGCTTTATTAAGTCCATATAATGGAATATTGGGTTATGGAGGATGTTGTAAAAATACTAAATTGTTTAGAAAGAGAAAAAACATGATGTACTATTTATTTAATTTCCTTGCACAATAACAAATGATTCCTTTTATTTGCGCTAATACTAAAATGAATATGTAATAAGAAGTAATTAGAAGATATATAAACTGCGTTACAAACTGCTACCCGAACCGACCAAGAGAAAGAAAAGCAGTCGAGAATTATGCACAAGTGAGTTATGCGTTCACGTCAAGGCGTGAGGCGGCTTGCTGTGCATAAAGTTCTTGGTCGGACTTGGGTAGCGGTGAGTTTAGCCTCACGTTGTTTTAATAACCAATCCGTTTGTATGAGGCTTACAAGCATTACCCAAATACGACCAATTATGTTTACCAAGTTTTTACGACACATCGTAGCTTCATTAGCTGCCATTATTTTCTTTGTTTCCTGTACTAAAAGTTCTGATAGTTCAAGTAGCACTACAGACACAACTCCCAAAGTTTCAGCAATCTTCAATTTGAATGCTTTAGATTACTATGCACCATCAGAAATAATTTTCACGAATTATTCGACCAATGCCGTGTCTTATTTATGGGACTTTGGGGATAACACTACATCTACTTTGACTGAACCAAGACACGTTTATAACAGTAGTGGCTCTTACACAGTCACCCTTACTGCAACTGGTTCAAATGGTTCAACATCCACTGCTATTAAAACCGTTACAATAACACAAGGCACTGCGCTAAGAATTAGTGTAAAGGATGAGTTGGGCAATTTATCAGTAGGTGCAACGGTTAAACTGTATTCAAATCTTACTGATTACACAAACAAAACGAATCAGGTAGGTGCTACATTAACCACAAATAGCAGCGGATACGTTTTATTTAAAAACCTCAATCCCTTAGCTTATTACTTTGATATTGCTAATGGATGCCAAAACAACATAAAAGAAATTGTTGGGTTTTCATCACCAATCCCACAATCAGCCCAAACAAACATATCTGTTACATTAACCAAAAAAGGCGCAATCAATATTTCCAATGACCTTACATATTCATTTGACATTTATTTGGACAACGTCTTTCAAACTACTTTAAAAGCTTATGAAGTGTATAAAATATACAATTTGAAGGAGGGCAACTATACCGTTAAATGCAATGACAAAAGATTACCCCCATTTAATACTAATAGTCAAACATTCTCAACATCCGTATCGTGCGGTATGCTTACCTTACTTTCAATAAAATAGCATAGATTATTATAATTGTCTTTTTAAGCCATCAAATCAGCCTTGAATGATTTGTTGGCTTTTTTATTGACCTAATTATATTCGCATCTATATTTAGCCCCTAAATACATGACATGGAAAATAAGAGAACAATAACTTTAAAAGGAAGTGTAGGCGTTAATAATAACGAAAGCAATGCAGAGATATTACCGCCTGCTATTAGGTACAAGGTTAAATTTGATAAATGCGATTATTTAATTTACATAGATACAGGCATCGCAAATGGTTTCTTTTTTAAGAAGCCAATAACAAAAGAATACTGCAACAGTGAATCATTATTGAAAAATGGATTTTTTATTTATAGTAGCGAAATAAATATTCCTGAATCAAATAGAATTATTAAGCTAATAGAAATAAAGGAGAAAGATGTAACTGTAACAATCACACTTTATGACGAGGTAATAATAAATTTTGAACACGAAAACATTCTGATTTTAAATCCTCTAGTTTAGTAGCTTTTTTTAAATCATTTATTTTCGACGCATCCCAACTATAAATAGGCACTCTGTATTTCCAAGGTTCATCATTGTAAGAATACGGCTGACCGATTCTATTTAAGCACTTTTTTACATCTTCCAAAGTGAAATTTGGATAGGACAACTCGTTACTACCAATTTTTTTAAGTGAGGTAATAACTTCATGCAGCAATTCAGGAGTTAGGATGTCGGGATAATCAACCCCAAGGTTGTTTAACCCTATTGCAAACATGTAAGCCTGTTGAGTGACAATAAATAATTTCTCGTACTCATTAATTTCTAAATCATTAGATTCCATATTATTCTGTTTTAAAGGTTTTATAATTTATTAGTTGTTTATATTGGTTGATTATTGGTGTAAAATGGGCTTTGCCCAATTAGTTTATAGTTCCGTAAAAAATTATGGGCTTTCTTGCCAGGATTGATTTGCTTGCCTATTCCAATTGCTTTTGCAGTACTACTTTCACCTTTGTAAATGATAAAGCTTGCAAAAGAGTTTGTGTTTTTTACGGATATTTCTACATCAACACCTAGCGACTCATGCAGAATTACAGTGATGCCATTTACTCCAGTTTCGCCGCTAAATGTGCGCTTAGTGGCATGTTTAGGAACTGGAAACAATAACCTACAGTTTACAAACTGTAATGCAACTGCTTCTGGCTGGCCAATAAATTTTTTACTTAAATCGAGCAAGACAGATTTGATTGCATTTTCTAACTCAACCCGAGCGATACTTTTTTTGATTTTTATTGTTTTAATAGCACTGGCTTGCACCTCTTGTTGTTCTCTGGTATTTGACCAATCTATTTCAAACTGAATTAGTTCATCCGCTAATATTTTACCAATTTTTGCTTCATATTTTTTTGCAGCAGTGGATACTCTATTCACCAAAAAAGGCATTGTCTTTTTTGTAACCTTTGTGTATTCTGATAATTTATGGGGATAAAACTCTAGTAAAGCAGGGGCATTTTTCCCTCCAAGCGCTTTTGCAATAATTTTATTTTCATCACTCATTTTTGTTTTAAATGCAGCCAAAACTTCATCATTGGTTTTAGTGGTACCAAGTCCAATGGTTTGACTTGCATCAAGCCCAGAAATTTCTGTAAACATTACTGTAAGGGCAGGAGAAAGGGTGTCTATTTGTTCCTGATGGATATTGGCAGTGCCGTTTGCTGTATTTAATGCAGTTAATAAATAGTTTCCAAAATTATAAAGTCGAGTGTCAATGATGTTTTTATCATCAAAAAAATTATCGAAAATTGATAAAGCAATGTGCATAATTCAATATTTATTAAATTTCAAATCATCTGAATTGCAATTTTATAGATTTTCAGTTAAACTCTAGTTTGTACCTCTAGAAAATTTGGTAAAAAAACATTACTGACTATCGTTTTAAACCGTATCAAGTTTAATTTAATTAAAACAAAATTAAAATTTTATAGCTGCAAGAGAAATTTAGTATTCTATTTTGTTCTAAAATACTACTTTAATCAGTTTTTATTGTTTCCCATATTTTGAATGCAATAATCAATTAATTATTATTGCTCTTCAAATTTTGGAATACCATCCGAATAAATATTTATTGCTTTCCAAATTTCAGAATTTTATCCGAATCAGTTCATATTGTTTTCCAAATTTCAGAATGCCATCCGAACGAGTTTTTATTATTTTCCAAATCTAGGAACACTATCCAAACGAAATTTTATTGCTTTCCAGATTTCTGAATGTTATTCAAACAAATTTTTATTGCTTTCCAGTTTTCGGAATGCTATAATAACAAAATTTTATTGCTTTCCAAATTCTGGAATACCATCCTGGTCTAACCCCCTATAAATTAGAACGTTTTCCTGCTTTATACTTTTGAGTTTTCCAAGAGATAAACGCCCAAAATAAATTTTTTACACTATTTATTCTGGGTCGTTTATTTTATTTC
>JAIXOJ010000135.1 GCA_027486835.1 Chitinophagaceae bacterium
CAGAGGGCTATCAGTTACAAACAGAGGGCTATCAGTTACAAACAGAGGGCTATCAGTTACAAACAAAGCCCTATCAGTTACAAACAGAGCCCTATCAATTACAATTAGAGGGCTATCAGTTACAAACAGAGCCCTATCAATTACAATTAGAGGGCTATCAGTTACAAACAGAGCCCTATCAGTTACAAGCAGAGGGCTATCAGTTACAAACAGAGGGCTATCGGTTACAATTAGAGCCCTCTGTTTCATTTTCATAGCACCTATTTTGGCAATTCCACCACTCTTTTTGCCAAAGAAGTAATTACTTTTTTGAGTTGTTGAAAATGTCATTTTTGCATTTCTCTCCCTACTCGCTATTATTTCTGCTAATTCGCTGTTGGTAGCTTTCGGATTAAGTAGTAAATGTGGTAAGATTTGCTTTTTTACAGGGTCATTTCCTGATTTTACAGGGTCATTTTGGGTAAATTGCTGGTCATTTTACTGAATCCGGGGCTTAAGGTTTGGCAAGTTGTGGATTTTGCCTAACAAAAGCTTGTCAAAAAAGCGCATTATAAAGAGTAACTTCAAATTTACCTGAAAGCCCCCATTCCCCTTTACAGCATCAACTCCTTAAACTGTCTAGCACCGCACTACCCCAAATACCTACTGCACCTTATCTTCGCCCTTATGCAGGATTATTTAAACGGATTGAATGCTCCACAGCGGGAAGCAGTAACGCATGTAAACGGGCCATTGATGATAGTTGCGGGTGCTGGCAGTGGAAAAACCAAAGTACTCACCACCAGAATTGCCCACCTGATGGCCAACGGGGTGGATGCTTTTAATATACTAGCACTCACTTTTACCAATAAAGCCGCTGCCGAAATGAAGGAACGGGTGAACAAAATTCTGAATAGCAACGAAGCGCGCAACCTCTACATTGGTACTTTTCACAGCGTATTTGCGCGCATCTTAAGGGCAGAGGCACATCGGCTTGGCTATCCCAATAATTTCACTATTTACGATACCGACGATAGCCGCAGTGTGATTAAAACCATCGTTAATGAATTAAACCTAGACGATAAACACTATAAACCCAACATTGTGGGTAGTAGAATTTCTGGTGCTAAGAATGCCCTTATTGGCCCATTGGCTTATAGCACCGATACTTATATCCAGCAAGAAGATTTGCGCAACAAGCGTCCTGCAATGGCACAGATTTATGCGGGCTATTGCGCCCGTTGCTTTAAAAACGGTGCGATGGATTTTGATGATTTATTGCTAAAAATGTACGAAATGCTCAATACCCAGCCCGATGCATTGAGCAAATACCAGCGCAAGTTTAAGTACATCATGATTGATGAGTATCAGGATACCAATGCCGTGCAATACCAAATTAGTAAGTTATTGGGGGCAATGAATGAGAATATTTGTGTGGTGGGCGATGATGCGCAAAGCATTTACAGCTTCCGCGGTGCAACCATTGAAAATATTTTGCAATTTCAAAAAGACTATGATGATGTGAAAGTGGTGAAGCTGGAACAGAACTACCGTAGTACCCAAAGCATTTTAAAAGTGGCCAATGAAGTAATTGGTCAAAACAAAGGGCAGATTCCTAAGGAATTATGGACCGACAACAAGGTGGGCGACAAAATAAAAATTGTTCGCACCATGACAGATAATGAGGAAGGCAAGTTTGTGTCTGACTGTATTCAAGAGCAAAAACTGCGCAACCACTACCATAATAAAGATTTTGCTATACTATATCGCACAAATGCACAAAGCCGGGCTTACGAAGAAAGTTTAAGGCGGATGGGGATTGCTTATAAGATTTACGGCGGCCTAAGCTTTTACCAACGCAAGGAAATTAAAGACATGCTGGCCTACCTACGTGTGGTGGTTAACCCAAGGGACGAGGAAGCCCTCAAACGGATTATCAATTATCCAGTAAGGGGTATTGGAAAAACCAGTTTGGAAAAATTGGCCATTGTTGCCAATGAACAAAACATTACACTGTTCGAAACAATTCAGCGGTCAGCAGAATTTGGATTTAAGGGTGGTACACAAGAAGCCTTGCAAAACTTCGTGACCATGATTCGCTATTTTCAAACCATGCTCTCCGAAAAGAATGCCTACGATGTAGCGGTGCAGGTGGGCAAACACACCAATTTGGTAAAAGAGCTTTTTTCAGACAAAACCACTGAGGGCTTGGCTCGATACGAAAACGTGCAAGAATTACTGAACTCTATAAAATATTGGACAGAAATACCCGATGGTGAAGATGGCGAAGTGGGTACTAAAGATTTGGGTGCTTTTTTGCAACAAGTGACTTTATTTACTGATTCTGATACGGACACTGAAGACAAAGAAAGTGACGTGGTAAAGTTGATGACAATCCACGCTGCCAAGGGATTAGAATTTGGGTGTGTGTTTGTGGGAGGGGTAGAAGAAAATTTATTCCCCAATGCCATGAGCATTAACACCCGGGAAGAATTGGAAGAGGAACGCCGCTTGTTTTATGTGGCCGTAACCCGTGCAAAAGACAGACTGTGGCTCACTTTTGCTAATGCCCGTTACCGTTTTGGTCAGTTAGTACAAAACGAACCTAGCCGCTTTTTAGAGGAGATGCCAGAGCAGTTTTTAGATAGAAGCTATTCGGGTGGTGGCATGAAAAACCAAGGCATGAACAACATGGGTGGAGGCTTTCAGCACATGCAGCGAGGTTTTCCATCGCAGTCGCCTCCGCCTGCTTTCGAAAAAAAGAAAGAACCTAGCAAACCTGCTACACCTAGTTATTTGCCAGCTCAACCAACTGCTCCCAAAGTGGTAGAACACAAGCCCAGCGAAAATTTTGCACCCAGTGATACCAGCAATTTGCAAGTGGGGCAACAGGTGGAACATCAAAAATTTGGATTCGGCACAGTTACTAAAATGGAGGGATCTGCGCATAATCCCATAGCCATTATTGAATTTGCCCATAATGGTGAAAAGAAAATCATGCTTAACTATGCCAAATTGAGGATTGTAGAATAATCAGGGCTTTTTTGGCATAAGTCTATTCGTTAACTTTTCGCTTGGAAGAAAACAATGAAAATTTTAAAACTAGATGTAGATGCGCTCAACCATGACTTTTTTGAAGACACTAAATTATTGGGCATCATCGCACCCACTGAAAAGCATTTATTCTGTTGGCAGCTTAATAACGTTCTTGGGTTTGAATTTAAATTGAGTAATGAAATTGAGATACCCATTATCAAGAAAAAAAGGAATTATTATTATGCCATCTACCAATCGCCAGAATCTGGCAGTAGCCTCGTGCATCTGTTGTACCACAACCATTGCGATGGGGAATATTTACTACCCGAATTTAAACACATGGACTTTCTATGGTTAATGAAGGGCGATCTGATTGAAGATGATCGATACCTCTGGATAAAACAGGGAATAAAACAATTGCCTGTAGTACAATTAGTAACCGAGTTAACCAACGAAAAAATTATCAACAAAGGGAATTTGGTTTTTTAGCCTGTGTCGGTTTTTTCCCAAAAAAATGAGTAGAATTGAAATAAACAAACAATGGCTTATTTGTCAGTTAATGTTTTTTTCTCCATTTGCGACTGATGTTTTTATACCAAGAATTACATTATTGCAACTACTCAATCATACCAAATACCCATTACTTAATACTTATTACTTACCACCTAATACACTCAATAATGGCAGTAAATAAAGAAAATGGTACAAAAGAGAAGTTACGGATTGATAAATATTTATGGAGTATCCGATTGTTCAAAACCAGAAGCCTAGCATCAGAAGCATGCGAAAAAGGGAAAGTAAAACTGAATGGCTCATCGGTAAAAGCCTCTAAAACAGTGAATGTGGGCGACGAATATGAAGTAAAAACAGAAGCCAAAAAATGGATTATCAAGGTTACAGGTTTGGTGCATAATCGGGTAGCTTACACAGAGTCTTTAAACTTTTATTTAGACCTTACCCCTGCCGAAGAACTGGATGTTACCAAATTTCAACCATCATCCTTCCACACTGGCAAACGCTTGAGCAAAGTGGGTCGCCCTACAAAAAGAGAACGAAGAGATTTGGATGATTTTCTGGAAATTGATGAACCGGCTTAAAATTTCACGAAGAGTAGCGTCAATTTTCTCTACAACATTTTATAATAGGATTCACCAATTTAAGCGCATCAAATGCAGATTGATATTATCACCGTAGCACCTGAATTACTCGACAGCCCTTTTTCGCATAGCATTATGAAACGAGCGCAAGAAAAAGGCTTACTCCATGTGCGCTGCCATAATCTAAGAAATTGGGCCATTAATAAACATGGTCAAGTGGATGATTACCAATACGGTGGAGGTGCTGGCATGGTGATGATGTGCGAACCCCTATCGAATGCAATAGAACATTTACAACAAACCACCATCTACGATGAAATCATATACATGACCCCAGACGGAGAAACTTTCCAGCAGCAAATGGCCAATCAATTATCTATGCAAAACAATTTGCTAATCATTTGTGGTCATTACAAAGGAATAGATCAGCGAATAAGAGACCTATATATCACGAAAGAAATATCCATTGGCGATTATGTGCTCAGCGGTGGTGAGCTAGCCGCAGCGGTATTAGTGGATGCTATTGGCAGGTTGCTTCCAGGTGTGTTAAATGATGAAACCTCGGCATTGTTTGATAGCTTCCAAGATAATTTATTGGCACCACCAGTTTATACTAGGCCCGTAGATTTTAAAGGACATAAAGTGCCAGAAATATTATTATCGGGTCATCCAGTAAAAATTGAAGATTGGCGAAGTGACCAAAGTATGAAAAGAACACAAGAAAAAAGACCCGATATTCTAAAAGATTAAAAAAGACATTGTATAAATAAACAAAGTTCGCAAACGTCATTTAACTAATGCTCTACTGTTATTCTAAGCTTAAAATTAGGAGTGTTAATAAAAATTTATAGTCAATCTTACAAATGAAGCTTTGTTAATTCAGCTTTAGCCACTATTTTCGCCAACCTCAAATGTACAATTGTTGCAATTGAAGGTACGCACTACTTAATTTCAAAATTGATAAAAGATATTTTATGGCATATGATGTAATTGTTTTAGGGAGTGGACCAGGTGGCTACCCTGCTGCTATTCGTGCTTCTCAATTAGGCTTTAAAGTGGCTATTATTGAAAAAGAAAGTTTAGGTGGGGTATGTTTAAACTGGGGATGTATTCCCACAAAAGCGTTACTTAAAAGTGCTCAGGTTTACGAATATTTAAAACACGCTGGTGATTATGGTATTACTGCATCAGGTGTAGAACATAATTTTGACGGGGTTATCAAACGTAGCCGTGGCGTAGCAGATAAAATGAGCAAAGGCGTTCAATTTTTGATGCGCAAAAACAAGATTGATGTAGTCATGGGCTACGGAAAAATCAAAGCCAAAGGTCAAATAGAGGTTACAGCAGCAGATGGCAGCAAACAGATAGTTGAAGGAAAATACATTGTAATAGCAACCGGAGGTCGCGGAAGACAATTGCCTAATTTGCCAATTGATGGTAAAAAGGTAATTGGCTATAGAGAAGCCATGGTATTACCCTCCCAGCCTAAAAGCATGATTATCGTAGGAAGTGGTGCAATAGGTGTTGAGTTTGCTTACTTCTATAATAGTATGGGTACTAAAGTGACCATTGTTGAATATTTACCACGCATTGTACCTGTGGAAGATGAAGACATCAGCAAAGAATTGGAAAAAAGCTACAAGAAACAAGGTATTGATATTTTAACCAATTCTTCAGTAGAAAGTGTTGATACATCTGGCGCTGGAGTAAAAGCCTTGGTAAAGAAACAAGATGGTTCAACACTTACTTTAGAAGCGGATATCGTACTTAGTGCTGTTGGTGTTGTTGCCAACATAGAGAATATTGGTTTGGAAGAAGTGGGCATCAAAACTGAAAAAGGCAAAATTGTTGTTGACAAGTATGGTCAAACCAGTGTTGCAGGAATACTTGCTATAGGCGATGCTACCCCAGGACAAGCCCTGGCACACGTTGCCAGCAAAGAAGGAATCAATGCCGCCGAGTTTATTGGCTACAACGAAAAGAAATTGCACCACTTGCCCGAAGCAATGGATTATGGCAATATTCCTGGTTGTACTTATTGCTCACCAGAAATTGCTAGTGTAGGTTATACGGAGAAAGCAGCGAAAGATGCTGGTTACGATATCAAGGTGGGTAAGTTTCCATTTATTGCAAGCGGTAAAGCTAGTGCAGGTGGAAACACAGAAGGGTTTGTAAAAGTTATTTATGACGCTAAATACGGTGAATTGTTAGGTACACACATGATTGGTGCTAACGTAACTGAAATGATTGCTGAAGTAGTTACCGCAAGAAAACTTGAAACTACTGCACATGAAATTTTGAATGCGGTGCATCCCCACCCTACCATGAGTGAAGGTTTTAAAGAAGCGACAGCCGTAGCATACGGCGAGGCTATTGATATATAATTATTGGCGTGCTTTATGCAAACTCCATTACATTTTGTTTTTTGTTGTTTTTTATGTGTTTGTTTTATTGATTGATTATGATTTAGCCCGTTGTATTCTTACAATGGGTTTTTTTTTGCACCCCAATGAACTACTATTATTACTTACTAGAATTAATACCCAAATAAATATAAAAAGTACACCCTCTTCGTTAAACAAGAATTGATTATGGCAGAAAGGAAATATGTAATTGACAAGGCAGTTGTCGAACAGAAAATTGAAAGGTTAGCTTTAGAAATAGCTGAACAACTCTATGATGACAAAGCAGACATTGTTATTATTGGTATCAGGAATAGTGGCAAAGTTGTAGCTGAAAAAATTGGAAGAATTCTGCGTCAAAAATTGACAGTAAATGTTCAAGTTATTTCTGTCATTCTTAATAAACTGGTACCGAAGGAAATATTTTTAAGCGACCCTAGTGTTAATTTCGACAATAAAAATGTAATTGTTGCGGATGACGTGGTTAACAGTGGTAAAACATTGCTTTATGCATTAAGGCCGCTGCTATATTTTCAACCAAAAAGAATTCAAACTTTGGTTTTGGTGGAAAGAATGCACAAACTATATCCCGTTAAATCAGACTATGTAGGTCTTACCGTAGCAACTACTGCTAACGACCATATATTAGTAGAAGTCGAAAACGGCGAAATAGTGGGTGCTTATATAGAATAACCAAGAGAACTTTTTAAAATTACTGTTGCTTAATACCTCTTTTAAATCACTAAAAATTTAAACAAATGGATGCTGCTATTTTGGAAAAAGTAAATATTTGGCTCACTGGCAATTACGATGAGGAAACGAAAAATACCATCAAGAAATTGCAGGCCGAAAACCCAAATGAACTTACTGAAAGTTTTTATACAAGTCTAGAATTTGGCACTGGTGGACTCCGTGGCATTATGGGTGTAGGTACCAACAGAATGAATAAATACACTGTTGGTATGGCCACTCAAGGATTTTCAAATTATTTGAAGAAAGCCTTTGCTAATGGAGAAGAAATAAAAGTGGCAATTGCCCATGATAGTAGAAACAACAGTCGGTTTTTTGCCGAAACCACTGCTGGTGTATTTGCTGCGAATGGTTTTAAAGTTTTTTTATTTGAAGACCTACGCCCTACTCCAGAATTGAGCTTTGCCATCCGTCATTTAGGTTGTCAAGCAGGTGTTGTATGTACAGCAAGCCATAACCCAAAAGAATACAATGGCTATAAAGCATACTGGAAAGATGGTGGTCAATTGGTTCCACCTCATGATGTAAATGTTATTAAAGAAGTAGAAGCAATCAAAGGTGTAGATGACATCCTTTTTACAGGCGGCGAAGCGAATATCAGCATCATAAGCAAAGAAATTGATGATGCATATACAGCCATGGTCAAAGGACTAAGCGTTTATCCAGACGTAATTGCAAAAGAGCATGATTTAAAAATAGTTTATACCCCAATTCATGGCACAGGTATTACGCTTGTTCCAAAAGTATTGAATGCTTTCGGGTTTACTAATCTTACCATCGTAGAGGAACAAGCAACACCAGATGGAAATTTCTCCACTGTTGCATATCCCAACCCAGAAGAAACCGAAACCATGAGTATCGGTTTAGCCAAAGCCAAAGCCATTGATGCAGACATTCTTTGCGGTACAGACCCAGATGCAGATAGAGTAGGAGTGGGTGTAAAAAATCATAAAGGAGAGTGGGTGCTTATGAATGGTAACCAAACAGCCGTTCTAGCCATTGCCTATATGATTGAAGCTCGCAAAAGCAAGGGTATTGCTAATCCTTGGGACATGGTGGTTACCACCATTGTTACCACTGAAATGATCAATGTAATTGCTAAACAAAACAATGTTCATTGCTACAATGTATTGACTGGTTTCAAGTGGATTGCAGAAAAAATTAGAGAAGAAGAAGGCAAGCAGCAATATATCATTGGAGGAGAAGAAAGCTTCGGGCTAATGATTGGCGATAAGGTTCGTGATAAAGATGCCGTAAGTTCAGTAGCACTTATGTGCGAAATGGCAGCTTATGAAAAAGCAAAAGGAAGAACCCTATTTGACAAGTTAATTGACTTGTACATTGAGTACGGTTTCTACTATGAAAACCTAATCAGCATCACCAAAAAAGGGATGAATGGCCAAAAAGAAATTGCCGATATGATGACAGGGTTTAGAGAAAACCCGCCTGCAACTATCAATGGCAGCAAAGTTGTAACGCTATTAGATTATCAATTACAAGTGGCCACTGATTTACTTTCTGGTACTAATAAACCCATTGATCTTCCTAAAAGCAATGTATTGCAATTCATAACAGAAGATGGCAGTAAAATTTCCGCTAGACCAAGCGGCACTGAACCAAAAATAAAATTCTATTTCAGCGTAAATACTACTTTAGAGCGTAGAGAAGATTTTGATGAAAAATATGCGCTTCTTCAAGCTAAGATTGCAGGAATTATTTCAGATTTGAAATTAAAGTAAGCCTTAGAATTAACTATTTTACCTCTCCACATAAAAAAAGCTGGCTCATAAGAGTCAGCTTTTTTTATGTGATTACCTCGACGTAAATACACAGTCTGTGTTCAACGAACAATATGCTTATCAAATCAAAAAAGGCTTAGCAATTGCTAAGCCTTTTTCGTTAAAAAGTGATATGCATTATCCGTCTATTCCACAGCAAGTGTAGTAGTAGCAACTACTTTGTTGGTGTCAGCAGACTGGATGCTGATGTTGTAAGCACCAGCAACTAATTTACTAGCCGTAGTAATAAGTTGTCCTGCATTGGTACCATTATGGTTAATGATGGATTCATGTACTTTTTGGCCTAAGCTGTTGTACATCGTCACTACATATTTACCAGCAACTGCTTCACTGCCTAAACGAACGGTTACCGATTTACCTACCATTGGGTTAGGATATACACTTAGGCTTGCAGCAGCTATTGGTGTAACAGTAGCTGTCTTTGCAGCAGCCTTAAATAAAATGCTAAAGCGATTGGCGTAAGTAGCGGCATTAGCAGCATCTACTTGGAAGCTGATTTGGTTTGCTTCCGTTTTCAATGCGGTAGTAGTATTGCCAAACGCATCTGCCAAATACACATCTAATCCTTCTGCTTTATAAGCACTAGCATCGATGTTTAAAGAGTAAGTACTAGTGGTCATTTTATCAAGACTCAAAGGCACTATATCTTCTGCTTGTGCAGGTTGACGACCTTCGATGCTCAGCATTTGACCTTTGTTTACAATGGCTAGATTTTCTCCATTGTTCATCATTTTCACAGCATCTTCAGTACGTATGTCGTTGCTAAAGCGGCTATCAAAAACCACTACCGATGCATCCATCTTTTTCCAGTCGCTACCTTCTGCTTTCATCAAGCTGATGGCCAATTTACTTCTGCTAGCAGTAGAACCAAACACGGATGTTTTAGTTGAACTGATGGCTTTGTCGGCCTCCGTGATAGTTAAGCTAGGTGAAGTGCTAGCATTATTTTGTACAAATATTGCCTGACCAGCTTGTATGTAGCGTGCACCTGTTGCTAAGTTACTTGCCACGTCGGTAAAGGCGTTATACGTAACATATGCTCCAGATGAACCGATAGTTGGGTCAAGATAGTAGTAAGCAGGTCTTAGATTCACAACTCGACCATTATCGTACATATTCTTCCAATCTATAGGTGCTACATATGGGTTACCTACAGAACTAAAGCTGGTATCTGTAGTACCATTCAGACCAAATGAAGCACTATTATATGTTGAACCAGAAACTGTATTTGTAACTCCTGTTTTGGTATATACAACATTGCCTGTGATTAATCTTCCAGTTGCCCTTAACGCAGTTGAATTAACCATTAATAACATGCCTGTAGTGCCAACTGTAGATATAGGAGTAGTGTATAAATTAAAGGTTCTATCACCACGTACTAACACACGATAACCAGTGTAAGGATTTAAGCTAGTAGTCTTCGTATTTGTAACAGCTGTCCATACCCCTGCATTACTAAAGTTGTAGGCAGATTTCACACTGTTTACTGTTTGGTCTAAACCATTGGTAGCATCAACTCCATGACTTGTAGTGGTTGCGGTTGTACCTGTAATGAATAGGCCATAACCAGCATTGCCATAACTACCACCCTCTTGCCAGTTGTTGTATATACTTCCAGCGTTGAATACACTAGCAGACATATCTCTCCAAGCACGATAACCTTTAGGAATGTAACGCTCTACAATTACATTTCCGTTAACAGCACCCGATACTGGAGCAACAACAGCAGAGTTAGCAATTGAGGTAGATTTCAAGGTAAGTAAACCATTTGTGGTAAGCGTACCAGTAGTCAGGTAAAGAACGCCTGTTACATTTAATTGTGTAGAAGAACCAGAGTTAATCGTTACACCAGCATTATTATTGATAGTTAGACTGTTTACACTAGTAGGTAAACCAGAACCAGTGATTTGCGCAGCAGTACCATTGTAAGTCACATTAATACCGTTAGCGATAGTCCTCGTATTAGTTCTAATGTTTCCAGTACTAGATCCTACAGCAGCTATACCCAAAGTAGAACCAACACTTAAGTTAGCCCCTGTCTTAATATTCACTTCCGTACCTGTAACTGTGTTGTTACCTAAAATCAATGTACCTCCGTTTTCAACAGTTAAAGTACCAGTAACGTCTAATGCATTAGAAAGGGTTGCCACACCAGTACTTGTTACCGTGACATTAATATAAGAGCCACTAATTGATTGCGTATTGCTTACAATTAGATTACCACGTGTTGTAAAGCTATTTGCAGCACAGCCACTGTTAGTACCATTTGAATTTACTGGATTAACCTTCCAGTAATAGGTTGTTCCATTCAACAAACTAATACCATTAGTTAATGTGTTGTAAGAGGTAACACCTATTCCTTGAGCAATCCTTGCAGAAACACTATTTGTAGTAACTAATGCTTGGTTTGTACTTAAATAGACATCATAACCAGTAGGATTACCAGAACCAGCTGTCCATGAGAATGTAATGCCATCTGAAGCTAAAGAACCACTTGAGCCATTTGCAGGCGATACAATGCTTACACAAGAAGGTGTACTACCAAGTGTGGAGAATTGGGCCGTGTTAGAGGAACATCCGGTCGCCGAACCATTAATACCAATAGCAGTTACTTTCCAGTAGTAGGTAGTACCAGCAGAAAAAGTATTAGCTGGTACAGTATAGCTAGTAGTAGAAACAGTTGTATTAACAATAGGACTTGTATAAGAAGAATTGTCTGCCAACACAACTGAGTAAGAGGTTGCATTGGTAGCAGCAGTCCACGTAAGAGGTGTTGTTACTTGAGCACTTCTAGAAGTACCTAAACTTACTAAACCAGTAGCACAACTAGGTAACGGTGTAGAAACAGTTATGGTGAAACCAGTACTAGGCGTAATACCACCAGAAGCACCACTATACACTCTTAGATAATAAGTATTTCCAACGACAGTGGTTAAATCTTGAGATCTAGTTTGTCCAGCTCCAGTTGGAGTTAAACAAGTTCTATTGGTAGTTGCAGTCGAATTAGTGATACAAGAACCTCCGCCTGAACCACCATTCCATAACTCGATTCCTAAATTGAACCCAGCACCTGGTACAACCGAAACATTGGTATAGGTTGACGTAGCAGTAAACTTGTACCAAACATCACCAGCAGATGTACTACCACCACAATTTGCAGGAACATTAGCTGAAACAGTAGCGTTAGAAGTACTACCACTTGATAATGGTGTGCCAATAGTTAAAGCTATTGCTCCACTACAATCATCATTAACTAATGGAACAGCTTTTGTCCAAGCACTGATGATTATGTTATCTGTAGTAGCCGCTGTACCTGTATTAATAACACGAGCTAGAATTACCTGACCAACAGAGGTTGGAAGACATGCAGATACACAAGTTAATCCCGTAGCACTCATCGTTGATGTTGCACCATTAGCCGAGCTTGAAGTGGTAACTGCATTTAATAAATCATATGTTGTGCCATCCCTTAATTCTAATTTTCCATCTACATTGCTAGAACCCAATAAGCGAACAAAAATGGAATCAGTAGTTGATGTAGCCGTTATTTTATACCAAACATCTGACTTAGCTTTATTTGTATTTACGTTAGTTAAGCCATTGTTATTGGTGTAACCGTTTAGGGTTTGAGAAGCATTAAAGTCAGTTGATTCACCAACTGGCAAAGAGGATAAATTACCTGAAGAACTTATCACAGATAATAAATCGGTTGCTGTAGTAGGTTCATCATTAGTAACTGTTAATGCAGATGCACTATATGTTTGAACAGTAGTACCTGGAGTGAAACTTAAGGATGTATTCGCTTTTGGTACCCAAACATTTGAAACAGTAGTAGATTGAGCAAAATTTAAGACCTGAGATGCTTGTTGGTTTAAATAAGTAGACCCAGAAGTATAATCTGAAATACCAAGTCTGTATGTCCAAGCGGTACTTGTATTACCAATGTATGGCCACATGTCACCATAAACAAATTCAATCTTATTAGTCCCCTCATATAGTTTAACTTGAAAATTAAGGTTAGGTCCAGCATTTACAAACTTCTCCATCCCTATCCATTCAACAGTTAGTACTCTACTACCGGTTGTGCCACTAATTTGGTATAAAATTGAACTATTCAAAGAATTTAGGATAACGCTTGAATTACCAGAATTACCAGAACCTGGATTACCCGCAGTTACTAAATCAGCTACAAATGGAGCCAAACATCTTGGGTGAACACTGATTGCAGTACTAGAAATACTCGTTTGGTCTGTATATCCTTCATCCAAAACTACATAGCCATTAACATTTGCTCTTAGTGATGAAATTAATTTACCTTGATACCTAAAATTAAATCCACTTGGTAATGTTAACGCGCCAGAGGTATTTTCATCAGTCGGGTATGTACCATTAATTGCCCAACCTGTAAAAGGACTACCTGTTTGAGCTATCGAAGAATAACTAACATTAGTATTTCTAGCTATCGTGTAGGTGTTTAACGGTTGATTTTGTAATGTGAAGTTTGTACTAGCAGAGTAATTACTAGTGCTTCCACTACATGTACTGCCCACTTGTATTTCATAAGTATACCCACCTAATAATCCAGTTAAACTAATCGGACTTGCTGTTATACTTCCCGTTGTCCAAGTAGTGGTTCCTTGTACACGATAACGATATACATAACTCAAAGCAGCAAGATTACCAGTAAATGGAATGGATGCGGCCGTATTTGATGAAACAGTTGGAGTTCCAATTGTTGGAGGTGCACAGCCAACAACATTCACAGTTACAGTGGCTGAATTTGTACAACCATTAGAAGTAGCAGTTGCTTGATAGGTTGTACTGCTAGTTAAAGCCCCAGTATTATATGTTGATGCTGTTGACAAACTTGTGGTACTTGGTGGAATTGTCCAATTGATGGTACCAGCACTAACAGTAGCTGATAAGGCAGATGAAGCACCTGTTAAAATATCCGTAGGATTAGCATTTACAGATATAGTAGGAGTGGCATTTACAGTAACAGTTCTGGTAGCAGTATTTACGCACCCTGTAGTTGAGTTAGTAGCAGTTAAAGTAAATGTTGTTGTACCAGCAGCTGACGGCTTAGCATAAACAGTATTAGCACTAACGCCTGTATAACTAGTCGTTGCTCCAGCATTACTATATAAGTTAGTTACTGGAGACCATACGTAGCTATTATAATTCCCAATTGTACTAGTTACACTTAATCCATCAATACTTGTTCCAACACCACAAAGCGTAGAACCTGTATTTACAGTTAATGCTGGAGCAGTAGAATAATTTAATGCTATAGCGGTTCTACCTCCATTATTTGTACAAGTACCATTAGTAACTTCTATATAATAGGTAGTACTTCCAAAAATAGTAGGCGTGGGATATGGTACACCTGTGTAAAGTAGATTTCCACCAGTTGAAGCATCGTACCACTTAACAATATCATTAGATGTTAAAGACGCAACATTAGTTAGGGTAAGATTTTTTGATGTTGAACCACAAATAGACACAGGCGTCGAAACGGTTGGCTTTACTGGTAAAGGAAGTACTGTTATAGTAGTATCCGCAGTATTGCTACAACCATTCTGAGTAAATGTAACTGTATATTTTGTAGTAGAAGAGGGAGTAACATTGATCGTAGAAGTGGTTGCCCCACCTGGAGACCACAAATAGGTTACTCCTGTAGCATCAAAACCTTGAACATTAATAACGTAGTCCTGGGTTTGTCCTGAAGCAAAACTTGTGCAGGCATCAGTACTAGCAAAAGAGGAAGTTCTGGTTCTAATTCGCAAAACAGTAACCCCACTAGTAAGACTCGTAGGTAATGTAAATGACATAGAAGAATTTGCAGGGTTAGAAGTACTATAAGCAAGAACTTCTACATATTCTGTTGACTCAAAAGTTCCACTTCTATCGTAGTCAATCCAGACACCAACTTGATAAGGAGAACCAGCATAAGTATTTGAAATTGTATAGGTAGACCCTGCATTTAGTGTAACCAAAGGAGAACTTGCAGAACCATATACATTATATGCAGTCGTACTGGATGTTGTATAATTTAAAGAACCAACCGTTAAATTAGTGACATATGTTCCAGTGAACGAATGCAAGCTACTTCCAGTAACACAACTATAAGTAGGTAATGTTTGAGGCCCAGAAGCTATGGTACCAGCTACCACACTTACTGAAGTAGACCCACCTGTACAAATTTGTGAATTAGTTGCATCAATACTTGCAGCAGATGGCAGTACGTTTACAGTTGCAGTTAATGTACTAATTGTGGTACAAAAGCCATCATTTGCTGTAAGCGTATATATGATTGTACCAGTTGCTGTTGGTGTTGCAACTTTAGATGTATTACTTGTACTTGAGGTGCCTGCACCTGAAGGTAAACCGTTTCCTGTTGTAACGGAAGTCCAAGAATAAGCATAGCTAGTATTGGAGCTTGATACCGCCAAAGTAATATTTTGGCCAAAACAAGCAGTTGATGTAGAAGCATGACCGTTTATTGTTGCATTGACTGCTGTTGGTTGTGAAACTGTAACATCAATTTGTGTTCTTGCACTTTCGCAACCTGATGCATTTACTATTGAAACCCAAAGAGAATTAACCCCTGCACTTACGGGGTAATTTGTATAAATATAATCTCCACTGGTAGCACCTACTATTGCGGTTCCTCCAGAAGATACAGTGTACCACCTATAAGAAGAACCAGAACCTGCACCAGTAGCACGATAGGTAGGAATACCGCATTGTGCCGATACAGTGCTATTATTAGTTGGTGCGCTTGGTAGCGCATTCACCGTAACTGCCACACCATTAGATGAAATAGGACAACCTGAAACAGTTGATGTTGCAGTGTATGTTTTAGTAGAAGTAGGAGATACCGTAAGCGGATTTGTAGTTCCAACTACACTTGTGCCATCAGACCATGAGAAGGCTGTTGGGGTAATTGACCCAACTCCGTAAAATGTTGTATTTAATCTAGATGTTGATAAAGAAGCAGAATTTGTAGCTGCTGTAGAGGTATAAGCGACCGTATTTGCTACAGTAGTTGTATAATAGGTTGTTGAATTATTAGTTGAATTTGCACCATTATGTACTACTTGTAATACAATATTAGAAGTTCCATCCCAATTAAATGGTGCATCAAAAGTAATTACTTGTAACCCTGTAGCAGTATGGGTATATGTTTTTGGGGTGAAGACTGAAGTAAAACCACTAGTGGTATCTACAAATGCTGTTAAAGCAGTTAGTGTTGTATTACCAACTTTCACTCTAAAACTAGAATTAGTGGCCGCATCGCCGAGTGATGTGATATCAAAAGCTATAGCAGTTATATTACCTGCAGCTAAACCAGCAGCTTGTAATTCGGCTGCAGTGTACAAAAGTTGCATTCTATAAGATCCCCATCTATTACAAAAAGCAGTTGGTTGACTAGTAGCACTAGTTAAACTTGTACCTGTACCAACAATTGCCGTTCCACCAGGCGCAAAAACAGATACACTCAAGTTTGTTGGAGAACCAGAACATATTGGATTTACGGAAACACTTGCACTTGAACTTGCTCCAACTAAAGGATTTATTACTGTTACTTGAACTGTACTTGTATTAGAGCAACCCAATGTAGCGTCTATACCTGTGATTGTATATGTATAAGTACCCGCTGCTGTTGGCGTTATTGTAATATCTTTTCCTGATGTACCAGAAACTGAAATACCACTTCCAGCTTGGGGGCTAGCAGTCCAAGTATAAACATAAGTATTTGTCGTACCAGATTTTGTAGCACTTAAGTCAACAGTAGTACCTAAACAAACCCCAGAGGTCTTGCTTGCTGCGGCTGTTAATCCGTCCGCCGAATTTACTGTAACACTCACAGCTGTTCGTGAGCTTTCACATCCATTAACTATTTCAGTAACATAAAATATTGATGTAGTATTTATAGATGTTTTATAGGTTGTTGAAGGATCTGTTTGCAATGCTGTTCCACCCGTAGCCGCAGCATACCAAGAGAACGATTTTGGCGTGTTAGACGTATTAGAACTTACCGAAACTGTTGGTATTCCTGCACCACACTGAACAGAAGGAGTGCCAGCAGATGGGGCTGTTGGCAAAGCATTGACTGTAACAAGAGCACCTGTACCAACAATAGTACAACCAGATATTGTAGCGGTTGGCGTATAAGTTTTTGTTGATGATGGCGTAACTGTTAGTGGATTGGTTGAACCAACAACAGTTGAACCATCTGACCATGAATACGCAGAAGGAGTAGGTGCAAAATTTCCTGAGAAAGTAAATTTAGGCCTATTTGAATAGGTTAAATAAACTGTTGAACTACCACAGATTGAGCTCCCTGACGTTGCAGTAGTGTTGTGAGCATTTACGCTACATACATAACTTGTGGCATCAGCTGTTACTGTATTTGATTGAGTTGCTGTGGTACTACTATTACCCCAGCAGAATTTTAATAGTATGTTCGAAGTGCCATCCCATGCAAAGGCATTTGTAAAGGTTATTGTATTTGTTCCTATTACCGGGGTTACGCCCGTTGAATTTGAGTAAACAGTTGTAAAACCAGTTGTAGCCAAAGTACTTAATGCAGTTGCAGACGTATGTTGAATACCTAAACTAAAGTCTGGCATTATGGTAGTTCCAGAAGTTACAAATAAACTTAGTGCTGTAATGTTTCCCGCAGATAAACCAGCAGCCGTAAGTTCACTTGCTTTCACTAAAATTTGCTGTTGTGTATGAGACCATGAACTATTAAAAGGATTGTCGTATGTAGAGGCAGTACTTGCACCACTACCAACAGTACCAGATCCATTTTTTGTAAGAACTAAACTTAGGTTAGTTGAAGAACCTGCACAAATTGGACTTGCTGATGCAGTAGCACTTGCCGTAATTCCTGCTGTTGGATTAATAACTGTAATTTGGATTGTACTTGTATTTGTACATCCTCTATCAATATCTACACCTGTTATTGTATAAGTGTAAGTGCCTGAAGCTGTTGGCGTTATGGTTATCGCGCTTCCAGATGTTCCACCACTTGGAACGCCACTACCAACTTGTGGACTTGCAGTCCATGTAAATACGTAATTATTGGTAGAACCAGATTGATTTACACTCAAGTTAATAGATGAACCTAGGCAGACACCAGTAGTTTGACTGGCAGTTGCAGTTAAACCGTCCGCACTATTTACAGTAACACTTGCTGGTGTCCTTGTAGCACTTTCACAACCACTAACTGTTTCAGTAACATAGAAAGTTGTTGTGGCATTTATGGAACTAGAATAAGTTGTAGAACTAGATGTTTGAAGTGCCGTACCACCAGTTGACGCCGCATACCATGAAAAGCTTTTTGGTGTGTTGGAAGTATTTGAACTCACCGATACTGTTGGTATGCCCGAACCACACTGTACAGATGTTTCGCTGGCATTTGGTGCTGAAGGAAGTGGCTTAACAGTTACAACAGAGGACTGCAAAGAGCCGGAGCAACCATTTAATGTTGCTGTTGCAGTATAAGTTCCTGTTACATTTGACTCTGTTGCATTCGTAACTATTTGAGATGAAGATGAACCACTAGCAATCGCTGGTCCAGTTAATGTTGATGCCCATGACCACGCGTAGTTTGCAGAAGCATTTGTGCTAGCTGTGATATTCCAGTTGTATAAGAAATAATATGTTGTACTTGTACCACTAATATAACCACTAGTAATACTACCTACTGAACCTAAAGCATAGGGGAAACCGCCTAAAGAACTTTCTCTTACTAATGAAGCAGAACCAGAGGTAACCAGCAAACGATAAGCAGTACCTACAGGAACGCTCCAACCAAGAGCAGCTGTATATGGAGTAGTTGTTCCGATTACTCCCGTACCAGCAGGGGCTGTAAAGGTTGATGAAGTTTGGAGTACCGTACCAGTATTGTCTTGTAATTGAATAACAAAAGTTCCAGAAGAAGTAGAACCATTGAATACGTCAACTGAATTCAAAGTAAATGCAGAAGAAGCATCGAATACCAAACCATAACTAAAAGGGGTAGTATTTCCAATATTAGCTGGTGCAGTTCTTGCACCATTAAAAGTAGATTGTGAAAATATTGCTCCTGCCAATGAAACTGTAGAACCACTACAAACTGATGAAGGAGTCGCAGTTACACTAGTTATTACAGGATTTGCATTAACAGTAAATGATGCAGTAGCCGTCGCAGTACAACCACCACCTGTAGCCGTCAAGGTGATTGTTTCAGGAGAAGATGTTGCGGAGGTGCGTTTATAATAGATAGTGGTGAACGTACTTGTTGTTCCATCATAAGGAGTAGTAGCACTACTATTTGTATATAAATTTGTGCTAGGACTCCAAATGTAACTACTATAATTTGACAATGTTGATGTTACGCTAATAGGAACTATTGTACCAACACAGGTAGTTTGTGACCCTGTTGGAGAAATAGTTACTGCTGTAGGGTCATTTGCAACCGCTGCACAAGCAACTCTTGGGCTTTCACAACCACTAGCATCGGTAACCGTAGCCCAATATGTATTGGTTGCACCGCCACCTGTATATGTACCTGGGGTATATGCTAAAGATGTTGCACCAGCTATTGCCGAACCACCACTTGAAGCAGCATACCATTTAATGGTTGGACTGCTTACTTCTGTTGTGATGGTGTAGGTTGGCAAGCCACACTGTGGGCTTGTGGTTACATTTGTTGGAGATGCCGTTATTGCATTCACAGTAACTGAAACACCTGTAGCAGAAATGGTACAACCTGAAATATTTGCAGTTGGCGTATAAGTCAAGGTTGAAGACGGACTTATGACTAAAGGACTATTTGTACCAATTACCCCTGTACCATTTGACCAAGACACTGATGATGGTGTTACTGGAGCAACACCATAAAAAGTTGTATTTAATCTGGTTGTTGCTAAAGATGCAGAATTAGTTGCAGCCGTTGAAGTATAGGCAACAGTATTTGCAACAGTAGAAGTATAATATGTAATTGAATTATTTGTTGAATTTGCACCATCATGCACCACTTGTAAAACTATATTGGAAGTTCCATCCCAATTAAAAGGCGCATCAAAAGTTATTACTTGCCATCCTGATGCAGTATGGGTATAGGTTTTAGGCGTGTAAACTGTTGTAAAGCCTGTGGTTGTATCAACAAATGCTGTTAATGCAGAGAGTGCTGAATTGCCAATTTTTACTCTAAAATTGGCGTTAGTTGCTGCATCACCAAGACTGGTTATATTGAAAGCTATAGCTGTAATATTACCAGCAATTAAACCAGCTGCCTGCAACTCTGCTGCTGTATATAATTGTTGCATTCTATAAGATGCCCATCTATTACAAAAAGCAGTTGGTTGAGTTGTAGCCGTGGTTAATGTAGTGCCAGTGCCAACAATTGCAGTACCTCCAGGAGCTTTTACAGATACACTTAAACTTGTTGAGGAGCCTACACACACAGGACTTACAGAAGCAGCAGCGGTTGCCGCTGCGCCAGCTATGGGCAGATAAACATAACTAGATCCTATAGTAGTGGTAGATAGTGATAATGAGTTTGAGCTAGTAATACTCCATGTAACTGTTGTTCCACCTGAAGTTGGTTCTGGTATGGTGTAAGAATATGTTCCACTAGAGTTGGTCATTGCAAATGGACCTGCTGCTGTACCATTGTTATAACTAATTGTTACGCTAGTAATAGTTCCACTTGGCGTTGTAGGAGTTACAGAAATAACTGTACCAGAACCTGCAGTACAAACATTAGAAGGGACTGTTAAACTTGCATTGGCTGGTGCGGGCGAAACACCAACAAACTCGTCTGCCCCTACATCTGGATTACTTGCGTTTCGAGTATTTCCATCAACATCATCTGTAATGCCAGAAATTGCTATACCGCCACCCTCACATCTAGTATTTAATGAATTAACTAGGTGTAAAAAGGAGGTTGAAGTGCCAGTAGCAGGACCGGTAAGACTTTGAAAGAAAACGCCTGCTGTTGAAGAAACAGTTTCTGTAAACGAATTACTTTCTCTGGGACTTACTTTGTTTTGAAAAGTTCCCGTTGTAGAAGCTGCGCCAAAAGAAAACGATGCTGCGGACGTACCATAATAAGCAGTTCCATCATAATAAATTACTCTAGTTGCAGAAGGCGTACCGGCAAAGAATAGATTATTATTAGAGGATGAGCCGTAACCCGTTAGAGCTGTAGAAGTACCACGTAAGGCAGCAGTGATACCAGTACCAGTCGGGGTACTTAAGTTAACTAAAATATTATTGTTTAATGTAACAGTTGGGAGAGTACTTGACATAAAAATGGCTGCGCTCGCAAAACCAGTACCTGTACTTGTTCCATTTAGATATATCGTATTATAATAAATATTCATTGTTGAGGTTATAGCTCCACAAAAAATACCCGATAAATTCATTCCTGTACTAGCAGGAGTTGATAAATTTCCGATTAAGTTGTTATATACATTGAAGGTAGTGGCGGTAGAGGCCCCGAGATAAATACCCGAAACAGTTGGTGTGGTTCCAGTGGAACTTAAAGTGTGAATTATATTTTTTGCTATTGTAGATGTAGCAGTATATGCATTTCTAATTCCTATAACAGAAGCAGACCCTGCCCCAGAACTAGTAAATGAAAGATTGTTAATATTATTTCCACTAAAGTTTTTTGCACCCGCAGTTGTTAAATTGTAAATTCCATAAATAACATTTGTAGATGCAGTATTTGAACCAGAAATTGTTAGATTATTAATATTATTGTTGGTCACATTTTCAATTACTGGTGCTGAAACATCGTAGTAAGCATAAATTGTAGATAAAGTTGATGATGCATTATTAGGAATGGAAATATTTGATATTGTGTTGCCATCTACAGTAATAGTAGATGTACTACCTCTTATACAATGAATCGTACCAAAGCTGTTCAACAAGCTATTCCCAGTAATAGTGTTGCTGTTGGCAGTGAAGTTCGTAGAACTACCAGAATTGTAAATACCTTGAAACGTACAAGCACTTGCAGTGCCAGACGCTCCAATAGCGTTAGTTAGAATTTGATTACTATTTACATTGACATTAAGAGCTGTAGCTGAAGTTAATATACCAGTAAATGTAGCAGTAGTAGCGGTGGTATAGGTACAATTTTGTACGATATTGTTTGTAATAGTTACTGTATTTGAAGAAGCTGTTGAACCTGCTGCATTAGAAATTGCTGTAACAGCAGAAGTAGTTCCGCCAGCTTTTAAAGTTACTGTGTTGTTATCTATTAAAATATTTGCAGAAGTAGCAGTTCCAACCAATATGCCATTCAAGGTTGAGACGTGATTAACACCACTTCCATTATTGTTATTTATTACATTGTATCGAACTGTTGCACTCCATTGACTTGCTAAGTTGATACCCACTGCTAAAGTCGTAGCAGAAGCACCACCACCATAATTGAGAATTGTATTTCCAAGACCACTAGAAGATCCTCCTACTAAATTATTAATATCCCCTAAAAATGTTGTGGCTGTAGGGGTTGGACCAACTCCAGAACTAGCAGCAAAGCCAGTTATGTTTATCCCTCCATTTCCATTATTGAATGTATTGGATTGAAAAGTATTATTGGAGTTTGTACCGTTTGATGCAAGGGTTCCTCCATTAGTAGGAGTTAAAGCAGTTGTTGCTGCTGCTGCAGTAGAATTCAGAACTTGGATTCCAAAAGAGCCATTTGCCATGGGACTAGATGCAGCAGCAAAATTGATTCTCTGCATATTGAAAGTACAGTTTTTCACAGTGTTCCCATTACATCCATCCCCAGCGGCTCGTTTAAAGAAGGCAATTCCATATTCCATAGCTACAGTAGAACTCGCTGTATTTCCATCGGTGAAAGTTAGACCATCTATAGTTACACCATCCATACCACTAAGATATAACATACCATCTGGAGTGGCAGTTGGACCAGCTGATGTACCTACACCAGCGTTAATTACTGTTGCAGCACCTGATGCCTTTACTATCGTCAGCGTATTTGTAGTTGTAAAGACATTTGCAGTAGAAGTACTAATGTTGAAGCCTTTAACAGGTGCAGTTTCAGAACTACCGGCCGATAGAGTTGCAGTAACTGATCCACTCACGGCTGTTACACCATTTAAAGCTGTAACAAAATTGGCAAAACTTGTGTAAGATGATGCCAAATTAGGTGTTGTATTTGTTGCACCAGATATTGTTACGCCTATCTGTGCATTCGCCTTTTGCATTCCTGCTAAACACACCATACATAATAATGCAGATAGAACTCTTTTTCTAGTACTATTTCCTAGATAGGAAATAACATTCAACATTCCAATAGATAATACGCTGTACACTTTTCTCATAATTACCATTTTTTATCAACAAACAACTAAGGGTTGTAACTCCGTACTTTTTATTCTTAATACCCTGCTTGCGCAGGGTGTCTTTTTCTATTTTCGTTCCGATTATAAAGAGATCCAATATTCTATAATGGCTCTCCAATTTATTAAGTATCCTTTTTTGACACCTTTACTACACTTTTTCCTTTGGATAAGTGCATAATTTGTGTTACCCACAAAAGAGTTTGTACAGTGTGTTAGCGTTCTTTTGCCACCCATACTATTCCAGGAACAGGTAGGGCGACTCATTAGAACTCATTTGCAGCATCAGCTACTTTAGTACTTTTCTCAAAAAATTTATTCTAATTCCAGCCTTTGCGCAGTGGGGTTACTACTTCTCAGTGGACACGCAACTTAATGCAGATTTATGAAAGTAGTTCAGTTTTTAATTACATTTTAATTTTGTTAATTTAAATTGTATTATTAAAAGCCTTTGATTAAATACTCTCTTAGGCAAACTTTTTTTGCTATTTACATACACTAATTTTATTTTAAAACCCTTTTCCATGAATGATTATAGACAAATTAAATTAACCCTTAAATTAGGTGAACTATAATTTTTATCTCCTCGTTTTTCACAAAGAATTAGGAATAAAAATCTATCATCAATCTCATTTAAATTAATGCAATTTGATAAATCATCTAGAGATTACGACAAGGCATGCGTTGAATTTCTTGGGGATTTCACTATTACTTATTAACTAAAAAAGACTACACAATTCATTCATTTCGAACATGAAACGATTTCCTTTTTGTATGAGCAATTAAGCCTTTCATTGCACATTTTCTAAAAGATGCTCAAAGGTTTTAAATGGAATTCGATTTAAAGGGTCTTTTCAACAAAAAATCAACAACTACAATTATCTCGGTTTTAAGTCCCCTACCTGATTTTTTGGGACTAACATTAGCTAGAAAATAGCGGCTTATTATAAATATGTTGCTATGTAAATGATGGTTTGTGAAAAACGCTAGTTTGTTCACCAAAGCAGAGTAACCGAGAAAGTCTTTATTACGCTTGATTCCACAGATGTTTTACAATGAACTACAGTGTTTAGTAGCTCGGTGGTTCTCTGGGCAACTCTGTGAAATTGATACAAGTACCATCAAACTAATCTTTATGAAATGTACATGCGAAAAACTTTTATGCACCCATCCAACGGATTCGTTACGTTTTAACAACCTCGAATTACTCAATCACGACGACTCATTACTCTATAATGACAGCTCATTTCTCTATCACGACGGCATATTTCTCCACAATGAAACCTAACTGCCTTTTAGCCATGCTTTACCTATTGACTTAACAATTCCCGGCCCACGGTAAACAAAGCCTGTCCATACTTGCACAAGTGCTGCACCCAACTGTTTTTTTACAAGTGCATCTTGTCCACTGAAAATGCCTCCACTGGCAATGATGGGTACACTCCCTTTTAATTGCTTGTTCAAATACCCGAGAACGTCAGCACTTGCCGCTTTTAAAGGTAGGCCACTGAGCCCTCCTGCGCCGATTTGCTTGATTTTTTCATCGGGTGTTTTTAATGAGGATCGACTGATTGTGGTATTGGTGGCTACAAGGCCATCGATTTGTACTTCCTTGGTGAGTGTAATAATATCATCCAATTGGATGTTGGATAAATCGGGTGCAATTTTTAGGAGGATAGGTTTTGGATGCTGCTTTGTGTTATTGATGGCCTGTAATCGAGTGAAAATTTCAGCTAAAGCTGATTTTTCCTGCAATTCCCGTAAACCAGGCGTGTTGGGACTGCTCACATTCACTACAAAATAATCCACTACATCGAATAGTTCCTTAAAGCATACTTCATAATCCTTCCAAGCTTGGTCATTGGGAGTTTGCTTGTTCTTGCCAATATTGCCGCCAATTAACATTGGGCATTCATCTTCACGCATCAGCTGTTGTTGTTTCCAGACCCTAAGGCGTTGTGCTATACAAGCCACCCCATCATTGTTAAAACCCATTCGATTGATGAGGGCCTCGTCTTTAGGCAGACGAAACAAACGGGGGAGATCATTGCCCTGTTGGGGCAAAGGAGTTACAGTGCCGATTTCTACAAATCCAAATCCAAGGGCTTCTAACCCATTTAGGTATTGGGCATTTTTATCAAATCCTGCTCCCAAGCCTACTGGATTTTTAAACTGCAAGCCCCATAGCTTTTGTTGCAAGGCTGGGTTTTTTATTTCGTAGCAACGATTAATGATTCGTTTACTCCAACTATATCTACATGCAAACATCAAGCAGTGCATACTTAGGTGGTGGGCCTTTTCGGTACTTAGTAAAAACAATAATCGTCTTAGAATAGCATACATGGTGGCAAGGTTAGTAGTAAATGGTGAATTCTCCGTGTAATTGGCTTAGTTTACTTAGAAGAGCAACGTGCCTGTAAAATTTATCTACTAAAAAAGGCTGCCACATAGTAATGTGGGCAGCCTTTTGATGATAAACTATTTGCTAGTGTTATTTCGACTAATTTATTTTATAACACTAAGAAGCGTTCCTACTAACAGAGATAAATTCAGTGCAGTTGAAACGTACTACTTAAACTGGTCATCGCCTAGGTTAGAATTTGCTTTGGCTTCTTTTACTTTGAAATTGATGGTATAACCTCCCATTTCGCCTTTGCGCTCGTATGGAATTTTTACCCCACTACCTGCTAACTCGCGATAATCGGCAAACTCAGTAGAATTACTATTGCCATTTTTAATGGTTACTTCCTTGATTTTTAAACCCGTTTTTTCATCGTAATAGCGTTCGGTTTTGTTTCCATCAGCTTTGGTTTCTGTTACTACAAAAGCTAATGATTCATTCACCACTGCCAAATTAGCCGCTAATTGAAAATTGCCTCCATTGGCATCTAACTCCGGAAACAATTTTAAACCGCTTTTCATAGCCGCACGTGTTTCGTCGCCCACAACTGCAGGTTTTCCATTCTGTATTAGGTGAATGCTATCTCCATTAATGGTAAGCTTCATGGCTGTCATGCCCATTGCGGGAATGTTAATTTCTTGCAGCAGCTTATCTGGTGCTTTCTGTTTCATAGTCATGAGCACATCCACACCTTGAATAGAGCCTGATGCTAAATAGTATAAATCAGTAACTGCCTTTACCTTTTCTACGCCACCAATAGCTTTTACATAACTATCAAACACCGTTTTAGTAGTAGTACCCAATGGCACAGCCTTAGCGTTTTGACCTGCCCAAACATTATTTGCCGGGTTTACATCAGGAAAATCATGGTTAGGGTCAATAACCAGTTTAGTAATTTTTGAGGTTGATTTATATTGGAAAGTCCAAGTACCACCTCTTTGCCAAATTTCTACTGGTAGCTTAACGGTATCTACTTTTCCATTTTCTTGCTTAATGGCAATTTCCACTGGCAAGGCCATTTCTTCTAAGTTCTCTAGGGTAATCAAAGCACCGTTCTGAGGATTTCCCTCTACGTACTCCACTTTTTTAACCCCTTGATCTAGTTTCCAATTATTTAAGAACCACTGGCGGAAAAACCAACTCAAGTCTTCTCCTGCTACATTTTCCATGGTATGGAAAAAGTCCCAAGGGGTTGGGTGTTTAAATGCCCAACGTTTGATGTAGGTTTTAAAAGCATAATCGAAACGTTCTTTTCCAAGTACGTTGTTGCGAAGAATATTTAATCCTAGGCTTGGTTTAGAATAGGCTGCTGTGCCAAGATTGTAGGCTTGAATTACTTCTGGTACGTTCATAATTACGTCCATTTTATCGCCAAACATTCTTTTACCAACTACCTGTGCATCGTCTTTTTCGTAGTATTCGCCCTTGTTAAACTCTTTGGTATCCACACCATTAATAAAGGTGTTAAAGCCTTCGTCCATCCAAGCATATTTTCGCTCATTGCTTCCGATAATCATAGGGAACCAATTGTGCCCAAATTCGTGGTTGGTAACATCCCACAACTCACCTTTCTGCGATTTTGAACTACAAAACACAATACCAGGATATTCCATACCACCTACTACCCCTGCCACATTGGTGGCTACAGGGTAGGTATATTCAAACCACTCGTCTGAATATAATTCAATACAGTTTTTAACGTATTCGGTGCTTCTGCCCCAAGCATCATTGCCTTTGCTTTCAAGCGGATAAAAGGATTGGGCCAATATTTTTTTTCCGCTAGGCAAATTGATTCTTGCAGCATCCCAAATGAATGCCTTGGAAGCGGCCCAAGCCACGTCGCGTGCATTTTTACAGAAAAAATGCCAGGTGAGACTGGGTTTTGCAGGATAAAAACTGGTAGAATCTAGCTGGGCTTCAGATTTAATAATAAGGGTGCTGTCGGTGTTTTTGGCTTTATTAAAAAGCGCAAGGGTTGCTGGTTTTAGCACCTCGGTTGGATTAACCAATTCGCCAGAAGCAGTTACGAGCATGTTGGCTGGAGCAGTGATAAAAAAGTCGTAATCGCCATAATCTAGATAAAACTCACCAGCACCTATATAAGGCAGGGTGTTCCATCCTAACACATCATCGTAAACGGCCATTCTAGGATACCATTGGGCTACTTCGTAAATCCAACCTTTAGAGGTATTTAAACGACCACAACGATCGGTGCCATACTCTGGCAATACAAAAGCGTAATCAATTTTAATGGTAATTTTTGCCCCACCGCCTTTGAGGGTGTCTTTGAGTTTAAGCTGTAAACGAGTGTCGTTCACCAAATATTTTACGGGTTCGGGATTGCCATTTTGGATGATGGAAACAGATTTTATTTCATTGCCATCGGTAAAGCTTTTGTTGGCAAAACGCCCACCAGTAACTGGGCTAGTAGCCTCGCCTCTTGAATCGGCTTTGTAAATATTCTGATCCAATTGCAGCCACAAAAATGGAAGCCTGTCTGGGCTATTGTTAGTATAAGTGATATACACCGTTCCAGATACCTTGTTCTTTGCCGTGTCTAGGGTTACATTAATTTTATAATCAGCCCTGTTTTGCCAATATTTAATGCCTGGTTCGCCGCCGGCAGTGCGGTATTCGTTTCCATTAAATGGATAAAAGAGGGGATTAAATACATTGTGTTGGTTGTACTTACTACCCGAGGATTGCGCCTGACCACCAGTAACACCTAAGGCGAAACCAATGGCAATGGCCAATAGACTTTTAAAATATTTCATTATAACTAATTTGTTTCGTGCCTAAATTAAGGGTGAGTGCTATAAGACTGTTGATATTTGTTTGAATGGTAATAAAGCAATACAAACGCTGTTAAAGCTGCATTAAAATAGGCTATTATGGGGAGTGATATGCTCGAATATTTATGGCAACTAGCGAAGACGAATCCACTTTAGTTGACGATTCAACTAAAAAATTGACTACTCTTTTGCATTGCACAAACATTCTTGAAAAGCATATAAAAGCAGTTATTCAGCAAAAAGAGTATGGTGGGGAAGCGAGTGCATGATCGTTTTTCGCAGTTATCATTCCTCCAAAAAAATTTCTACACGCTCATTTTAGATGGGGTATGATACAAGTCTTTTTTGAATAGAATTTGGTTGATTTTTTTTACTGAATACCATTTTCGTGTGTAAAATGTCATTTCCAAGTGCTAAATGTCATTTCCGAGTGTAAAATGCCATTCCCGAGTGTAAAATGTTTTTTTCAGGTGTAAAATGTCATCTTTCAAGTGCAAAATGTCATCTTTCAAGTGCAAAATGTCGTCTTTCAGGTGTAAAATGTCATCTTTGAAGTGCAAAATGTCGTCTTTCAGGTGTAAAATGTCATCTTTCAAGTGCAAAATGTCATCTTTCAGGTGTAAAATGTCATTCCCTAGTGTAAAATGCCATTTTCAAGTGTAAAATGTCATTTTCAAGTGTAAAATGCCATTCCCGAGTGCTAAATGCACTACTTGAAGAACTCCCATGAATGTACTTATCAATGAATCATGAGATTGTGCTCACGCTTCTTTGAAGATGTTTCCTGAACAGTACATTGAAATTGGAAAATTCCTTTTCTCAATCGCCCAACTTGATTGTTTATTTTCCGAAACAGCTCATTTCTAGTAAAAGATTGTCAAGCAGTTTTCCCGCAAAGCAAGGAATGTTTTGTATGCAAAGAAGACGCAAAGTGCTACGCTATTTAACGGTAAAACATTTCGCTTTTTGGATTTATAAGACATGGTTTAAAAGGGGTTTTAATATTAGATTCATTCTGCTTATTAAGAACATTCATTACTATAAAACAATGGCAGGTTGTGTCGAAATAAGAACTTCTTTGTACTGAAAAATAGCCCTTTCAAAATTGTGCTGCACTTTTACGGCTCAAACAATTGTCTAAATACAATAAAAATGGAACAACAATTTGATTTTGCTATGATTGGCCTAGGCGTAATGGGGCGCAATCTGTTGCTCAACATGGCCGACAATGGCTTTGCAGTAGTGGGTTTTGATACTGATGCATCTAAAACCAGTGCATTAGAAAGCGCCGCCACAGTAGGTACAACCGTGAAAGGGGTGAATAGCCTTGAAGCTATGGTGGCACTGCTGAAAAAACCAAGGAAAATGATTTTGTTAGTGCCTGCGGGCAAGCCTGTAGATGCGGTACTTACGTCTATACAACCACTATTGAGTCCGGAAGATGTGGTAATTGATGGAGGAAACTCGCATTATACCGATACCCTACGCCGAATAGAAGCACAATCTACAATGGGCTTTCATTTTATGGGTATGGGCATTTCTGGTGGAGAGTTAGGTGCCAGAACTGGCCCAAGCATCATGCCTGGAGGTAATTATGAAGCTTACTTAAATGTGCAACCAGTTTTAGAAGCTATAGCTGCAAAAGCAAACGGTGAACCATGTGTAGCCTACATGGGCAAGGGCGCAGCAGGACATTACGTGAAAATGGTGCATAACGGCATTGAATATGCCATTATGCAACTATTGGCCGAGGTATATGACCTATTACAACATGGGCAAGGATACACCAACGAGCAGTTGCACCAACTGTTTCGCCAATGGAACGAAGGCGATTTACAATCTTATCTGATGGAAATAACGGCTGCTATCTTCCTTCAAAAAGACGAATTAGCTGAAGGTGAATTATTAGACAGCATCCTAGATGTTGCAGGCTCTAAAGGAACTGGTAAATGGACCTCGCAAAGTGCAATGGACTTAGGTACAGCCATTCCTGTGATTGATGCGGCTGTGACTATGCGCAGTATTTCTGGCTTGAAAACAAATAGGATACAGGCGGCAGGACTCTATTCACCACCTTCCAAAGCAATTGCAATAGAACCAGAGGAGTTTGAACAACAATTGCATGATGCACTCGTAAGTGCTATTATTATATGTTATGCGCAAGGATTGGCCATGTTGCAGAAGGCTTCAACCGAACTAGGGTTTGAGATACCATTGCAAGATGCCGTGAAAGTGTGGCGACAAGGCTGCATCATTCGCTCGGCAATGCTCGAACTTTTCTACACTGTTTGTAGCCAAAACCCCTCTATTAGTAATATACTTTTAGACCCTACCATTGTCCGTCCAATTCAAGCGAGTATTGGTGGGTTAAGATCGGTAGTAATAGCCGCTACTAAGGCAGGTATTCCTTCCATGGCCTTGTCTAATGCGTTGAATTATTTTGATGCATTTGTGTCGGATAAATTACCCCTTAACCTTACCCAAGCCCAAAGGGATTTCTTTGGCGCACATACTTATCAGCGGCTTGACAGGGAAGGCATATTTCATAGTCATTGGGGGTAATTGTAAAGGAATGTATGATCATATCGATTGGATTAAACACACCTCCTTTTAAAGAATGGATGGGATTCATCCCTCCCCTATTTGTTTACTTGACACCTTACCACCTAATTCTTCACACGATATCATAAAACATTTTTTATGCCTGTTTTAAATAAAAAACCGAATGCTTCCATCATTTTCATATTCGGTGGAAGCGGTGATTTGAATTTGCGGAAACTCACTCCCGCCTTATATAACCTGAGTATAGACAATTATCTGCCTAACAAATTTGCCGTTTATGGCATTGGCAGAACGGAATACAGTAATGAACAATACCGCATTAGATTACTAGAAGGCATTAAACTATTTTCTCGCAGAAACGAGGTGAACAAAAACTGGGAGAGTTTTGCACCTTATTTGAATTACTTGCAAATGGATGCCGATAATGATGCGGCCTATTCCGCCATTTCAGACGTTGTAACTGCTAAAGAACAGGAATGGAACGAGCGTCCAAATGTGATTTTTTACATGAGCGTAGCACCACAGTTAGTACCAGAAATAGCCACCAATTTGGGCAAACTCAATCTTTGCTCCAATAAATCAAGCGTACGCATTGTGGTAGAAAAACCATTTGGACACGACCTAGAAAGTGCCAAGGCCCTTAATAAGTTGCTCACCAGTCTTTTTGCTGAAGAACAGATTTACCGGATAGACCATTATTTGGGCAAAGAAACTGTGCAGAATATCTTGGCCATGCGCTTTGCCAATGCACTTTTTGAGCCGATATGGAATAGAAACTATATTGAACATGTACAAATTACGATGGCAGAAACCGTGGGCCTCGAAGGCAGGGCAGGTTACTACGATCAATCTGGTGCCTTGCGGGATATGTTACAGAATCATATTTTGCAGTTGCTCTGCATGGTTGCCATGGAAGCACCCGTCTCTTTTAATGCGAATGAAATAAGGAACAAAAAAGTGGATGTGTTAAACGCAATTAGAAGACTCCGCACAGACGAAGTACATGCAAATGCCGTTCGTGGACAGTACAGCGATGGCTGGATCAACGGCAATAAAGTAATTGGCTATAGAAAAGAAAAGAACATTGCCCCAGAATCGAACACAGAAACATTTGCGGCAGCAAAATTTTATATTGACAACTGGCGTTGGCAGGGTGTTCCGTTTTATGTACGTACTGGCAAACACTTGCACCAAAAAACTACCTTAATTACAGTACAATTTAAACCGGCTCCACATTATGCTTTTCCGATAGAAGCAGCCGAAACTTGGCGTCCAAATCGTTTGACTATTAGTATTCAACCCGAAATGGAAATCAAATTGCGCTTTCAGGCTAAAAAACCAGGACAAGCTATGATTCTAAATCCGGTGGATATGGTGTTTAGCTATGCCGAAGCCTATGATGGCCATGAACCAGAGGCCTATGAAACGCTTTTGCTAGATGTGATGGAGGGCAACCCGACACTCTTTATGCGAAATGATCAAGTGGAAGCAGCTTGGGAAATAATCACGCCCATTTTGGAAGCATGGAGTACCAGACCCGCAGTGGATTTCCCCAACTATGCGCCCAACTCATGGGGCCCAGAAGACGCTGAAGCACTCATAGCTAGAGATGGATTTAATTGGGTAACGCTACCACTGGTGCAAAAGGATTGATACCGCTTTAGTGGCTGGTACTAGAAATTGGAAAAAGTTGCCTGATTTGTTTACCGCTGCCCAGACCCTAGCTTCCGATAAATCGCAAATAGAATAGGCTGAGTTCAAATGCGGTTTTATTGAATAGTTGCTTTTTTTATCAACATAAAGTTTTCAACCTATTATATTTGAAACGCACCCACCAGCAACATACGGCCAAGATTGGTTAGCTAAGCTGGTGGTGTTATTTTATATTAGGTTATTCCACTCAAAAAAAACATCCTTATCTATGCTCGTTAAATTTCATATTACTGACACTAAGGATCAGCTTGTACACCAATTTGCAAACTGGCTGAAACATGAAATAGCGAATACGCTAGAGAAAAAATTTTACTGCACCATTGCTCTATCTGGGGGCAGTACGCCTTTAGACCTTTTTAAACTATTGGCTACCAGCCCACTTAGCCGTGAAATTGATTGGGAAAAAGTACATGTTTTCTGGGGGGATGAACGAGATGTGCCATTTAATGATGAGCGCAACAACGCCATGCAAGCCATAGAAGCCTTGCTGAGCAAAGTAGCCATTCCACTAGGGCAAATGCATATTATCAACACCAAAAATGGAGCAGAAGCGGCTGCTACAGCCTACGACCAATTATTGCACAAATACTTTGAAGGCCGTACGTATAGTTTTGACATTACCCTGCTGGGAATGGGCGATGATGGGCATACCCTTTCCATATTTCCACATACCGAGGCGGTGGATGAACAGGAAAAATGGGTCATGAGCTATTATGTGCCAGCACTAGAAATGAACCGAATCACTCTACTTCCATCGATAATCAATAAATCTAAACAGATTTGTTTTCTTGTATCGGGTAAAAACAAAGCTGCCGTGTTGGCCAAAGTGTTGAATGGCCCTAAACTTCCAAATGAATATCCATCACAATTAATCAATCCTCAAAATGGCGAATTGCATTGGTTTCTAGATAAGGATGCGGCTGCTGAAAGTGATCTACAACTTGCGAAAGAGGATTAATGATACAACGGTTCTGCTAGTTACATTATCCATACAATTTCTGCAAAACTAAACAGCCCCCATGAATGTTAAAATTTCATGGGGGCTGTTTCTTGGAATTTACAACTCGATTCTGTGCTATATCCATGCTTTGAGTGTTTTTTGTTGCCATTTGTAATGCCCTTAATTGCGCTAATCAGTTTTATTCATAAAATAGGAAATGATCTTTAACTCAAACACAAAACGACTACTCATATAAACAAATAAGAAGTGATAAGAAGGAGAAAATTGCTAATTACGAGAGAAACAACCAGATACTGACAAAATGTCTTGAAATAGCCCCAAAAAGCCTTTTGAAGCCCAAAAAATCGGTACAAATGTCCACCGTAATGCTTCAAACGAGCATCGTAATGCTTCAAACGAGTACCGTAATGCTTCAAACGAGCATCGAAAAACTTCTATTCAATACCCTAAAGCTTCAACGGTGTACCCCATAAGTTCAAAGCAGGATTGAAAGAATTCAAGCGCGTATCCGATGGGTTCGATTGTGCTTGGTAGGTTGCATTAGTAGGTTGTTGGAAGTAGGTATTAAGTTATTTCCTCTTTTTCGGTGAAGCTATAAAGTATTATTTCGCTTACATGCGTTGTGGAAAGGGATAGTGATGTTTCATTGGGGCGGCCTGCCCCTTTTCCACGGCAATCATTCGCAAGGAGCAATTTTTTGGGTTTTAAACCTAGATAATTAAGAAACGGAAAGCTGATAGACTCAATAGGCTTTAGAGGCAAGCCATTGGTTTTAGGTACTTGGGGTTAAAAAAATGCAGGCATATTGTCTATACTTAAATTTTCCCTTGCTTGAACCAAATAATCCGAATTATTCAACGATTCGTGCCATTGGAGCGGTTGCTACTCATTTATTGCTTGGTAGTAGAGGGTAATCGTTAGTCGCCATTCGTGTATTAGTGGCTACCCTCAATTAGCATACTTTAATAAAAAACAGGAGTTAAATATGGAAAAATGGCACTCCATTTTAGATGGCGTTTACTGCACTGCTACTCCTCTCCAAGGCCAACCAATCGTGCAGAAAAAAATTGATTAAGGAATGTAGATTTTTCAACTAAGATTACTATTTTGCGACCATATTTTATTAAAGCACTAAAAAAAGTTACTACTATGTCAAAAGATAACCAACCAGAAGTATTGTATCAAATGCCCAATGGTGAGCTAATTAATGCAAGCTATGAGCATGAACCATGTTTCATTAGAGATCTCAGCGATTTAAAATCAAGAGGAATTGACGCCACCCGAGTTGACGAATTAATACAGAAAAGAATCAACTTTCAAAATGTGCCTACGGATGATACCATGACGGCATTGATTTCTGTGGAAATTAAGGCTAGGGATGCCGATGTGGAAATTCTAACGAATAATATGCAAGAAATTGTGGGTATTGCTAGGAATGGACTTGGTGCTAAAAGTCCAGAATTTGCCACTTTTGGTAATGTTGAATTTTCTAGAATGGACGTGCCTGCGCTTTGCACCGCCTCCATGACGATAGCCCAAAGGGCCAATGTTTATTTAGCGAAACTGGGCATTAAAGGCATAACCAAAACGATGATTGATGATTTAGACAAGCAAAAAAAATCAGTGGAAGCTGGCATAATAAACGTGTCAAAGGCCGAAGCCAATCAAAAACTAACCACTTCTATCCGCCGCAATAAGGGCAACGAATTATATCTAGAGTTGAAAGACATGAGCACTTCTGCTCGGGTGTATTACGAAAAAAGAGACCCATTAAAAGCAGACGATTATGTGCTGTATGACCTTCCTGACGATGTGCAAATGCGCAACGGGGAGGTAAAACCTACCCAAATAGTGACCCGAGAATTAAAAGGTGTTAACACTAAAAGCGTATTCCGCTTGCAGGTGAAAGTGGGTGATACCTTGACTTTTTATTACAGCAAAAAGGAAAATGGAGTAGCTGGACTTAAAAAAGTAACCGTTAACAGCAACCCTGGCAATTATGACGACCACACTCCCGTCGACTTAGGCTTTGACCCCGAAAATGGCTACATACATTTTTGCATAGAAAACCCCAGCACTACCGAAGTGGCCAATTATCGCGTACAGGTAGTAGGATAATTGTTGAGCTAAATAAAATAACAACCCCATTAATCTTTTTTGAATAATGGGGTTATTTGTTTTTATGGAGGGGAAAGAGGGGTAGGCAATCGTCGGGTATTAGTAAATTGGTATCATATTTTGAAGAAGGAATAACTTTTCGCTAAGCGAAATGAATTTAAGGGGAGCAGCTCGTAATCAATTAGTCTATTTAACATTAAATTTCGCCAAAGAATTAGGAAACCCATTTATTTGAGTAAGACAGGTAAAATATTTTTCAATAATGCTAATTAAACACTTTACCTAGTACGTTTGCAATACTTTAAAGATAAAGAAATGAATCAGGCACTTTTAACTAGATTGTTTAAATCCATAGAAGGTGAAGAAAATTCGCCGATAATAAAAGTAGCTCAAAGCATCATTGAGGATGAAAAGGTAAGAGGTCATACAAATCTTGCCAACAAACTCAATAATATTTTACAAGAAAAATTTAGCAATAAATCTACAGATTACAAGCCTACTTTAAAAATAGCGCGAGAATCTGATTTTAATGTTCCACTTGATAGGAGGTATAGATTGCCTTTGGCAACTCACATTGAGAATGTGAACCTTAGGCACGATATGGTACTGTTTTCAGATGTAGAAAACAAAATACTTCGTATTGAGAAAGAATACCTTGCAAGGGAACGGCTGGCGCACCATGGATTAAAACCAAGAAAAAAAATTCTGTTATATGGGTCTTCTGGGTGTGGTAAAAGCATGGCTGCTGAAAGAATTGCATGGGATTTGGGCCTGCCTTTTTATAAAGTACGTTTCGACTCTATTATCTCATCTTATTTGGGAGAATCAGCCTCTAATTTGCAAAAGCTTTTCGAAAGCATCAATGAGTTTCCTTGCGTTTTGTTATTAGATGAATTTGATATTATAGGAAAGCAAAGGAATATAAACTCAAATGATGTTGGAGAAATCCACCGAATAGTAAATATTTTGTTGGGTTTATTGGAAGAATATAATGGAGAGGGCATTTTGATAGCAACTACAAATTTAGAAGGAACAATTGATAAAGCACTGTTTAGAAGGTTTGATGATTTTATTGAATTGCCAAAACCAACAGAGAAAGAAATTACTGAGTTGCTTAAAATATCTTTTTCTGCACTTAAACTAAGTCCTAAAATTAATCTTAAAAACTTTGCGCAACGAATGATTGGGATGTCTTATGCTATAGTAGTAAAAATAGCAAATGATGCAGCTAAGAAAGCAATTATTCATTCTAAAACTGAAATTTCAATAGAAGACTTAAATCATTCATTGGAAGAAAATGAAACAATGAATAAATAAAAAATACCGAATGGAACAATTTCCACACTTGAAATTTATTAATAAAATTGAGGGTAAGCCAAGAGTTCGTGGAGGAGGTGGAACTCATGAAATCTCTCAAAAAAATAAAGACAACAGACAGAATCATAGAGATAATTTATTCTTTGCAACTAATAACATAAAGAATGATTGGTCTTCTTCAATAATTCAAAGAGAGAATGAATCTTTTGCATACTTAGACCCAGAAATAATTCCAATTTTTTTGCAAATTAATCCAAGCTCAATTAATAGTTTTTTTGATTTGAAATATCTAGGAATTGAGATAATATCTGAAGAAGAAAATGGCTACATTATTGGAGCTTCACTAGACGGAGTACGACTTTTGGAATCAAAAATTAATGATTTTGAACAAAAAAATCGGGGTTCTGGTAAAATAGCAGATTTATGGCAAATTGTTGATGGTAATAGAGAAGATTGGAAACCGAAACATATTCTTTCAGAAGAACTTTTTGCTAAATGGAGTTTGATAGATGAGAATGCTTTATGTAAAGTAGAAGTGGGGATTGCTTTTGACAAGCCGCTAAGAACTAAGCCAAAAAGTATAAAAGCACTAGAAAACTATAAAAGAGAAGCTGCGGAACGGAATAATCAATTTGATTTAAGAATAGCACATTTTGAAAATTTCATTTCAAATTATGGAACTTTAAAAAGTGCCATAATCGATATGGAAGACAGTTTTACTTGTGATGTTGAGATTACAGGCAAGGGGCTTAAAGATTTAGTTGTCAACTATCCATTTGTATTTGAAGTTGCAGAAGTTGAGAAAGTTGGAGGCGAGCTAGGAATGTCCTTAGAAGGTATGGATGCGGCTATAGAAATACTACCACCTAGTTTAGATGCAACAGAAGTGGGAGTAATAGATAGTGGCATAATGGAAGGTCATATGTATTTAGAAAGTGCCATTAATAGTACTAAATCAAAATCATACTTAGAGACGGATGCCTCTACTGCTGATATGGTAACTTCTGGTGGACATGGTACTAAGGTAGCTGGTGCAATACTTTACCCAAATGGAGTTTCAAATATTCAATCACCTTATCAACTTCCATGTTGGATAAGAAATATTCGAGTTTTAGATGCAAACAATTCTTTAGTAAGCAAGCTTCCAGCAGAATTAATGAAAGAAATTGTAGATGACAATAATGATTGTTCCATTTTCAATCTTTCAGTAAATTCAAAAGCACCTTTCAGGAAAAAACACATGTCATCTTGGGCAGCAACCATTGATTCAATTATTCACGAACGAAAAGTTGTTTTTATAATCTCTGCTGGAAATATTGCTTTCGATACTATTAGAGAATACATAAAATTGGGAGAGAGTTACCCTAACTATTTATTAAATCCATCTTGCCAAATAGCTAATCCTGCACAAAGTAGTTTTGCTATAGTTGTCGGCTCTATAAATCATGCTGATTTTGAAGATGAAGATTGGAAATCATTAGGTGGAAAAGATGATATATCCCCTTTTTCAAGAATAGGCACTGGCATTTGGGGAGAGATAAAGCCAGATGTAGTAGAGTATGGTGGAGGTTTGATTTTATCAAGTAATGGAATTAATACTGTTAGAGTTAATAATAAAACCGGGGTGGAGCTAATAAGATCAACCTTAAATGGAGGAGGAGCTTACAGTACTGATAGTGTGGGGACATCTTTTTCTACACCGAAAGTAACACATATTGTTGCAAAGCTCAAGAAATTATATCCAGATGAAAATGTAAATTTATTTAGGGCATTAGTGGTACAAGGCGCTAGATTACCTAATGATCATTTTAAAAATCCCACCTCTGAAAGTCTAAGACATTTTGGATATGGCTTACCCTCGTTAGAACGTGTAACTAAAAACACAGAACAAAGAGTTTCATTTTATACAACCGAGGAAATTAAAGCAGAAGAAGGCCATGTCTATTCTCTTAAAATACCAGAAGGGTTGAGGAATCAAGGTGACGAATATGATATTTTGATAGAAGTGACTTTAGCATATACAGCAAAAGTTAGGAGAACACGTCAAAAAATGAAATCGTATCTATCAACTTGGTTAGATTGGGAAACATCAAAGATTGACGAATCATTAGATGACTTCAAAGATTATGTATTGAAGGAAATAGATAAAGAGGTAACAAATTATGATTCAGATGCTAGAAAAGGTCTTGGAACGTTTCAATGGAAAATTAAAGATAAAATAGGCAGTGGATCTGCAAAGGAAATAAATAGAAATAATAGTACTGTCCAAAAGGATTGGGCGACAATAGAATCAAATCAGCTACCTAAAGAAATATGTTTTTGTGTAAAAGGACACAAAGGGTGGGATAAAAATAAAGAATCAATTCCTTATGCGTTGGTTGTTTCTATTGAAGTTCTTAATGCAAACATTTCTATTTATAATGAAATTAGGATTGAAAACGAAATTGAGGTAGAGGTTTGATAGTCTTAAAAAGTACAAAAAGATGAGGAGCAGCAACTTTTGGCTCAGATAAATGGAGTGATGATAAAAAAGCCGTCCAAAAGCAAACAATAATAGCATTAGCAGGGGTCAAAAAACCATTTCAATTTGGAGGCCAATACAATACGCAAAAAGCATGGAGTAGAAACAACATGCTCTCTACTGATATTACTTGCTTCAAAATTTTTACCTTATTGGATTCCACTTACTTCTGCTTGGAAAGTGGTAAGCCTTTCTCCTTTGTCATTATTAATATGGCAATTGGTAAATGACACTTGTTTGGCATTATAAATTTGAACACCATTAGATGCGTGCACCTCTACGTTGATAAACTGTAAGTTGGTAATGGGTGATTCTGGAAGGCCATGTACCTTGATCGCATCTTGACCATTTTCGACCACCACATTTTTTATTAGAATATTTCGGTAGGAAGGAATCCTTTCACTAGAAAGTAGAGTGGTGGTATCTTCTTGGGGTGTTTTTGGTTCTTTGGGGTAATATTCGGAAATAAAGATGGGATATTTTGAGTCTTTAATTGTAATATCTTGATAGCTAAGGTCTTCTACAATTCCCCCCCTGCCTCTTGCGGTTTTAATTCTAATGGCGGATGTTGTACCCTCAAAACTGCAATTGCTAACGGCCAGATGCTTTAACCCTCCCGAGGTATAACTGCCAATAGACAAGCCATGTCCAAATCCAAAATGGCAATCTTTAACTACAATATCCATACACTCAAATTCAGACTCTTTAGATTTATTACCAAAATTGATGGCAATATTATCGTCGCCTGTGTTGATGTTACAATGCTCGATGGTGCAATATTGTGTGGAAATATTTATGCCATCCGTGTTTGAAGAAGTAGCTGGTGCCTGAATGGTTATGTGGTGGATATATACATTCTTGGTGTTTTTGAGTGAGATATGTGTGTTTGGAGGATTTAGAAAAGTGACACCAGCAATTTCTATACGCAGTACGTTGTTGATATACAACATTTGGGGTCTGCGCAGGCTAAGTTTTTTTGCTCTGTATTGCTCCCACCAAATGTCTCCCTGCCCATCTATAGTACCCTCACCTGTTATTTTTATATCGCTAGCGTCATACACTGAAATAAAATTGGCGTATGCTTTTTTATCGGAAATGGGATAATTGACTATGTCATTTGTTAAGCGGAGTACCGCATCTTTCGCTATCACCAAGGTTGTTTTGCTGCCGATTGTTAGTGGTCCTGTGAGGTAAATGCCTTTGGGAATCAACACTTTACCCCCACCCTTTGCCTTATCTAGGGCCAGCTGAATTGCAGTAGTATTTAATGTTTTTCCATCGCCAATTGCACCACAATCGGCAATGTTTATCTCCTTTCCTTCAATGGTAGGCAATTCCCGATACTGGGCATTGCCAATTATAACAAGTGCTATTAAGCAGAAACAACAAGCAATTATTGGACGAATTTTCATTCTAATTTTTTTGGTCACAAATATGGACAATCTTCTTGCTTTTTTAAGGAAAGTGATTTATTAGAAGCAATAATTTAGAAAAAAGAAATTGAGGAAACCCAGCACCTTTCTATCTCGTGGAAAACTTTCCATAGCTGTATATCCTATTATAATCAATAAATTTTTGGTGGTTTACGGGCAGATTATATATTTCAGAACTTTTTTGCATCAACAAAAGCACGATGTTTTTTATGATACACGTGGTGGTTTGAATTTGCAAAGCATAAAATATTTACCCTTAAGCTGTTTTGTTTTACAACCATGTTTAGGCTTACACAACAACAGAACCTTTGCCAGTAAAGAAATAGAAACCAAAACAAACATGCAATTATAATCAGTTTTAATTTATTCGTTTATTCTGATAAAAAAATACTTTGAATTATACCCACAATACCAATACTTTTAAACCCTTTGGCAGCCCTTCTTCAACCCCCGACTATTAAAACATTTTTTCAGTTACATGAATATGATTGCTGTTTCTGAGATAAACCGAAATGGTTTAGTTCTTGCCACATCTTCACCAAGAAATCTTTCTTTTTCATTGCCCAAAAGTGGGGACAACCTATTTAGTTTTTGGGATGGGACGGAGGTTATTGCAATACAAGGGCTTGTTGACAATGCCTTTGCATCATTTATGCCGCAGGAATGCACATTGAACATTGGTAATAATCGGTTAGACATAATGGTACATTGTACCACTGCCGATAAAGCATTTGTGTATTGGAAAAACATAACAGCACAAGTTCCTAACCAAGAGGAATTACTACAGATGGTAGGTTTTGCCTTTCAAAAAGTAAATACCGCCATCATTTTTACCACATTTGACCGTACCATTTTTCATTTCAATGAAGCTGCCTACCAACTACTCGGCTATACGAAAGAAGCGTTTGCAGGCTTGAAAATCGATGATTTGAGTACAAAATTTAGCCTTGAGCAATGGGAGCAACAATGGGATTTATTGCGCAGCATAGGCTCGTGTTCCTTTCCTTGCAAAACCCTTAAAAAAGATGGGGCAACCGTAGATGTAGAAATTCACATTAAACGCATTACTTATGGCAATACGGAGTTCCATTGTTCTTTCATTAATGACATTACTGAAAGAGTAAAAACGGAAGAGCGGATGCAGTTGGTGGATTTTGCTTTTAAGCACAGCTCAACCCCCATACAGCTAATCAATTCGGATGGCTCGTATTACGATTTCAATCAATCAATGCATTCATTGCTGGGGTATTCCCGTGAGGAATTTGCCCAATTGGATATCAGCGATGTTGCACCCTATCACCGAAAAGAACTGTGGCCTAAGCACTGGGCGTCTTTGAAACTGGATAAATCGATTTCGGTCATATCGCAATTGAAAGCGAAAGATGGCCGATTGATTGATGTGGATGTTTCTGCCAGTTACATTGCTTATGGTGACATGGAAATTAATTTCTCGTTTGTAAGTGATATTACCGAAAAGAAAAAAACAGAGGAAATACTCAAGCTTCATGAAATTTCTTTTAAAAAGGCCGATACACCTATGAACCTTATTAAAGAGGATGGCTCTTTTTATGATTTTAACGATGCGGCTCACAATCTATTGGGGTACACCCGTGAGGAATACTATGCTAAGCGTGTAAGTGATATTGACCCTCATTACAATGCTGAACGATGGCCTCATCATTGGCAGGAACTACAGGAGGCAGGATCATTGACGTTTCCAACGCAATTGATACATAAAAACGGCACTTTGATAGAGGTAGAGATTAACGTGAACATGGTCAAACATGCAGGGTATGAACTTAACTTTAGCTGTGTAACCAATATTACGGATAGGGTTCGGTCAGCAGAAGCGTTAAAAAAAAGCAATGAACGTTATGAATATGCCATTGCAGCCACCTCCGATGCCATTTATGAGGTGGACATGCGCGACAATTCTGTATTCTTTAGCCCTAGGTATTTTAACATGCTTGGTTATAGTACGTATGAATTTAACCACATCAACAATAATCAATGGCTGGAGAATATACACCAAGATGACAGAAAAAAAATTGGGCAAACTATTGAAGCTGTAATGACTGGTGCGCTTGAATCTTGGAGGGAAGTGTATAGGATGATAAAAAATGACGGTAATTATATTACTGTAATCGACCGCGGATTTGGCGTAAAGGATACAGAGGGGAAAGTGATGCGCCTCATTGGTTCTATACAAGATATTACTGTAAAGAAAAAAGAGGAGGAGCGGCTTAAACTTATTGAAACCGTAATTACCAACACCACCGATGCCGTTATCATTCGTAATGCGCAACCCAATGAAAATGGCGGGTTAGCGATAGTGTTTGTAAACGAAGCTTTTACAAACATGACTGGTTATCGATTTGAAGAAGTGGAAGGCAAAACGTTGCAAATGCTTAACGGTCCATTAACTGGCAGAACTGAACGAACGAAACTCCGCGAAGCGATTAACCAATTTAAGCCAGGAAAAATGGAAGTGGTTAATTACAAAAAAGATGGTACGCCATTTTGGGTGAGTGTATCTATTTTTCCTGTGGCAAACAACGAAGGCATATTTACGCATTGGGTTTCTATTCAGCGAGATATTACCAGCAGAAAGGTGGCCGAACAAGAAAAGGAATTGCTGCTGCTTGAACTAATACAGTCCAACAACGAACTGAAACAGTTTAGCTACATTACCACCCACAACCTCCGTTCGCCTCTAACCAATCTGTTGTCTATCTGCAAACTCCTAAACACAGAAACGATTAGCAATCCACGCACAGTTAAGTTGATAGAAGGTTTCAAAACATCCACCCAACATTTAAACGATACCCTGAATGATTTAATCAATATTCTCATCATTAAGGAAAATCCCAACCTGCCCACTGGTCAACTTTCTTTTAACGCAGTGTTGCAAACCGTGCTTACTTCCATAGCCAATATTGTAAAAGAAGCATCGATTGAAGTGGATTTTTCTCTAGCCCCATCAGTGGCGTTTAATGGTGCTTATTTGGAAAGTATTTTCTTAAATCTAATTACTAATTCTATTAAATACGCACAGCCCGAGCTAAAACCATCAATTGTCATTCAAACATTCCCATCTGCCAATGGTGGCATAACGATGACTTTTTCCGACAACGGTCGTGGGTTTAATATGGAGCAGGTAAGAGACAGGGTTTTTGGTTTGTACCAACGTTTCCATGACAATGCTGACAGCAAGGGCATTGGACTTTACATTATTCACGCACAAATTACCGCCCTAGGCGGCAGTATTGAGGTAAACAGCCAAGTGAACGAGGGTACTACTTTTACCATCAGGTTTAAGTAGGGGGCATACAAGCAGGTATCTAGCATTGATCAATTATACCCTACCCCCCAATCATCTATTTATAGAAGAAATTGAAACGGCTAACTGACTGGGTGCATAATAGTTTTTCGCCTCCATCGCAAACTTTTATAGGGTTTCAAATCCTATAAAAGTTAAAACGAAGCTTCAAAGCGAAAAACTTTGTGCACCCTTTTTTTGCCCATAGTACTTGTATTATTTATTGTATCTACTAAAAAATGTGTTGCCTATTTTTAAATAGTTAAGATAATTTGTTTGCTCGAGATTTATTTCGTTTCAACAACTGAAGTTTAACCTAACTAATAAGTAAATACTCTGTAGATACCGGCAACACAAAATTCATTTTTTGCAAAATCAATTTACAATTAAATTAATTGTTTAAGCTTCTTTAGTTATTTACCTAAGATAATTATATCAGCGAAGGCGGGGAATGTATCAGCGAAGGTGAAGAATATATCAGCGAAGGTGAAGAATATATCAGCGAAGGCGAGGAATGTATCAGCGAAGGTGAAGAATATATCAGCGAAGGTGAGGAATGTATCAGCGAAGGCGAGGAATGTATCAGCGAAGGCGAGGAATGTATCAGCGAAGGTGAGGAATGTATCAGCGAAGGCGAGGAATATTTAGCAAGGTGTTGAACGTATCAAAAACAGTCAAGATTGTATCAAGAATAGTGTTGAACGTATCAAAAAGAGTCAAGATTGTATCAAGAATAGTGGAGAACGTATCAAGAATAGTAAAAATTGTATCAGAATAGTGAAGAATCAATCAAGAATTGTAAAGAGTGTATCAGTAATAGTGCATAACAAGTCTCAAACAGTATTGATTGTATCACAAACAGTATTGATTGTATCACAAACGATATAGATTGTGTCAAAAACGATGTAGATTGTGTCAAAAACGATGTAGATTGTATTTGCGAAGGACAATCAGAAATTGGAAATCTTATACTGTATGCTAGATTAAAAATGAAATCGGAATACCCTAGCAGTTATACTATCCGAAAACTTAAATCTTTTGGGTAGTTGATGCACGATTTTATCCCCCCAACTGACTTGGGTACAGGGTTTTTTTATCTAGCGTACAGCATTGATTCGCTTGTTGTGCAATTGCGTGGACTTGTTTGGCTTTTCCATTTAGAGAAAGTGAAAACCTTTTATGTAACCATCCAATACTTATCCTAACCAAATACCCCCAGAACCAATACTTTTACCACATTGAACCTTTATTAATCTTAGTGTATTATGAATAAAAACATTGTAGCCTTTATTTTTGGTATTTCAATTGTGTTGGGTGCTTACTTAGTGAGCAATGCGTTTGCCTCGCGCTACAAAACGGAGGATGTAGTATCTGTAACAGGCCTGGCAGACAAAGATTTTGAGAGTGATTTAATTAATTGGTCTGCCAGTTATAGTCGTAAATCGTTGGATTTAAAGGAAGCATTTGCACAACTAAAGGCAGATGAGCAGATTGTGAAAGCCTATTTAGTGTCAAAAGGTATCACAGAAAAAGAGTTATTATTTTCTGCAGTGGATGTACAAAGGACACATGAGGACAAATTTGATCCATCAGGCAGGATGATTGGTTCGGTATTCACTGGTTTCCAGCTAACACAAACTGTATCTATTGAGTCAAAAAGAATTGATGCCGTAGAAACGGTGTCTAGAGATGTTACCTCTCTAATTGAAAAAGGCATTATCATCAATTCATTTCCACCATCTTACTATTATTCTAAACTTTCCGAATTGAAAATAGATTTATTGTCAAAGGCAGCCGCAGATGCCAAACTGCGCGCTGAAACGATTGCCAAAAGTGCTGGTGGAGGTTTGGGCAAATTAAAGAAAGCCAACATGGGTGTGTTTCAAATTACTGGTAAAAATAGCAACGAGAATTATGAAACTGGTGGAACATTCAATACCTCTTCCCGTATCAAAACAGCTACCATTACTGTGAAAACAGAGTACAAGATACGATAACAGTAAGCGCGTTAACGCATCCAAGCAAGTTGTAAGTAATAGGTTCTAGGTAGTAGGAAGAATAGCATAGAGCAACTAACCATTAAAGTTGACTTGATGGTGTTCCCTTTACTAAAAGATTGAAAGCCAAGATGTTTTTAGAGTCGATTGTACATTCTTTTTTAAAAGATAATCTCTCTTTAGATGGTAATTGATCTTTCTTAATAAAACCTTTCTCCTCCAAGCCATTTACCCTCGCCCCAAATCCATTCCACTTGTTGTTTTGCATTGTGTTCGTTATTAAACATACCTAGCAAGTGCAACTTGCGTAATTCAATTTCTTCTTGGGTAAAAGGCTTTTGTTTCAGTTGTTTAATCAGCTCTAAAAAATCATTTTCATCCTTTCCAATGTGGCAGTCTGCTTCCAAGCCTGTGCCTTGAACCGTTGCTGGGTTTACCAAACAATGTCTTCCGTTGTACAAAGCATTTAGCAATTTGAGCTTTATTCCACTAGTATGATAGGAGGGAAGTATGTTTACATGTGCCTTCCTAATCATGTCTTGCATCTCTTGTTCAGAAGGATTAGCCACCATACATGTATGCATCTGCTGATGGGCTAATGCACACAGTTTTTTTGATGGATTTTTTCCTGCTATAACAAATGGCTGCTTGGTTTTGCTAAACACCTTCTCTAGCAACCAAATGGCCGCACGTTCATTTACCTCTACACTTAAATCTGCCTGATACAAACAATACTTTCCTGTGCCAGTGAGGCAATTAACGGTCCAATCAGGGGGTAAATAAAGCGATAAATAATCGATGGTTTTGCAGCCAAATTCGGTTCTGTAAATAGCTACGTCTTTATGCGTAACGCCCCAAAAAGCGGTGGCTTTTTCTGCAATGGAGCATTCATATTTCCTCAAAAGTTTACTTTCCCTAAGGTAGTATAGCTTTTTAAGGGGGGAGTTGCAGCTTTCATACAACTCTTGGTAATATTGATATTCTACATTGTGTACACGTACAAACTTTCTTCTGTTGGCAAACCGCTGGTCGTTCAACAAATAAGTACAGTGAATGCCTTCCATAAAAATGGGGTAGTCATCCTGTAATAAGTTGCTTAATAATGCCTCATTCTTTCTGCTAGCCACAATGTATGGCAACACTGTAGAAACCGCTTTGTGACCTTCCTGCCTATGGTAATAATGCACCGATTCGCAATATTGATTGAGTGCTTGCTGCTGCCCCCTTCCATACTCAAAGCAATGGAGATGAATTTTCACACCCTGCTGCTGAAGGGAGGGCAGTTTATAAAACAAATCAAAAACACCTCCGTAATCAACAGGGTATGGAACGTTAAGGGTGATGATATGCAGGTGTTTATCCAAAATGTTGTTTAGAAGCGGGTGTTTATAATATATCTTTCCAAAACTGAAGTAATGTTTTTTCCTCTTCGCCCCAATGGAGTACCGATCTGGCTGCTAGGGCATTAGCTTCAATATGCTGGTATAATACATGGTCGGTAAGCAATTTGTTCAGTGCGGAGGCTATTGTGTGGGGCTGCGTGTCTTCTATCAGGTAAGCAAAAGGATATTGTTCCAAAATCACCGCATATTCTGGGTAATTCACACAAACTTGAGGAATACCTGCCATCATGTAATCGAAAAAACGGTTGGCAAGTGAATAATATTGATTGAGACCAGTGGGTTCAAACAGCATTACCCCAATATGGCATTGGGGGGTAAGCTGTTGTAATTCAATCGGAGGTATAGCCCCCTTGAAGATAATTTTTTGCTCCAATTTATATTGTTGTACAAGGGTTTTTGCTGATTCAAGAAAATTGCCAGTGCCACAAATTATTAGCTCCGCATCCACCCATTGCATAGCAGGAATCAATGTTTCAAAACTTCTGCCTTCGTTCACTGCACCTTGATAAATGATGGTTGGGGAATTAAATTTCTGTTTTTGTGGAATGTTTTTATGCAAAGGCATATTTCTGACAATACCATACTGCACGCTATACCTGCGAGAAAACTCTTGCTGAATAAACTCATTTACAGTGTATCCATTTAAAAATCGAGGAACTGCAAATTGCTCTATGGCTAACCAAAACCGATGAACCCTCTTTCTGGTAACAATTTCTTTTTGCTCCGTAAACAATTCATGCGCATCATAAACCCTTTGCTTACCTCTTATTAAAGAAGCAAAATATACTGGCATAATGGTGTCTAAATCAATTGCGCAAAAAGCATCGGCACGAATAAACAACAGGCGGAAAAACAATAAAATATTGTATGCCCCATAAAACAAGAAGCCTTTTGTAAACCAACAAAAAAGACGGTATTGCTGAAATGGTTGTTTTGTCAAGGGCGCAGATTGTGGCAATTGTCTGCCAATTAATGCCACTTCGTATCCCCCCTTTACCAAGGAACTACAGATACGTTGCATCCGTTGGTCGAAATTCAAATCGTTGGTAACTGTTAATATAATTCTAGACAAATTTGGACAAGTTGTAAAACAAATATACTGGGTCTATAAGCCTATAATGTAAGCTTTTCTTGGATGTTTACAGGGCATTAAGGCAAAATTTAAGGATTCCATACCGTTATCAGTCAGTTACGAATGAATAAATAACTCCTAAAAACGGCAGTAAATGATTGCAAATGAGCCATAAAAAGCTAACAAATAGCTAAATGAATAAGTATAATTACCCAACCTTTGTAGAAATTATTATTAAGTTGCCTCAATCAATGTGCATTTCTCCTACATTTGCGGCCATTAAAAAAAATATAAGAAGCAATACCGTTTGTTTCGCTTAAAAAAAGAATTACGATGGCAATCACTAAAGAAAAAAAAGTTAGCGTTTTCACTCAATATGGTGGATCAGCTACAAATACTGGCTCAACAGAAGCGCAAATAGCTTTATTAACTGAGCGTATTGTGGATATCAGCAAACATTTGCAATCCAACAAAAAAGATTTTTCCAGCCAAAAGGGCCTTATTGAATTGGTAGGTCAAAGAAAGAGCTTGTTAATCTATCTACAGAAGAAAGACTTGATGGGCTACCGTGCCTTGATTGAAAAACTAGGTCTTAGAAAATAGGTCTTCCTCCCCATTGTTGGGGGTTTGGAGGCGATTGTATAGACCAATTGGTTTTATAACTGTATGCAAATCCCAGCTTCTTATTGATGTTGGGATTTGTTTTTTTACCCCTTTTGTAGTTATCTTTTTTCAACGATTGTAATTAGCAGGCACAAGGTTTTGTGCTTCATTTCAATACCAACTTAATACCAAATGTTATCTCAACCCATTCAATCAACTTTTACGCTACCTAATGGCGAAGAAGTATTTATAGAAACGGGCAAGATTGCCCGTCAGGCAGACGGTTCAGTTACCGTTCGTCAAGGTAATTGTATCCTTTTAGCTACCGTTGTAGCTAATAAAGACCCTAAAGAAGGTCAAGACTTTTTCCCTTTGAGTGTAGATTATCAAGAAAAATTTGCTTCTGCTGGAAGAATCCCTGGCTCATTCTTTAAACGTGAAGCTCGATTAAACGATTATGAAATCTTAACAAGCCGATTGATTGACCGTGCACTTCGCCCACTTTTTCCCGAAGACTATTTCTGCGATGTACAGGTTTTAATCAGCCTTGTTTCCAGCGACTATGAAGTAATGCCCGATGCATTAGCTTGCTTAGCAGCATCTGCAGCATTGGCTGTATCGGATATACCCGTGAAGGAAATCATTTCTGAAGTAAGAATTGGCCGAGTAAATGGTGTATTTGTGGTTAACCCTACCCGTACCCAATTAGAATCTGCCGACATGGAATTTATCATCGCCGCCACTGAAAAAAACCTAATGATGGTGGAAGGTGAAGCCAAACAATGCAGCGAAGAAGATTTAATCAAAGCATTAGAACTGGCGCATGATGCCATTAGGGTTCAAATAAAAGCGCAAGAAAAACTTAGAGATTTAAAAGGAATCACCACTAAACGTGATTATAAAAAACCTGTTGAGGACCTTGAATTAAAAGCTAAAGTTGCCAGTTTTGCTACTGAAAGAATTTATGAAATTTCCAGAAAAGGTTCTGCTAAGCACGACCGTAGTGATGCTTACAGTGCTTTAAAAACCGAGCTTTTAGAAAGTTTAGGCGAAGAAGCAACCGATGTACAAAAAAAATTAACCAAGAAATATTTCGACGATTTACATTGGGAAGTGGTTAGAAATATGATTTTAGACGACCGCATTCGTTTAGACGGAAGGAAGCTAGATGAAGTTCGTCCGCTTGCTATGGAAGTAGATATATTACCTGGGCCACATGGATCTTCTTTGTTTACAAGAGGCGAAACCCAGTCTTTAACTACCGTAACTTTTGGAACACCTTTGGACGATTTGCTCGTTGAAAGTGCTGCGAAATCTGTTGATAGTAAATTTTACCTACATTATAATTTCCCGCCTTTCAGTACAGGTGAGGTAAAAATGATGCGTGGACAAAGTAGAAGAGAAGTTGGACACGGCAACCTTGCTCAACGCTCTTTGAAACAAATGATGCCTACAGGTGATTATGCCTACACCGTTAGGGTAGTGAGCGACATTTTGGAAAGTAATGGTTCCTCGTCTATGGCTACTGTTTGCGCTGGTTCTTTGGCATTAATGGATGCTGGCGTACCAGTTCCTAAGCATGTAAGTGGCGTGGCAATGGGCTTGATAACACGAGCCGACAGCAAATACGCTATTCTCACCGATATTCTTGGTGATGAAGACCATTTGGGAGATATGGATTTTAAAGTGACAGGAACTCGTGAAGGAATTTGCGGGGTACAAATGGATATAAAAGTAGATGGTTTGAGCATGGATGTTATGCGCGAGGCGCTTAATCAAGCCAAAGCAGGCAGGCTTCATATACTTGATGCCATGTACGATACCATTGATACTTATAGAGAAGACGTAAAACCGCATGCTCCTCGAGTAGTTAAATACATCATCGACAAAGAATACATTGGTGCAGTAATTGGGCCAGGTGGTAAAATCATTCAAGAAATACAGAAGGAAACTGGTACCACTATTAACATTGTTGAAGTGGGTATTACTGGCGAGGTTAGTATTTTCTCTAGTAATAAAGAATCTGTTGAGCGTGCTTTAAATTGGATTAAGGGTATTGTATGTGTACCAGAAGTGGGTACCGTATATGAAGGAACAGTAAAAAGCATTAAAGAATTTGGTGCTTTTGTAGAATTCTTACCTAAAAAAGAAGGGTTACTTCACATAAGTGAAATAAGCTGGAAACGTTTAGAAACAATGGAAGGCGTTATGAAAGAGGGAGACAAAGTGAAGGTAAAACTCACCGATATTGACCCACGTACTGGTAAATATAAATTGAGCCACAAGGCCTTGATACCAAAACCAGAACCTGCTAACAAATAATTAATGCTGAAATAAAAAGGTTTAAATAGGCTGTATTTCCACAAAAAAATACAGCCTATTTTTTTACTGTTTTCTGCTTCAACCCTTTATCTACTAATCCATTTCCATTGAATTTCGGTGCTTTGCCAAGACATCCCAATCTACAATAATGACCATTTCTTCTAAGCCTAAACTCCAAAAAAGGAAATTGGAAAACTTGTTTGTCATCCTATTTGGTGGGTTTAAAATAATTTTTGGGTGCTTCTGTATTCGTTCACATCCTCCTAATTACAAATACTGAGGGCAAGGCAAAAGCAAACATTTCTATACCCACGTTCTTTGTTGTTTAATGGTTTGGACTATTATTGCACCGCTTCTGCTGGAAGTGTATGGAAAAGAGGGTTGAAAGAAAAGGGGATTTAGATAAATTTTTTTGAGGGGCTTAGGATGGATAGCCATTGAAAAATCAAGAGCTCACACACATTTATTTTCAAGAAAATGAGTAAGAATTTATTAATTGTAGAGAGTCCTGCTAAAGCTAAGACGATTGAAAAAATTTTAGGCAGCGATTTCGATGTTCGTAGTTGTTATGGACATATCCGTGACTTGGAGAAAGACGATATGGGTATTGACATCCATAATAATTATCGCCCCAAATACATTATTCCCGACGATAAAATAAAGGTGGTAAATGAGTTAAAATCATTGGCAAAAAAATCAAAAGAAGTTTGGTTAGCTTCCGATGAGGACCGCGAGGGGGAAAGTATTAGTTGGCATTTGGCGGAAGTATTGGGCTTAGACCCCATTAGTACCAAGCGTATTGTTTTTCATGAAATTACTGCCCCAGCTATTAAAAAGGCGGTTGCCAATCCTCGAACCATCAATATGGACTTGGTAAATGCCCAACAAGCTAGGCGGGTATTGGACAGATTAGTGGGTTTTGAGCTTAGCCCCGTGTTGTGGAAAAAAGTGCAACCAAGTTTAAGCGCAGGAAGGGTGCAAAGCGTGGCAGTACGATTAATTGTAGATAGAGAAAGAGAGATTAATCATTTTATTCCCGTTAGTTCCTTTAAAGTAGATGCAGTTTTTGCCGCCAAAGACATTAGCAACAAGCCTGTGACTTTTAAAGCAGAGGCACCTGCTAAAATGAACACACTTCAAGATGCGCGTAAATTCCTAACCTCTTGTTTTGGTGCAACTTATACCGTAAAATCTATTGAAGTAAAACCAGCAAAAAGAAGTCCTGCGCCTCCTTTTACTACCTCTACCTTACAGCAAGAAGCATCTAGAAAGCTGGGGTATAGCGTAAGCAAGACCATGTTAGTGGCTCAGAAACTGTATGAGAGTGGAAAGATTACTTATATGCGTACGGATAGTTTCAATTTAAGTGAAACTGCTTTAGCTGACATAAGTAAGGAAATCAATGCTAACTATGGATCTCAATACAACCAACCTCGAAAGTTTAAGAATAAGAACGAAAGTGCGCAAGAGGCGCACGAGGCCATACGACCTACTTACATGAGTAACCACACGGTGGATGACCCTGAAAGCAAGCGATTGTATGAATTGATATGGAAAAGAACCATTGCCAGCCAGATGAGCGAAGCAGTGTTTGAAAAAACAATTGCAAAAATTGATATTAGTACTAACCATGAGGAATTGACTGCCATTGGAGAAGTATTAAAATTTGACGGCTTTTTAAAAGTTTATTTAGAAGGAAAGGACGAGGAGGACGAGGAGGATGAAGATGGAATGCTGCCTCCTTTGGCAAAAGGCCAAGTGCTTAACTTTCAAGAAATGATTGCCGCTGAGCGTTTTTCTAGACCCAATGCTCGTTACACAGAAGCTTCTTTGGTAAAGAAAATGGAAGAATTAGGCATTGGCCGACCATCTACCTACGCCCCTACTATCACTACCATTGTGAAGCGCAATTATGTGGAGAAGAAAGATAAGGATGGGATAAAGCGGCAGCTCACCATTTTGCGATTGAAACCCAATAATGAAATTGGGCAAGAAATGATTACTGAAAACACTGGTGCTGAAAAATCTAAACTATTCCCTACCGATTTAGGTATGGTGGTAACTGATTTTTTAAATAACCATTTCAATAAAGTAATGGATTTTAGTTTCACGGCTAAAATTGAGGAAGAATTTGATGGTATTGCTTTAGGTAAAATCAAATGGAGCAATATGATTGATGGTTTCTATAAACCATTCCATCAAAACATAGAGAATACCCTCGAAAATGCGGAACGTGCAAAGGGGGAAAGAGAATTGGGCATTGACCCAGTTTCGGGTAAAAAAATTATTGCCAGAATGGGTAGATACGGCCCTATGGTTCAAATTGGGGAAACCAGCAACGAAAAGGAAAAAGCAAGGTTTGCTAAGTTGAAAGCATCCCAAAGCATTGAAACCATTACGCTAGCAGAAGCCATTGATTTGTTTCAACTGCCTAAAAGTATTGGAGAATATGAGGGCGAAGAACTAATAGTGAACGTGGGCAAATTTGGCCCATATGTAAAATTTAGGGATCAATTTGTATCGTTAGCGAAGACTGATGACCCTATGGATATTACGCTTGAACGCGCCATTGAACTGATAAAAGAAAAGAATATTGCCGATGCGGCTATTGGTCAATACGAAGACAAGCCGGTAACCAAAGGCAAGGGAAGGTTTGGGCCATTTATTAAATGGGATGACTTGTATATCAACATTCCGAAAGGATATAACTACGATAGTCTCAGCCAAAAAGATATTACCGAGCTCATTGAAAAGAAATTAGACAAAGAAGCCAACAGGTTTATACAACAATGGCCAGCCGAAAAAATTTCTATTGAGAACGGAAGGTGGGGTGCATTTATACGCTTTGGAAAACTCATGCTGAAACTTACTGGAAAAGAGGGTGGAGGAAAATATACGCCTGAGGAAGCGGCTTTGTTAACCCTTGGTGATGTAAAAAGAATGGTGGAAGCTCAAGTGCCTGGTGCTTTTGATAAAAAACCTGCCGCAGAAAAGAAGCCTAAACCTGTTTCAGCTATGGCTGCAAAAAGAACGACTACGGCTGTGGCGAAAAAGAAGGGGAGGTAAATAAGTTTTAAGTAGTAAGTTTTAGGTAGTAGGTGATTGGAAGTATTGAAACGAACTATTTAAAAATGAATTTATTTTATCAACCCCCTTTATTACAGCGTGAAAGTTTGGGGCGGCCAAACTTTCCCTGTTGCATAACTTATGCGGAATTGCCACCCCGCCCTGCGGGCACCCCTCGAGAGGGGAATTGCCTACCGAGTATCTAGAAACCGACTTTTTTCAAAGAAGCTATAATAGATTAATAGCATTCTAACTATAACAACAATAAAAAAGGCACTTTCTTCAATGGAGAAAGTGCCTTTTTTTATGCTATTAATTCAAACTTATTTTACCAAGGTTCCTACATTCATTCCTTCGACTACTCTTAATAAATTACCAGGCTGGTTCATGTCAAAAACAATAATGGGCATTTTGTTTTCCATACACAATGTGAAGGCTGTCATATCCATAACCTTTAAGTTTTTGCTGATGCACTCTTGATATCCCAGATTTTCAAACTTTACGGCAGTTGGCACTTTTTCCGGATCTGCGGAATAAATACCATCTACTCTAGTGCCTTTTAAAATAACGTCTGCCTTCATTTCTATAGCCCTAAGACTTCCCGCAGTATCTGTGGTGAAATAAGGATTACCTGTTCCTGCACCAAAAATTACAACTCGGCCTTTTTCTAAATGCCTTAAAGCCTTACGACGGATATAGGGTTCGGCAACTTGCTCCATATTGATGGCACTTTGCAACCTTGTATAAACACCTATGCGCTCTAGCATGGCCTGCATAGCCATTGCATTGATAACTGTGGCCAACATACCCATGTAATCACCATGCGCACGCTCAATACCACTTTCGGCTTCATTCATCCCCCGATAAATATTTCCCCCCCCAATTACAATGGCTACTTGTACACCTAAATCTGTGACGCTTTTAATGTCAATTGCATATTGTTCAATGATTTTAGGATTGAATGGATCACCGTTTCGTTGATTTCCCAACAGGGCTTCACCCGATAGTTTAAGCAGAACTCTTTTGTACTTAGGTAGCATTTAAAAATCTTTTTGTTCGGCTGCAAATAACCCATTTTTTTACCCTCGTACCAAATGCAATGTCAGAGATAAATTGGGGGTGGCAAGTTGAGGGTTCATACACATAATAAAATTGACCTTAGATTTCGGCTATTATTGTACAAATGGCATTAAAGCGAAAGGGCTTAGGCTATACAAAGGCAACTATTGTGTAATAAGCATTAGAAATTGGGATGATAGAAATTCTAGGCATAAAAAAGCCCCAACAATGTTTTGCTGGGGCTTTTTTATGATTGAGGCGGTTGACTATTCTTCTATGTAACCCAATTTTTCCCTTAACTGAGGAAATTTTTTAAGGGCAATAATGGCGGTTTCCTTGAATTCAGCCATCCATTCGTTCAATTCATCATAAAGGGCATCTCTATCTTTTGTGGCTTTTTGGGCTTCTGCCGACTCTTTGTCTTTAGAAGCAGATAAAACTACCAAATCGTTAAACCCTTTTTGTTGGGCTTTTAATTCTGTATCAGTAACCCCTTTTTTGGCAAATGCTGCGATATAATCTGCATTATCGAGTGCACCATCATAGAACAATTTTCCTTGCTTTGCATAACCACTTTCCGAGGCACTTCTTATTCCTTTTAAACCAAGGGCCGATTTAGCGGCTGCATCATTTTTAAACAATCGGCGACCAAAAGTTAGATGATCTGCGTACTCTTCATCTAGTAATTCTACCTTTTTATTATACTCTTCAGTGGCATCAAATTGTTCACCATATTCTTTTTTTTGTGCTTGATATAGCTTGTCTAAATCGGCAAACTGTTTCTGTTTGTCTAGAATCAACGCTTTGGGGTATCCTCTTTTCTCCAACAAAGGCAGAATTTCCGAGTCTTGAGCATTGATAAGGGTTTTTTGTGAATCAAGAATGAATTCTGGAAGGGGTTTGTAAACCTTTTTCCTTTTCTTTTTAGGTTTGGTTGAGCCTTTGCTTTTGGCTTGGCTACTTTCATCATTTACATTTTCTAGCGGAGCATTATTTAAATTTTCCATTTTGAAATAATTTTTATTGAATTACAATATTTTAGTCATAGGGCAAAAGTAAGGGAGAATTTTATATCCTTATATGTGGTGTTCAATTATTTTTTTGTTAATGATTTAAAGCAATTAGGAGGGTTATTGGGGAAGGTATTTCGAGTGTAAAATGTCATTTCCGAATGTCAAATGCCATTTTCGAGTGTAAAATGTCATTTTCGAGTGTAAAATGCCATTTCCGAGTGCAAAATGTCATTTTCGAGTGTAAGATGCCATTTCCGAGTGCAAAATGTCATTTTCGAGTGTAAGATGCCATTTCCAAGTGTAAAATGTCGTGTCCGAGTGTAAAATGTCATTTTTCAGGTGCAAAATGTCGTCTTTCAGGTGCAAAATGTCGTCTTTCAGGTGCAAAATGTCGTATCCGAGTGTAAAATGTCATCTTTCAAGTGCAAAATGTCGTCTTTCAGGTGTAAAATGTCATCTTTCAAGTGCAAAATGCCATTTCCAAGTGTAAAATGCCATTCCCGAGTGTAAAATGTCATTTCCGAGTGCAAAATGCCATTCCCGAGTGTAAAATGCCATTTCCGAGTGCAAAATGCCATTCCCGAGTGTAAAATGCCATTCCCGAGTGCAAAATGCCATTCCCGAGTGCAAAATGCCATTCCCGAGTGCAAAATGTCAATCCCGAGTGTAAAATGTCATTCCCGAGTGTAAAATGTCATTCCCGAGTGTAAAATGTCATTCCCGAGTGTAAAATGTCATTTCCAAGTGCAAAATGCCATTTCCCAAGGCAAAATGTCATTTCCAAGTGTAAAATGCCATTTCCAAGTGCAAAATGCCTTCTTACATGGCCCAAATGCCGTTTTCGGACATCTTCAATACGAATGACCGTCAAATGAAGCGGTGGTATCAAATATGAACTAAGCTGTTTGCTTACTTCGTTTTACTTAAAGAATAAACAGCGGTTTAATTGGATTACTTTGGGTGTTATACCTTGTAAACATAGTTGTTGTCAGTTGGCGTTGTTTTATCTAATTTCTTTTCTTAATTGCATTATTTGGGCCACGGTGAGGCCGGTCAAATCAACAATTGTAGCATTATCCAATCCCTTTGGAATAGCATTGGCAACTGACTTTATTCCTTATACAATTCCAATCTCTATTCCCGCTTCCTTACCCTTTTCTTCCCTAATGTCTAATACGGTTAAAAAAGAAGCGGCCAATTTGGAGGCTTCCCATTCTGATGAATTTATAATGATGATATTTACTAATTTAGATGCTCTTTTAATACCAAGATTGCTGATGTTGATACTTGGATGGTTGGGGTGGTAGCTACTTTCGTAAATAAGATCTAACCAATCGCGATAATTGGGTGGTGTGCCTTCGCCTTTGTAATTGGGATTTAATACGATCAATTCATGATTACATATTTTGCGCTCCAAGCCCTGCAAATAGTAAGGATTCGATTTGGAAATCAATGCTCTAAGTGCAAAAAAATGTAAATTGATTAGTAATGCTAAATCATGGGCAGGCTAATTTGTTGATACCCTATGGTGTTCATTAGTCAGCCACATTTATAGTATTTATATTGCCTGTAACAATGCCCTTAGGCAACAAGTACTTTCAATGCTAAATAATTGAGTTTAAAGTTAGTTGAGCAAAAAATAAAAGGCCGCTCCATTTTTGGTGGAACGACCTTTTTAATATGAAAAGCTTAAGCCTAATTTGGTAAAGTCTTGACTATTTTACAATTATCCTTTTGATGGCATTAGCATTATCTAAACCAACTGCCTTGAGGTAATAAACACCTGATGGTAATTTATTGGTAGCGTTTAAGTTACTCGCAAATTGATTAGAACCCTTGCGTGCTTCTACTTTTTGACTAAACACAAGCTTTCCAGCAGCATCCACTAACTCGAAACGAAGTGCTTTATCTGATTTTAGCGACAACTTGATGTTTACTGGACCAGCAGTAGGTACCGGAGCTACATCCCAAGATTCCGCATAAATCGCATCTTCATTCGGTGATACCAATTTACCTTCTGTCTTCACAATGGTATGTAGTTTGAAATCTGCATCATAGGCTTCGATAGGGGCAAGGTCTGATGTGATGGCAATATTGTCAGTTTGAATATCACCAACTTTTTCAAATACTAATTCCATCAACACTGTTCCATCAGCCAAAGTATTGGCCTTTGATTGAACATCATTCCATAGAAACGCTAATTTACCTTCATTACTATACTTTGTGCCGTATTCTACATCTAGCAAATTGTTCTCAATAGCCTTTAATTTCAATTGTTGCGCATTGAAGTTTAGCGTAAACTGCATACCCAATAATTGGTTGAAGTTGCGAACTTTTATAGGGATTCTTACTTCTTGCTGAGCTTTGGAAATATTCACATTACTGTGGTAAAACTCTACAGCTTTGTTTTGTTTGAAAGCTCCTAAAGTAGAAGCTAACCAATCCCAAGTAACATCTCCAAGTTTGTAACCAATTAAGGATTGACCAACTTTACTTGAAGTTGCTTTGCTGATTCTAATGCTGTCTTTATTAGGGAAAGGGTTGGCATTATCGGCAAATTGATATGCACTATCAGAGAAGCCCCAAAGCCTGCCAGAGAATGAGGAATCTGTAGCAAGGATTAACCTTTTTAGCAACAATAAATCTAGGGTAGTTACAGAGCTACTATTATTTACGTCTGCGGCTAAAACCTTGTATGGAGAATTAAAGGTTAGTTTTTTAAGGATGTATGCTTGAATTTGAATAACATCAAGTACACTAACACCGTTTGTTTTACTTACATCATTATTCTTAAATGCGCGCACTGTATAGCTAGAGTCAGGCGAAACTGAGAAACTATAATTACCCGCTGCATCTACTTTTTGTGAAGAAACGGCATCACCAGTTAAATTAACAGTTACGCCAGGAATAATCGTTCCAAGCGGATGATGAACATTACCACTGAAAACAATCTGTGTGGCTACACTAATAATTACACTGTTTGAAGTAGCGTTAGATGTAGTTACACATGTAAGGCTACTAGATATTACACAACGAATAGTATCATTATTAGTCAAGCTAGAAGTAGTGTAAGTGCTGCTGTTTGCACCACTAATATTCACGCCATTTTTTGTCCATTGATAAGAAGGAGCTGTTCCTTCATTAGTAGGAGTTGCTGTGAATGTAACTGAAGTTCCAGCACTTATACTTGTAGCAGAAGCTGTAATGCTAACAGTAGGAACTGCAGAAGTTGTTACAGTCAACACCAATGTAGCGATACTATCACATCCTACACTGTTTACTAGTGTAGCGGTATAGGTACCTGCGGTGGTATAGGTTTTACCATTGAAGCTATAGCTGCTGCCTGAACAGATGCTTGCAGTGGTGGTAGAACTTGAAGTTGATTTAACACCTAATACCAATGTTGCGATACTATCACAGCCTACACTATTCACCAAAGTGGCGGTGTAAGTTCCTGCGGTGGTGTAAGTCTTACCGTTGAAACTGTAGCTGCTGCCTGAACAGATGTTTGCAGTGGTGGTAGAACTTGATGCTGATTTGAGACTCAATACCAATGTTGCAATACTATCACAGCCTACACTGTTTACCAAAGTGGCGGTATAAGTTCCTGCGGTGGTGTAGGTTTTACCGTTGAAGCTATAGCTGCTGCCTGAACAGATGCTTGCAGTGGTGGTAGAACTTGAAGTTGACTTGAGACTCAATACCAATGTTGCGATACTATCACAGCCTGCACTGTTTACTAGTGTAGCGGTATAGGTACCTGCGGTGGTATAGGTTTTACCATTGAAGCTATAGCTGCTAC